>JAICYF010000021.1 GCA_025934355.1 Acidothermaceae bacterium
CCCCGTTACCCCCCCCACTACCCGGGGTGCCCCGCCCCGCCCGACCCCGGCCCCGGGGGGGCCCCCGCCGGCCGGGGGGGTCCCCCTACTCGATGCGGGTGCGGTCTTGCTTATGCCACCGACTTGATGGCCGAGATCTCAAACTCGAGGGTGATCTCCTCGCTGACCAGGAAGCCCCCAGCCTCGAGCGCGGCGTTCCAGTTGACGCCCCAGTCCTTCCGGTTGATCTTGACCGAGCCCTCCAAGCCGACGCGGGTGTTGCCGAACGGGTCGACCGCTGAGCCGGTGAACTCAAGGTCGAACGTGACCGGCTTGGTGACGCCACGGATGGTGAGGTCACCGGTGAGCCGGTAGACGTCGCCCGGCCGCGCCTCAACAGTCGTGCTTTCGAAGGTGATCAGCGGGTGGTTGGCGAGGTCGAGGAAGTCGTTGCTGCGCAGGTGCGCGTCACGCTGCTCGTTGCGGGTGTCGATGCTCTCGGCCTGAATGGTGATCGTGACCTGCGACTTCGCCGGGTCATCGGCGTCGATTACCGCGGTGCCGACGAAATCGTTGAAGGCGCCCCGCACCTTCGTGATCATGGCGTGCCGGGCGACGAAACCCAGGCGGGAGTGGGCGACGTCAATGGTGTAGTCGCCGGTGAGGTCGGTGCGGGTCGTCTGGGTCGTCTGGGTAGTCATCAAGACCTCCTGGGCTGGGTGGGCGTAGCTGGGCGGGCGTGGCTGGCCGGGCGCGTCCTCCGGCCCGTCAGCTCCTTCAACATAGATGAGCGCTCAACTATTTCCACCGGCGGTTCCCCCTTACCAGCAGTGGGCACCACACTGAGGCCACCGACCACCAAGCGAGGACGACGCGATGTCACCCCATATGCCGCGCCACCGCGGCAGCAATCCCACGAGGGCCACCGCCGACGTGACCGACGACGCCCAAGCCCCCGCCGCGCCACCGGCGGCGGCAACCTCGGCCGCGTCGGCCACCTCGCCGACTGCGGCGACCTCGGCTGCCCCGGCCGCCTCCGGAACGATGACGAAGCCGCAGTCGCCGGCCGACGAGAGTCCGAGCTCACCGCTCGCGTTGACGAAGCGGTCGTGGAAGGGCGTGCTGCGCCGCACCGTGCGCGAATACAAAGAGGACAGCCTCAGCGACTGGGCGGCCGCCCTCACCTATCGATCGATCCTCGCGCTATTTCCTGGGCTATTGGTGCTCGTCTCGATCGTCGGACTGCTCGGCAAGAGCACCAGCGACAAGCTCCTCAACAACCTGCAAAAGAACGCCCCCGGCAGCGTCAAGGGAACCATCAACACGATTTTCCAAAACGTCCAGGACAACCACAGCGCCGCCGGCGTCATCGGCGTGCTCAGCCTGTTACTCGCGTTGTGGTCGGCGTCGAGTTACGTCGCCGCGTTCATGCGCGCCTCGAACAACATCTACGACATCGTCGAGGGCCGGCCGATCTGGAAGACCGCGCCGATCCGGCTGGCGCTGACCATCTTCTTGGTGATCGTGGTGGTCGTCGCGGCGGCGATCGCGGTGCTGTCCGGGAGCCTGGCCCGCGACGTCGGCAACGTCATCGGGCTGGGCGGCACGGCGGTCGACGTGTGGAACATTGCCAAATGGCCGTTCCTCGTCGTGCTCGCCAGCATCGCGCTTGCGTTGCTGTTTTGGGCAGCGCCCAACGCCAAGCAGGCTAGCTTCCGATGGGTCACACCAGGCGGCTTACTCACCGTTGTCGTCTGGGCGGCGGCGTCGGCGGCGTTCGCCGTCTACGTGGCGAACTTCGGTTCTTACAACAAGACTTACGGTTCCCTCGCGGGCATCGTGTTTTTCCTTATCTGGCTTTGGATTTCGAACATCGCTCTGCTGCTCGGGGCTGAGCTTGACGCCGAACTACAACGGGCCAAGGCGATCGATGACGGATTGCCACCAGATCAGGAGCCGTACGTCGACCTACGCGACACCCGAAAGCTCGACGACACCGAGCGCGAGCGGTTCGCCGCCGTGTCTCGTCGGCTGCATCGCGACTGACGGCACCGCAGCCGGCCGTCAACAGGCTGTCGCGCGAACCGCGGGCTCACGCCGGCCGGCTCGGCTTCGGCGACCGCGTCTTTCGTCATCTCGATCAGGTTAAGCGATCTCTCTGCCCCTCGAACCTGGCAGGATTGACCGGTGGCCGACCAAACGATCCACACGCAGTTGCACCTTGACCAACTGCTAGCCGAGCTTCAGTCGCGTCTGCAGGCTGTGTTGACGACGCGCGACCGGCTGCATCGGCTGCTCGACGCGGTGGTGGCCGTCGCCGGAGCGCTCGACCTCAACACCGTGCTGCGGCGAATTGTCGAGACGGCCACCGAACTCGTCGACGCGCAATACGGAGCGTTGGGCGTCCTCGGGGAGGGCGACGAGCTCGCCGAGTTCGTCACAGTGGGCATCGACGATGAGACGCTGGCCCGAATCGGGCCGTTTCCGCGCGGCCACGGCATCCTCGGCGTTTTGATCAAAGACCCAAAGCCGCTGCGGCTTCACGACCTCGCCGAACATCCGCTGTCGTACGGCTTTCCGCCCAATCACCCGCCAATGCGCAGCTTCCTAGGCGTTCCTGTGCGCATCCGCGACAAGGTGTTCGGCAACCTCTACCTCACCGAAAAGCGCGGCGGCGGCGACTTTGACGACGATGACGAGAATGTCGTCATCGCGCTCGCCGCGGCGGCCGGCGTCGCCGTCGAAAACGCCCGGCTCTTCGACGAGACGGTCCGACGCGAGCGATGGCTGCGGGCGTCGTCCGAGGTCACTACGGCGCTGCTGTCTGGCTCTGAAACCGAAGAAGTGCTTCGCCTTATCGCTGAACGCGCCCGCGAGCTCGCGGAGGCCGATCTGGCCGCAATCGCGCTTCCGCTGGGCAAGGCACTCGCGATCGAGATGGCCGACGGCTCGTTTGCCGACAACCTGTTGGGCATGCGACTTGAACTTGACGCGTCCCTCGTCGGCGCGGTCTATCAGGAAGGCCTCACTCTGAATGTTCCGGATCTGAAGGATGAGCCGAGAGCGGCGTCCGGGCATTTGGTGCGCGCCGACATCGCGGCCGCGGTGTTCGTGCCGTTGCGCTCGGCGACCACCACCCTCGGCGTGCTGTACGTCGCGAACAAGCGCGGGAATCCGGCGTTCACGCCGGGTCAGCAGGAGACGCTCGAGGGTTTTGCCGTGCAGGCGACGCTCGCGCTTGAACTGGCGAAGCAGCGACGCGACAACGAGCAACTCAGCATCTTCAAAGACCGCGACCGGATCGCGCGCGACCTGCACGATTTGGTGATCCAGCGGCTGTTCGCCACCGGCATGCAGCTGGAGAGTTCGATGCGCTACATGAATCGCCCAGAGGCCGTCGAGCACGTCCAGCACGCGGTCGACGACCTCGACAAGACCATCAAAGAGATCCGGTCGACCATTTACGCGCTGCAACGGCCAGAGCGCGGCACCTCCAAGAGCCTGCGTGCGCGCATCGTCGACCTCATTGACGACTACAACGACTTGCTCGGTTTCACCCCGAACCTTCGGCTCGAAGGTCTCATCGACACCCGAGTCTCCGGCACGGTCGGCGAGAACCTACTCGCCGTCTTGCGCGAAGCGTTGTCGAACGCGGCGCGGCACGCGAAGGCAAGCCGGGTCGACGTCGTCATCGCGGTCGACGACGCCGCCGTGACAGCGACTATCTCGGACGACGGCGTCGGGCTGCCACCCGATGGCCGACGCAGCGGGCTGGCCAACCTGCAGGCCCGCGCCGAGGGGCTCGACGGCATCTTCAGCGCGACGAACCCGCCGGAAGGTGGCGTCGAGATTCGCTGGCAGGTGCCGCTCGAAGACTGATCCGCCAACGGCCGCACACGCGACGTCAGTCGCTGAAGGCCAACTCTGCGTCGGCGGCGACCTGCACGGCTTCGGTGGTCGCCGATGGGATGCGCCGACCGGTCACCAGGTCCGCTCGCAACCGCAGATAGCGGTCGTACGCCGTGGGCGCCCACGATCGCAGCCCGAGCTTCTCCAATCGCGCGACCTCGGCCGGGTCATCGATCAACTGCAAGAACCCGGTCAGGACGACGCTCCAGCCCGAACGGCTGGCGGTGTCGATCTCGTCGACCTCGAAGGCGATCACGTGACCGGCCACGTGCGTGACAAGCCGCGACCGCCGTCCGGTGCGAATGACCACGTCGTCACCGTCGAGCGTGTAGTTAACCGGCACAATCACCGGCAGCGCGCGGTCCGAATAGACCACCCGACCGATGGGCGCTCGCGCGAGCAGCGCGAAGCAGTCGCCCTCGCTGAGGACCTCAAGCCCACTCTTGTCGACTGACACGACTCCATGGTCGGCAACCGGGCGGGGCCAGGCGCAGAGACTTTAGTCCCGCGCTGCCCGCCGACCGTCCTGTTGGCTGGCGACGTTTGGCGCTGCCAGCCGACCACCGCCGGTCGCACGCTAGAGGTAGCGACGTATTGGAGGTCGATTCACATGACGATGTCTCAGTCGCACCGCGGGATGGCGCTCGATGACCCTGGCGACCGGATGCCGACCGTCGAACCGTTGCGGCTCGAACATGTGGTTGTCGGTATCGACGGCTCGCGTAACTCCGTCGAAGCGCTGCGCTTCGCCGGACGCCTGGCCGCCCGGGACGCGGCGAAGCTAGAAGCGGTGTGCGTCTACCACCCGCACCGGCCAACGCCGTATCCGCTCGGCACGGTCTTGGTGCCGTCACACGGACCGGCGGGCGAAGGCGCCCGCGAGATCTACGCCTCCCCCGGCGGCGTCGACGACGCGGCAGCCGACGCCCACGCGACCCTTGAACGGGTTAGCCGAGAGGCCTTCGGTACCGACACCCTGCCGGCGCCGGACCTTCCGCCGAATCTGGTCTTGCGAGCCGTCGATGCCCGCGAACACAGCGCACACGAAGTGCTGACCACGATGGCCGCCCACGCCGACCTGCTTGTCGTAGGCGCGCGCGGCCACTCCGGTCCGCTCGGCCTCTTGCTCGGATCGACGGCGCAATCGTGCACGCGGCACGCCAAGTGTCCGGTGCTCGTCGTCCCGGCGACACCGCACCCTGACGAGGGCTGACGTCGGAGTCAGGAAGTTCGCGGCCCCACCAAGAACGGCGGCGCCTACTGCGTTTTGCAGAGGCGACCGCCGTTTTGTTTGCGCGCTACCGAAGCCGGCGAGACAACGGGTCTTCGCCCACAGTCGGCCGCAGCCGCACCTTCACGTCAACCGCGATCGCGCCGGACGGCGACACGGTCACCGGGTTGAGGTCGAGTTCCGAGAGCTCCGGCACGTTGATCGCCAGCTGCGCGACCCGCATCATCATCTCCTCGAGCGCCTCGACGTCACACAACGGCGTGTTGCGGTAGCCGAACAAGAGTGGTGCCGCGCGCAAGGAGCGGATTTGACGCTGCGCGTCGTCAACCGTCATGGGCAGCATGTGGAACGCGCGGTCGGCGAGCAGGTCGCTGGCAACGCCGCCGAGGCCGACCATCACGAGGGGGCCGAAGGTCGGGTCAGCGACGACGCCGATGGCCGTCTCAACACCGGACTCCACCATCGGCTGCACGATCGCGCCGCCCATGGTTTCGCCGAGCGCGCCTGACATTTCTTGGAACGCTCGTCGGACGTCGTCAGGTGTGCGCAGGTTGAGCCGCACCCCACCCAGTTCGGTCTTGTGCACGAGCTCACCACCGGCGGCTTTCAGCACCACCGGCAGCCCGATGTCGACCGCCGCCTGCGCGGCGCCTTCGGCGTCCGCGACTTGCACTGTCTTCGCCACCCGCACACCGTGACTTTCCATCAGCGCCACCGCGGTCTTCGCGTCGACCCAAGCGCCGTCAGGATTGGCGTCGAGCACGCCGCGCACGATCGCGCGGGCCGCGGCGAGGTCGATGCCCTTGAACTCTGGCACGACGCCCTGCGGGCGTTCGCGCCACGCCGCGTAGCGAACGGCGGCGGCAAGCGCGCGGGCAGCTGGCTCGGGGAAGGAGTAGAACGGCACCACAGGAGGCCCGTCGGGCGAACGCAGCTCGCGCGGCATCGCGGTGAGCCCAAGGAAGCAGGCAAGCACCGGCTTCCCCGGCTTGTCTGCTTGCACCGTGGCGATGGCGGAGCCGATACCGATCTCAGAGCCGGGCTGAATCGGCGTGTACACGGTGATGACCGCGTCAATCTCCGGTGCCTCGAGCAAAACCCGCAGCGCAGCTTCGAACGAGATCGGGTCGGTGGCCGCGAGCAGGTCGACCGGATTCTCGATCGACGCGCCTGCGGGCAGGAGCCCGGCGAGTCGTCGACGGGTGACCTCGCTGAGTTGGACGACTTCGAGACCGGCGCTTTCGCAAGCGTCGGCGGCAAGCACACCTGGGCCGCCGCTGTTTCCGACGATGGCCACCCGGCGACCGCGCGGCAGTGGCGCGAGGTCGAAAAGCGTTGCCACGTCGAACAATTCGGCGAGTGAGTCGACCCGGGTGACGCCCGCTTGGTCGAACAAGCTGTCGACGGCGACGTCAGGGGTGGCCGCGGCGGCGGTGTGCGACGCGGCGCCACGGCTTCCAGCGACCGTGCGGCCGGACTTGACCGCGACAATCGGCTTGCTTCGACTCACCCGGGCGGCGATGCGGGCGAACTTGCGCGGGTTACCGAACGATTCGAGGTACAGGGCGCACACCGTCGTCGCGGGGTCTTGTTCCCAGTAGCAGAGCAAGTCGTTACCGGAGACGTCCGCTTTGTTTCCAGCGGAGACGAACGTCGACAGTCCAAGGCCAGAACGCGCCGCGTAGTCGAGTGCGGCAATGCCGACGGCACCCGACTGCGACATCAAGCCGATGCCCCCAGGAGGCGGGCTCGCCGGCGTGAACGTGGCGTTCAGCGCGACGTCGGCGGCGGCATTTGCGATGCCCATGCAGTTCGGCCCGATCAGCCGCATGCCCGCGTCGCGGCAGATGCGCACGAGCTCGGCCTGTTGTTGCTTGCCTGCCTTGCCAACCTCCGCAAAGCCAGCGGTGATGACCACGATGCCGGCGACCGAACGCGCCGCCGCCTCGCGCGCGACGTCAAGTGTGTGCTTGGCCGGCACGGCGATGACGACGACGTCGATGGGTCCGGGAATCGACTGCAGATCCTGATACGCGTGCACACCGACGACGCGGTGACCTGAGCGGTTGACCGCGTAAAGGTCGCCGCGGTAACCGCCGCGAACGATGTTCGCGAGCACCTGGTGGCCAAGCCCGGCGGGGTCGGCGCCGGCGCCGACGACGGCGACCGACTTCGGCGCCAGCACCGGGCGAAGCGACGCGGCGTCGGCCCTTGCTTCTCTGGTGTCGACCGCGCGACGGAAATCCTCGTCAAAACGCAAGGGGACGACGACGTGCACGACGTCCTCCCGAAGAGTTTGGGTGAGCGGGAAACCCGCGTCGGAGAAGACGCGCAACATGCGCGCGTTGGCCGGCAACGTTTCGGCGACGAACGTGACGATGCCGTTCGCGGTGGCCACCGTGGCGAGGTGCTCAAGCAACAACATGCCTACACCGCGACCTTGGTGCGCGTCATCTACGAGGAACGCCACTTCGGCTTGCGACGGGTCATCGAGCCGCTCGTACGTTGCGACACCGACAATCTCTCCGCGGATTTCCGCGACGAGCGAATGATGTCCGGTGTCGGCGGGCCGGGTCAGCCGGGCGACGTCCTCACCAGCGAGCGTCGCGGAGAGGGTGAAGAAGCGCAGATACAACGTGTCAGATGACAACCGCTCGTACATCGCGCGCAGGGCGACCGCGTCGTCAGGTCGGGCCGACCTGATCCGCACGATTCCCGCGTCACTCAGCAAAGCATCGGCGTCGACATCGGCGGCGAACGTCGTCATCGTGGGCTCCTTCGCGCTGGGCAGCGCGGCGTTTCGCGCGGCCTCTTTGAGCGGCTTTCGCGCGGGTGTCGCGCGCCAATCGCCTCTCGCCAAGCATCCGCCATGCCACGCGGACAAGCCACCGCCGTGCGACCCCAGCTGCAAAGGAACTAAGTCCCGGACGGCCGGGCCGAACGGAAAGAGCCGACGGGGCGTTCGGCGGGCTAGGCTGAAGATCGTGGCGAGCTGGCCGCTCGAAGGGAGCGCACGGTGACGGAGTCGGCAGCGGAAGACGGCCGTCCAGTAAGGGTTTTCTTGCTCGACGACCACGAGGTGGTCCGCCGCGGTGTCAAAGATCTACTTGAGGCCGACGGCGACATCACGGTTGTGGGCGAGGGCGCCACGGCCGCCGAGGCGTTGGCCCGGGTACCCGCGTTACGCCCGGACGTCGCCGTGCTCGACGTTCGGTTGCCGGACGGCGATGGCGTCACCGTCTGCCGGGAGTTGCGTTCGCGGATGCCGGAACTCGGCTGTTTGATGCTGACGTCGTTTGCCGATGACGACGCGCTCTACGACGCGATTCTGGCCGGCGCGGCCGGCTACGTGCTCAAGCAGATCAAGGGCGGCGATTTGATCTCGGCCGTGCACACGATCGCTGCCGGGGGCTCGCTCCTTGACGCCAAGGCCACCGCACGGGTGATGCAACGACTGCGCGACGAAGCGGCCGAGCGTGAGCGCGAAGATCCGTATGCGGCCCTCACCGACCAAGAGCGGCGGATCCTCGAGCTGATCGGCGAAGGCCTCACCAACCGGCAGATCGGCGAGCGAATGTTCCTCGCCGAGAAGACGGTCAAGAATTACGTCTCCTCGCTGCTGGCGAAGCTCGGCCTCGAGCGGCGCACTCAGGCCGCGATTCTGGCCACCGAGCACAAGCGAGACCGGCAATAGTCCCTGGCGCCATTGGTGACCTCACCGGCGGCTGATCGCCACGGCGGCCGCCGCAAGCAGGCAGAACGCCCCCACCGAAGCTCCGACCAACGACCATCCGACGGCGCCCGGGACGCCTCCCCGCGTCGCGGCGATGAGCATTGCGCCGAGGTTGAAGACCCCTAGCCGCGTGACCCCGTATCGATCGAGGACGGTCGACAGACGCCGTCCACCTGAAGGGCCTCCGCCGAGCACGACGGGCAGCAGGTAGGTCAGTGCGCCCATCAGAACCTGCACGACATAGCCGATGAGCAGCCAGGGCACAAAGTCGTCTACGGCGCCGGCGAAGGCGCTCAGGTTGGGAGCGGCGAGCAGCTTGCCGAGGTCGGCGGCTAGGCCACCGAGGAACCAGCCCATGGCGGCCACCAGCATGAGCGCGGAAGGCGAGCGCGGCGTTCGTTGCAAGGCCGTGCGGGCGAACGGCTCGAGGGCGCGAATTGCTCCGAGGATATAGAGGCAGATACCGGCCCCGGCGACGGCACGGCTGTTAGAAAGCAACGCGCCCACCGTGATGAGCAGACCGGCGGCACACACGGGTAACCCGTGTGTTGCGGCTATCTCAGCGCCTGACACGATGCGAGTGCGCAGCACCATCGGCCAAAGCGCCACCTGCGTGCCGATCACCGTGAACGCGATCCAGCCGAACAAGTTCAGCTCGACGTGCGTCGCGTAAACCCGCGCGTACCAATCCGCGGGAAGTCCAACCTCAAGCGCCGTGCCTGCGGCAATTCCCATCATGAGGGCGACCGCCGCCGCGACATAGAACCGCACCACCGGGACAAAGCGCGCCCGGCTCGCACGGCACAACATCGCCGCCATTGCGCTGGCGCGGACCACGATGGCAGAAAAGATCAACGCTGCTCCGACGACCACCGCGGGTGCGGCGTCGTGCGGCACAGCAATGAGCACCATCACCACCCCGATGTTCAGCACGCCTAGAACGACGGTCAGCTGTCGATCGGACGTCGGGCGGGTGCGTGTCGGGCCCGCAAGCAGGGTAGTCGCGAAATGTGCCGTCCAGATCACAATGGCGTTCGTCACGGCGCCTAACAAGAAGACATGGGTCGCCAGCCAAGGAGGCGGCCAACTTCTATCCCGTGCGGCCTCGAAGACGGCTACGGCAATGGAGGCCGCGAGATAGCCGAGCACGATTGAATTCGCGGGCCGGTGCCACGCAGCCCGCCCACTGTTCCTCGTCGGCATCACGTCGTCAATCTGCTCAGATTGTGGCCACGCGGGCTAGACCGATATTTTGTACTACTGCTATCGTGAAAACCATGGGAAGCCACCTTGGCGTCGCGGAGTCGCTCTCGACGGAGCTCATCCCGCATGAAACCGCATGCGACCACACCGTCGAAGCGCTCACGAAAATTCTGGCGCGTGCGCTGCGCCAGCTTGGTGAGAGTGGCGCGCCCGAAGCCGCGAGCCGGCTGGCCGCACAGGCGTGGGTGACGGTCCGCAGTTCCCACCGCCCACAAGCAGAACGGCTCGCCGGAGTGTTGCACTACTTGGCTCGCCTGCACACCGATGGATTCAGTGAGGAGATCGTGATGAGTGCTACCGACCAGTTGCTCGACGTCCGAGCCGAGACGCCGGCCCGCCGGCATGACCTCATCTTTGAAACGTATACCTCGCTGGCGCCAGGCACCGGTTTTGTCTTGGTCAACGACCACGATCCGAAGCCGCTGTACTACCAGTTCGCGGCGGAGCACGAAGGCGCGTTCACCTGGGAGTACATCGAGCAAGGCCCAGAAGTCTGGCGGGTTCGGATCGGTCGGCCGGCCGCGGGGTGAGTGCCGTGATCGCCATCTACGGTGACTTCAACTGTCCCTATTCATACCTCGCCAGCGTGCGCGCCGACGCATTCGTCCGTGCGGGGATTGCCGTCGATTGGCGCGGGGTTGAGCACGCGGCTTCGCTACCGGTCGGAGGCCAGCGGCTCGACGACGACGGCAAGCGAGAAGTCGCTGATGAGCTGGGCTCGGTGCGGCAGTTGCTGACGCCGGATGAGGAGTTCGCCGCCGCCACCCCGTCCACGCTGCCAAACACGGCGGCGGCGAACGCCGGCTACGCCGAGGCGGTGGGAAGCGGAGTCGGCCACGACGTCCGCCGACTGCTCTTCGACGCGTATTGGACACGGGGAACCGACATCGGCAGCGTCGACGTCCTTCGTTCCATGCTGGCCGCGCCAATTCGGCGCGGCCGCTCACCTGCCTTTCCGCTCCGCGAGGCGGGTTTCGCGGTGAGCACGAACCGTGGTCCGATCACGACGGCGGCCTACCGTCGCCTTACGACCTGGCGTCGCGACTTTGCGGAACTCGACACGTCGACGACACCCACTGTTGTCGTCGACGGAACTGTGTACGTCGGTGTCGAGGGTCTGCGGTGGCTTGCGGCGCACCGACCCCATCCCGCTGCCGCCTAGGGCTGCGGAGGGTCACGCCATTGCGAGTGCCTCGCGCTCGCTCGCCAGGTGGCGGTCAAGCTGGTCTAGCACCCCTCTCGCCGTCGCCGCGATGTGTGCGGGCGACTGAGTGCCCTCGCCGGCCGCAGCACGCGCGAGAACGGCGGTGGCCTCTCGCAATCGACGGTGATCGCGCAGCAACTGCGCGCGATCGGCGCCGTTGACCCGGTGGGAGAGCACCTCGCGCTCCTCATGCTGCGCCCGCGGCAGCACGTCAGCTCGCAAATAGCCGACGAGGGCGCCCAGTTCTGCCGATGGCCAGCAACCCTCGATCGTCGCATTCAACACGTCGTCAACGAGCGCGGTCACCCGCTCGAGCATGAACGCTGGCTCAACGGTCGAAGTCGCGTCTTGCTCGGTTGTGTGCATAGCCCTTTTTTACCATACTGATCGTGTAAAATCAATGTGCTTAAGGAAACGTTATCGATATCGGTAAGTCCTGAACCGAAGGGCGGACGACGTGACCGAGTCGCTTAGTACGGCGTTGGAGCGTGAACATCACGACATCGATGACGAGATCCAGACGTTCACCTCCACGCTTGCCGCCGGCTCAATCGACCCCGCGCCATTGCGGCGTGCCGCGGCCGCGCTGCGCCGACACATCTACCTCGAGGAGGAGTTCCTCTTCCCTCCGCTGCGCGACGCCGGACTGGTTGCGCCGATCTTCGTCATGTTGCGCGAACACGGGCAGCTCTGGCGCACGCTCGACGCGATCGACCTCGAGCTAGCAGTCGACCCTGACGTGACGACGCTGCAGAAGTTGGGCAGGGAGCTCGTCGTCCAGCTGCAGCATCACAACCCCAAGGAGGAGCAAATCCTCTACCCACAGGCCGATCTCACAATCGATGATGAAGCGGCCGAGCGATTGCGCGGCTTCTTGGAGTCGGGGGCGTTTCCCGAAGGCTGGACTTGCGAGCGGGCTTAAGCGGCAGGTCGCCTCAACACAGAGCTGATCAGGTGCGCGAACATCGCGATTAGCACGGCAGCCCAAACCGCGAGCGCAAACCAGGTCTCGTTCTCGCCGATCGTGCGCACGATCGGAAGGTTGTCGGCGCGGCCGATGTAGTGACCCGCCACGCCGTACATGCCCAGCGGGAATACAATGCTCCACCACGCCGCCTCGTAGCGCAGCGGAATGCGATGCACAACGTGCCGCCACCATCCGGCGGCCACGAGCGCCGGGACCAGCCAACTTCCAAAAGCCCAAAACACAACCGAGGCGCCGGCGATGAGACCGCGCGTCGCCGCCACCATCGGCGCATCCGCCATCTGAACGATGCGTGCGCCAGCCAACACAGTGATCTCCGTCGCACCCATCGCCACCCAGTAGGGCGGTGTCAGATCGCCCGGATCGATCGGGTAGAGCATCAATCGAGCGGCGACGAACACCCCCGCGGCCGCATAGAGGAAGACGCCAACCGACCAAGAGAAAACAGCAAGCAGCGCGAGCTCCCGTCGTCCGCCTTGCAGCTGTGGCTCGAGCACCGCGGCAAGAACGGCGATCGACTGGCTAGCGACCACCCAGATGAACCATGTGCCGTTCGCCGCAGCGACCACGGGCCGAACACTGCGGCCCAGCACCGCGGTCCACGGCACAACGTAACCCAGCACGAACCAGCTGACTGACCCAACGACGAGTAGCGCCAACGCAACCCCGCGCCAGCCAGCGATCGCCAGCCTGGTGCCGAGCACGTCCGTGCCTGCGACGAAAGTGAAAAAGCCAAACGCGCGCCGTGGGTCGGTGAAGTCAGCGGCCAGCAGGTTGCGAAACGAGACGATGCGCCACACATTCACGAACACCAACACGGCGTATGCCGCTATCGCGACCCACAACAAGACAAGGGAAAGCGCCTTCTGGTGATGGTTGTCCATGCCGACGGATACGATGCCGCTGCCCATGACCAACGCGAAGTAGCCCGGATTTGCGGTGCTCGCCGCCAGAGCGACGCGGCCGCGCAACGGGCTGCCAGGCGATGTCGCCCTCAGCGTCGTCACGTCAGTATGGGACGCCAATCTTGCGCCACTTGCGACCGCCTGTTCCGGGCTCGTTAGGCGACGTCGCGCGCTTGGCCCGATACACGATGTACGGCCTCCACAGGTACCAGACCGGGTAGCTCCACGCGTGAACAAGGCGAGTAAACGGCCACACCATAAGCAATGCCCATGCTGCGACCGAATGGATTTGGAAGATCAACGGCGCCCTTAGCGCGGCCGAGACATCAGGATTGGCGTTGAACAAGCCGCGAAACCACAGCGAGATCGTCTCGCGGTACTCGTGCTCAAGCGGGGCGTTGATCGCGGTGGTGACAATGCCTAGCACAGCGACTATCCCCAACAGGATCAGTGCCACCCAGTCGACCGGGGTCGTCGTCGCGCGTACTCGTGGCGCGAAAACCCGGCGCGCAGCGAGCACCGCCATTCCACCAATCACCAGGATCGCAGCCAGCAAGCCAGCCGAGGCGGCGAACAGGTGATACACGTGGGGCGAGATACCGATCTTCGTGGTCCAGCGCGCCGGTATGAGGACTCCCATCACGTGTCCCGCGATCGCAGCGAACGTGCCGTAGTGAAAGAGCGGCGCGCCCCACTTGAGGCCACGGCGCTCCTGCAGTTGCGTCGACCGACTTGTCCAGCCGAACTGGTCGTAACGCCAGCGCCAGACATGCCCAACGACGAATGTCGCCATCGCCAGATAGGGCAACACGATCCACCAGAAGGTGGCCCACGCCGTGGTCATCGACTCCCCTCCCGACCCTCGAGGTATCCGGGCGGCGCGAACGGCTCGAGGCCGACGTCCTCCTCCGGCGGCCCGTCCTGCCACACCTTCTGCACGTTCGCCACGTCGCGCTTTCCAAGTTTCGGCAACAAAGCGCACACCCCGTCCAGGACGTTCGCGTATGCCGTCTCGGCGTCCCTCAAGGCGGTCCGCACGAGTTCCAGGTCGGTGCGGTGAGCGCGCAGCAGCGACTCGCCCCGCGGTGAGAGCGCCGCAAAGTCCAGCACCATGGGCAGGTAGTCGGGCAACTCGTCAGTGCTTGGATCGAATCCCGCTCCCCGGTACGCGGCCTTGAAAGCGAGCATCGACATGCCGCGCTTGCGAGTGTCGCCATATCGGTAATACGTGAGATAGAGCGTGCATCTGCGTCGGAGGTCGAACGTCTCGACGTAGTGTTGGGCCACGCTCTCAGGCGGTGTCGCGACCAACCACGACAGAAATCGACGGAACGGCTCCCGGCTCCCGGAGGCCGTCGACTCGACCGCCTTCTCGAGTTCGGCGAGCCCCTCAAACAAAGCTACCGTCGGGTATTGCAGTAGTAACGAGCCCAGCTTGTAAGGGCTGATCGTGGCGGGTGCGGCCGCCGGCCGCAACAACACGTTCACTCGATCCCCTCGGGAAACAAGTGCGGCAACCCGCCGTCCCCGTTCCAGCCAAGCAGGTTGGCGTGCAACTTACCGTCGTCCGCGCGAAACGTCTGGGTGGTCGGGACCTCGTCAGCGCGCGCGGCGGGCTGGAAGCTGCGGATCGAATGGGGACCGAGGCCACCCATTCCGGGGCCGCCCTCAGTGTCGAGGCTGCAGAACAACTGTTCGTGCTGCGACATCAGCCGGCCGGCGTCCTCGGCGTGCGCCTTGGGGATCACATACCGGTCTTCGTATTTGGCGATCGCGAGCAGGTGGTAAAGATCGTCAAGTTCCGCGCGGCTGGTGCCGACGGTCTTCGGCAACTCCTCGTTGGGCGTGAGCCCGAGCTGCGCGCCACGCATCACAGCACGGACAACCGCTAGCTTTCGCAAGACCGTGCGGACAGTGTCGACTCGGCCGGCGGTGAACAGGTTGGCGAGATACTCGAGCGGAATCCGCAACGAGTCGATGGTCGCGAAGACGTTGTCGGGGTTGAGATCGTCATACCCTTCGGCGTTGACGATGTCGGCGACCGGCGACAGCGGCGGGATGTACCAAACCATCGGCAGCGTCCGGTACTCCGGATGCAGGGGCAACGCGACGCGATGCCGCACCGCGAGCGAGTAGACCGGCGATCGCCGGGCTGCCTGAATCCAGTCATCAGGAATGCCCTGCCGTGCCGCCTCGACGCGGATCTCCGGGTCTTCGGGATCGAGGAAGACGTCGAGTTGGGCCTCGTACAAGTCTTTGACGTCCGGGGTGGTCGCCGCGCCCAGGACTTTGTCTGCGTCGTAAAGGAACAGGCCGAGGTAACGCAGTCGGCCGACGCAAGTCTCTGAGCAGATGGTGGGTTGGCCCGCCTCGATGCGCGGAAAGCAGAGCGTGCACTTCTCCGCCTTGCCTGTGCGGTGGTTGAAATACACCTTCTTGTACGGACAACCGGAAACGCAAAAGCGCCAGCCACGGCAGCGGTCCTGATCGACGAGGACAATGCCGTCCTCTTCCCGCTTATACATCGCGCCCGATGGACACGACGCGACGCACGAGGGGTTGAGGCAGTGCTCGCAGATGCGCGGCAGGTAGAACATGAAGACCTGCTCGAACTCCATCTTGACTTGCTCTTGCATGTGCGTGAGATTCGGGTCGGCAGGAGCGTGCTCGGGGCCGCCCGCGAGGTCGTCATCCCAGTTGCTGCCCCACCGCATGTCCATGTCGCGGCCGGTGAGCGCCGAGATCGAGTGCACGCTGGGGTTTGGGGTGCCAAGCGGCGCCTCAATCACCGTGCCGTAGTCGTACGTCCACGGGTCGCCGTAATCGTCAATCGTCGGCAGGTCCGGGTTGTAGAAAATCGACAGCAACTTGCGGAGCCGGCCGCCGGCCTTCAGCTGCAGGCGGCCTTTGCGGTCGAGTGTCCAACCGCCGTGCCACTGCTCCTGGTCCTCGTAGCGCTTCGGGTAGCCGATGCCGGGCTTCGTCTCCACGTTGTTGAAGTACACATACTCGGTGCCCGGCCGGTTGGTCCACACCTGCTTGCACGTCACCGTGCACGTGTGACAGCCGATGCACTTGTCGAGGTTCATCACCATCGCCATTTGGGCCATGATTCTCATGGGAGCGTCACCACTCGACCTGTTGAGAACGGCGGCGGATCACGGTTACCTCGTCTCGTTGATTGCCGGTCGGCCCGTAGTAGTTGAAGCCGTAGGTCAACTGCGCGTATCCGCCGATCATGTGCGTTGGCTTCATCACAAGTCGGGTCAGCGAGTTGTCCGACCCACCGTGCCAGCCGGAAACCTCCGACTTCGGCGTCATCAAATGGCGATCCTTGGCGTGATACATGAAGACTGTGCCCGCCGGCATCCGATGGGTGACGACGGCACGACAAGCGACCACGCCGTTGCGGTTGAACGCCTCAATCCACTCGTTGTCGGTGACACCGATCTTCTCGGCGTCGATCGGGCTCATCCAGATCACCGGACCGCCGCGGAACAGTCGCAGCATGTGCAAGTTGTCTTGGTACTCCGAGTGAATCGACCACTTCGAATGCGGCGTTAGGTAGCGCACCGTTATCTCAGGGCGCCCGGGCTCCTTCAGGCCTTGCTCGCCGAAGTGGCGAGCGTAGTTGAGCGGCGGCCGGTATGTCGGCAAGCATTCGCCGTACTCGGCCATCCAGTCGTGGTCGAGGAAGAAATGCATGCGGCCGGTCAGAGTGTGCCAGGGCTTCTTGCGCTCGACGTTGACGACGAACGGCGAGTAACGACGTCCGCCGGTCTCACTGCCGGACCACTCGGGAGAGGTGATGACCGCGCGAGGTTGGATCTGCGTGTCACGGAAACTGATCTGCTCGTCGGCGCGCTCCTCTGCGAGGTCCGCGAGCTTGACCCCGGTGCGCTCCTCCAAGTCCTTCCAGCCAATCACCGCGAGTTTGCCGTTCGTGGTGCCCGACAGCGCGAGAATCGCCTCAGCCAAGTGGACGTCGCGCTCGAGCAGCGGCCGACCGTCGGCGACGCCACCTCTCGCGACGCCGTTGGTGCGGCGCAGGTAGTCGACCCCGACCTTCGGCACCCAGGTCGTCCCCTTCGTGGTGGTGCCGAGCGTGTCGACCAGCGGGCCGAGCGCGGCCATCTTCGCCGCCACAGCACCGTAGTCGCGCTCTATCGTGATGAGCTTCGGCATGTCGACGCCGGGCGTCGGCCGCGTGCCGGCGACCTTCCAGTCAACGACCTGCCCGCGCGGCTGCGCCAACTCGTCGGCGGTGTCGTGCGCGAGCGGAGCGGCGATGACATCAGTGCGGCTGCCGAGATGGGTCGCAGCCAGCCGCGAGAACTCCTCGCCCACCGTGCGGAAGATGTCGAAGTCGGTGCGGCTCTCCCACGGTGGCGCGATGGCAGGGTTGAAGGAGTGCACGAACGGATGCATGTCCGTCGATGACAGGTCGTACTTCTCGTACCACGTCGCGGCGGGCAACACGATGTCGGAGAACGTGCACGTGCTGGTCATCCGAAAGTCAAGCGTCGTGAGTAGGTCGAGCTTCCCCCGCGGCGCCTCGGCACGCCAGGTGACCTCGGTCGGCCGCAAACTCTCCGGTGACTCCTGGGCCCGCACGGCATCCTCGGCGCCAATCAAGTGGCGCAGGAAGTACTCCATCCCTTTGCCCGACGAGCCGAGCACGTTGGCCCGCCAGATCGTCATCACCCGTGGGAAGTTCGCCGGGTTGTCGGGGTCCTCCCCGGCAAAGTGCAGTCGGCCGGCCGCCAGCTCGTCCGCCACGTAGTCGGACGCCGACTTGCCGGCGCGCGACGCCTCGTCGGCGAGATCGAGCGGATTGCGGTCGAACGCGGGATGGGAGGGCGTCCAGCCCCGCCGCGACGCCTGCGCGAGGCAGTCGGCGAAAGTTTGGTTCGCCATCAAGCCCTGCCCGAGCGGGCTCGCAAACTCGGCCGCCCCGAACTGCTCGTACCGCCATTGGTCGCTGTGCAAGTAGAAGTAGGACGTGCCGGTCATGTGCCGGGTCGGCCGCTGCCAGTCGAAGGCAAAGGCGGTTGTGAACCATCCGGTCAGCGGCCTGACCTTTTCCTGGCCGACGTAATGCGCCCAACCACCGCCGTTGACGCCTTGGGTGCCACACAGCATCGTCAGCGTGAAGAACGTGCGGTAGATCAGGTCTGAGTGGTACCAGTGATTAGTGCCGGCGCCCATCGCGATCATCGACCGGCCGCGCGAAAGTTCAGCGTTGCGCGCGAACTCCCGTGCGACACGGGTCGCCGCGGCGGCCGGCACCGAGGTGATCGACTCTTGCCACGCGGGCGTGTAGGGACGCGGATCGTCGTACCCCGTCGGCCATTCGCCAGGTAGACCTTCACGCGCAACGGCGTACTGCGCCATCAACAAGTCGAACACCGTCGTGACGAGATGGTCCCCTACCCGGGTCACGGGTACGCCGCGTCGTATCACGTCACCGCCTTCGGTGTGCCCGACGTCGAAGCGTGGCAGGTCGACCGCCACTGACTCGGTGTGCCGCCCGTACAAGGTGAGCGCCGGGTCGAGATCGTCAAGATCCAGATTCCACCGGCCTACGCCAGACTGCGAGTAGCGAAACCCGAGAGACCCGTTCGGTACCCGCGGCAACCAGGTGGCGTCGTCAAGCATCACCGTCTTGTGCACAGCGTGCTCAGCCGCGGCCTCGTCGCCACCAAGGTCGGCCGCGGTCAGAAAGCCGCCTGGGACGTAAGCGTCGCCACGTTCGCGAAGAGTGACCAGGAAAGGCAGGTCGGTGTACGTCTTCGCGTACTCCGTGAAATACGGCACGCTGCGATCGCGGAAAAATTCGCTGAGGATCACGTGGCCCATCGCCATCGCGAGCGCACCGTCAGTGCCAGGGTTCGCGGCCAGCCAGTCGTCGGCGAACTTCGTGTGATCGGAGTAGTCCGGGCTGACGACCACAACCTTTTGCCCTTTGTAGCGCGCCTCGGTCATGAAGTGCGCGTCGGGCGTGCGCGTGATCGGCAGGTTGGTGCCCCAGATGATCAGGTAGGAGGAGTTCCACCAATCGCCTGACTCCGGAACGTCGGTCTGGTCGCCGAAGACCTGCGGCGACGCGGGTGGCAGATCGGCGTACCAGTCGTAGAAAGACAAGATCGTGCCGCCGATCATCGACAAGAAGCGAGTGCCTGCGGCGTATGACACCTGCGACATCGCGGGGATTGGCGTGAATCCCACAACGCGATCCGGCCCGAACTCTTTGATTGTGTGCACGTGCGCGGCGGCGATCAACTCGACAACTTCTGACCACGTCGACCTGACGAAGCCGCCCTTCCCGCGCATCGACTTATAGGTTCGCGTCTTCGCCGGGTCGGCGACGATCTCCGCCCAAGCGGTCACCGGGTCGCCATGCCGGGCGCGTGCCTCACGCCACAGCTGAAGAAGTGGCGCCCGCACGTAGGGATAACGCACGCGGGACGGCGAGTAGGTGTACCACGAGAACGACGCGCCACGTGGGCAACCGCGCGGCTCGTACTCCGGAGAGTCAGGACCAACCGAGGGGTAGTCGGTCTGTTGCGTCTCCCAGGTGATGATGCCGTCCTTGACGTAAACCTGCCAAGAGCACGACCCGGTGCAGTTGACCCCGTGCGTCGAGCGGACGACCTTGTCGTGTCGCCAGCGGTCGCGATAGAACTCCTCCGCGCCGCGACCGTCGGCGCGGTGCACCTCGCGATAGTCGGACGACGGGGTGCCCGGCACGAAGAACTGCGCGTTACGCAGCAGCGACTCGACCGGCTCACCAGCAGGCAGCAGCGGGGCTAGCTGCGGTGCCGTGGCCCGCGCCTTTGGATCTATGGCTGCCCGCGGAGTGTTCTCCCCGTACCCGGAGACCCTCGGGTCTGGCATCTGATCGCCCCGCTTCATCGTTCGAGACGCACCGCGTCGTCCGCGATGCGATCACCGCGAAAACCACGCTGTCGATCTTCACTGAAACGTACGCGGTCGGCCGCAGATTTGCTAGAGATCACAAGTGGCGTTCGCCACTTTCTACTGAGCGGATATGTAAAAATGCTGTCGTGACCACCGTGATCGGCGAGGGCAGCGAGCAGCAGGTTCTAGGGGAGAGCCGGATGGGTGTCCTGACGCTGCTGCAAGACGCTGGCCGCCCGCTTGGCGTCGCGGAGGTCGCGGCCGCTACTGGCCTGCACGCGAACACCGCGCGCTTCCACCTCGACGGCCTCGTCGACGTCGGCCTGGTCGAGCGGATGACGGAGAGCCGCGACCAGCCCGGGCGCCCACGTGCGCTGTACGCCGCGCGTCCTGGCAGCGCCCGCGGTGGCCAGCGAAGCTACCGACTGCTTGCCGAGATCCTCACGGACTACCTCGCCGTGCACGCTGCGCGGCCCGCCAAGGAGGCGCTGGCCGCCGGCATGCGGTGGGGCCGGCATCTCGCGCAAGCGCCAAGTGGTGGGCGAGCGCGCCGGCGTCCGGTCGACGCGAGCGCCGCCACCCGCGACCTAGTTGCGATGCTCGATGACGTCGGGTTCGACCCGGAGGCGCGAACCCTGCGACATGAGCGGCAGATCCTGTTACATCACTGCCCGTTCCGTGAGACGGCGATCGAGCACGAAGATGTTGTCTGCGCCGTCCACCTCGGCCTGATGCAAGGGATGCTCGCCGAGCTTGACGCGCCCATCGTGGCGGATCGACTTGAGCCCTTTGTGCAGCCAAGCCTTTGCGTGGCGCACTTGCGGGCCAAAGACAGCGCCCCGGCGGTGGAAGAGGCGCAGTCGCGGCCGGCTAAGCGCCGACCAACGCGGTAGCGAGCAGCACGATCACACACGACCCGATGAGCGAGCCGAGCGCCAATGCGCGCGCCAGCGCGGCGCGGCCGCTGCCATGCGCCCAACCGTGCAGGCCCGAGAGCACCATGACGACGACGAAGACGCCGAGCTTTGCCGACAGCGTTCGCCCGTAGCCGGGCTTCCCAAGCAAGCTCCACGTGACGCCGTGCTCGATCGCGAGTCCGATGCCGCTGCCGACCTGCACTGGGACGAAGACCGCCAAGGTGTACAGGCCGAAGCGTCGTCCGATCTGGGAGGTGAGCGAGACACGTATGTCGGCGGGCAGCTTTCGACGCAACACCGGCAGGAGCAACGCGCTCAACGTCAGCTGGCCACCGACCCAAACCGCCGCCGACAGCACGTGCACAAAGCGAACCAGCGACCACCACGAAACCATCGCGACGCGCCTTCGCTAATTGCCTACGTTGAAGTATCCCGCCGCGCCAATGACGGCATCCGCCATCGCGTGCGTCAAGAAAGGATACTTGCCTGGCTGCGCGAACGTCAGTTCGACGAATCCGCCGTCGCCAGGATCAACGGGTAGCGTCTGGGCGCCGCCAGCGGCCGGATCGCCCGGCCGCAGCGTGTACGCGCCGTCAAGAAACAGCGTGTCAAACGGCGCGCCGACGACGTGGAACGCCAGCGACCTCGTTGGTCCGGCGTCGACGATCCAAACTCGCACCCGTTCGCCGACACTGGCCGTCAACGGGGTGTGTTGATAGGCGAAGGGGTAGCCGTTG
This sequence comes from Acidothermaceae bacterium, assembly GCA_025934355.1. Lineage (GTDB taxonomy): Bacteria > Actinomycetota > Actinomycetes > Acidothermales > Acidothermaceae > JAICLV01. The sequence goes on from JAICYF010000021.1 coordinate 21,785, forward strand.
AAGACCACCGCGTCGGGCCGGTCGGACAGCATTTTCGCGTAGTCACCGACATCGCCCTGCGGGCCGAAGTACAGCTCCGACCCGACCAGCACGTATTGCCTGGCACTCGTCGGCAGATTTGGCGGGTCGATGATGAGTGCGCCGTACATCCCGTTGCCCATGTGCATGAGCATCGGCTCGGTGCCGCAGTGATACAGCCATGCTCCCGCGCGATTCGCCACGAAGTGATATGTGCGAGACGCGCCCGGTGCGATCGCCGCCATCACCGTCGCGGGCGGTCCCTCTTCGGCGTGAAAGTCGATGTTGTGCGTCATCGACGTGTCGTTGACCAGCGTGACGTTGAACGCGTCTCCAAGATGACCGTGCAACACCGGACCCGGAACGCTGCCGTTAAAGGTCCACATGGTTTGGGTGACACCCGGAGCGACGTCCAGCTTCACGTCTTTGATGTGCCATGTGACATTGTGCGTGGCACCGGCCTCAACAGGCGGCAGCGTGGGGTCAGTCGGCTGCCATCCAGCGGCTGGGGCCGCTGCAAGGTTTGGCGCGACCGCGTCGTCCGCGCCGGCTGAGGCATTGGCCATCCCCGACATGTCCGCCATATCGCTTGGCCCATCAGCGCTTGCCCCATCAGCGCTGGGCGCCGCGGCGCTCGTGACGATCCGCATCGTCATCCCTGCGGCCCGATGTCCGGGTACCGTGCACCAACCGTCAAGGGATTTCGTGACGACCCCGACAACGAGATCGGCCGACTTGCCGGGCTTCAGCAGCGCAGTGTGGGCACCGTTCGACAGCCGAAGGTCGTGCCGCATCGTGCCGTTGTTCGTGACCTGCAACACCAATCGGGTGCCCGCCTTCGCGGTGACGACGGCCGGCTCAATGCTCATTTCCCGCAGCGAGATCGCAACGGTCGTCGTCGCCCCGTTTGCCGCGACGCCGTGCGCGTGTGTGTCCGCACTAGCCGTCGAAGTGCTACCGCTGTTGGCGAACGCGACAGACGCGATCAGAATGACTATACCGACAATCGTGCCCATGGCGGCGGGCGTGCCAAGCCGGGCGAGCCATCGCGTCGTCCGATCATCGCTTTCGCGGGACGGCGTCGCGGTCCGCGCACGCACGAAGAACAGTGAACTTGCGGTTCCAGCGACGAATGCGAGCAGCGCGACGACGTTCGTGACACCGCCGACCCGCCAGGCGCCGTCCGAAGAAAGCGCGTCGCCACCGACCAACCGCACGATCAACGAGAGGTGCAACAGCATCAGCGGGACGTAGAGCAGGGGACGGTACTGGAAAGGTCGCCGCAACACTGAGGGCGCGATCACCGGCGCATGCGCGAAGACCATCGACATCACGAAGCCCAGGAAGATGGCGTGCAGCTGCGCGTCGTACACGGCGTCGTCGACGTGAAAGCCGTAGCCGAGCCAGAGCGCGCCCCCGACCGCGAGCCAGGCGTATCCGGCCAGGAGGCCGGCGGCCATGAACCGCGTGACGCCTTGTTGGCGGATTGTTCGCCGGGCGAGATCGCAGGTCAGGAGCCAGCCAGCGAGGCCGACACACGCGCCGCCGGCGACGCGGACGCCGAGGCCGTCGTTGAAGGTCGAGACGGTCGCGCCGACGACGAACACCGCGATGATTGACACCAACACGCGACGCGCACGTTGCGATATCTGTAGGAGCCGCGATAACTCCAACCGCTCGGCGACGATCGTGATGACGAGAAAACCTGCGAGCAGGGGAACCAACAGAGCGATGTCACGATGGGCCAGCCATAGCGCGGCCGCGGCAACCCACCCGAGCGCAGCGATCCCCATCAAGGTGTTGTGCGTCGAACGTTGGACCCGGTGCAGTGCGCCATATGCGCCGGTGAGCACGACACCGCCGAGGAGTAGAAGCGCCTTGCCGACTACGGCAGGAGCGCCGAGCACCAGGGCGACCGACCCGACTGCCGACGCGGCAGGCGCCAGCCATGCCCATCTCGCACGCAACGCGACCGCGCGTTCGACAGCGATGAGCGTGCCCAGAAATCCGAGACTCATTAAAATGCCGTGATCGTCGGCCGACGACGTGTCGGCTGGCAAGGAGTACCCGAGCCGCGCCAACCCGCCCCACAAGCCAAACAGCATGACGACGATGCCCGCCGGCAACAACAGCAGCCCAGGACGCCGCAACTTCGGCGGCCGCGTCAACCTCGCCAACCCAGTTGCCGCTTCGCCTCGTCGGTCATCGCGGCCGGCTGCCACGGCGGATCCCACACCAGGTCGACGCGCACGTCCCGCACCGAGGGGAATTTGCGCAAGCAGCCGTTGATCTCGTCTTCGAGGTAGCCGCCCAGCGGGCAGCCTGGCGTCGTCAGCGTCATCCGAATCGCGACGTCACCTTCGTCGCCAACCGTGACGTCGTAGAGCAATCCCAGGTCGACGATGTTGACGCCGAGCTCGGGGTCGATCACCTCGTGCAGCGCGTCGAAGACAACGTCGCGGTCGACGGCGCCGAGCCATCGCAATGCGTCCACCACCCGCTCACCTCAATCGACGCGATTGGATAAACCCTATCGCGTTCGTTAGAAAGGCGCTATCCGAGCCCTCGTAAGAGGACGTGCCAGTAGAGGAACGGCAGCCCATAACGCTTCAGGAGCCACATGTCGTAGCGCTCACGAGTGGTGTCGATGAACGGAATCGAGGGACGCGGGTTGCAGGCATAATCGAACTCGGCCAGCACCATCCGGTTGCGCGCCGTTGTGAAAGGACACGCGCCGTACCCGTCATAGACCGCCGAAAGCGGCTCCAGCGCCAGGCTCGACATCACGTTGGACACCACCACCGGCGCCTGTTTGCGGATGGCCGCGCCGGTCTTCGAGTTCGGCGTGTTGGAGACGTCGCCCAAGGCGAATACCTCTGGGAACCGGACGTGCTGCAACGTGTGCTTGTCGACATCGACGAACCCACCTGGGCTCGCCGGATCGGCGAGCGGGCCATACTTCACCCAGTCGGGGGCGCTCTGCGCTGGCGCGGTGTGCAACACGTCATAGTCGAGCGACTCATTGGCGCCCGTGGCGTTGTCGAGAAGCTTGACACGTCGCGAGTGACCGTCGATTTCGACAACCTCGGTGTTGAAACGCACCTCGATGCCATACCGTTCGACCGCTTTTTCCAGCGCTCGTGCGAACACCGGGACGCCGAACAGACCGCCGCCGGGCAGCGCGAGCACCACACGAATGTTGTCGAGCACGCCCTGCTGCCGCCAGTAGTCGGCGCACAGGTAGGCGATCTTCTGCGGCGCTCCAGGGCACTTGATCGGACCGGCGGGCATGGTGAAGACCGCGGTGCCGCGTTTGACGTCGCGCATCACCTGCCAGGTCTTCGGCGCCAGCGCGAACGAGTAGTTCGACGACGCGAACGGCGTGGCCAGGGCCTCGGGCAGCCCGGGTGTCGTGTCCCAGTTGAGCTGAATTCCGGGGGCGACCACCAATCGGTCGTAGCCAACCGACCCGTTGTGCAGTTGCACGATTCGGTTCTCGGAATCGACGCCGACAGCGCGGTCGCGGATCCAACTCGACCGCTTCGGTAGCAGTGCAGCTTCCCGGCGCACCGTCTTTCGCGCGTCCACCAGCCCGCCACCGACCAATGTCCATAGCGGCTGGTAGTAGTGCTCCGCACTTGGTTCGATGATCGCGACGTCTACACCCTTGCGACACAACCGCGCCGCGACGCTGATGCCAGCGTCGCCACCCCCGATGATGACGACACGGTAGTGCGACTTGGTTGCGGCGTCTCGGCGCGTCACGAAGTACCTCCGGATCTCGCTGGGGAATGCCGCCAAGTCCACCGGTTAACCCGTCGTGGGTTATAGGGACGAACGTCCTTCGCCCTAAAGACGATGGGCCCACAGCGCAAGGCTGGGAGGGTCCCTCCGTCATCGAAGCAAAGTTGCGAGCACAGCAGCCTGGCTGATAGAGACTTCCTTCGTCGCCGTCAGCAGCGTCACCTTGGAAGACTTGGCGAGCTGCTTCAGTCGCTCGAACGCCTCGGCCCGCTCGGGGGTCTCCAACTCCGCCTTGTATCTGCGCGCGAACTCCTCGAACCGATCAGCATCGTGCGCGTACCAGGTGCGCAGTTGCGTCGATGGCGCAACCGCTTTCAACCACTCGTCGACGTGGGCGCGTTCCTTGCTCAGACCGCGCGGCCAGATGCGGTCGACCAGAACACGAAGCCCGTCGTCAGTGGCGGGATCGTCATAGACCCGCTTCACCTTCGGCCGCGGTTGCCCGCTCATTTAACCGAGCCTACGTCCGTTCGGCCGGCTATCCCAGCCTGGTGACCTCGATGCGCCAGACCTTCGGACCAGCCACCACGTAGGCCCAGTCGAACATTCCCGGCCACGCGGCGTCGAGTTGGTAGCGCAGTGGCTTTGGATCGTGGTCATTGACGATGAACAACCGCTGGCCAGGCGCAAGGGCGTGCAACTTGCCGAAGATGATTTCGTGGCGCGCGCCATGCGCGAGCGTGCGAACATCAAGTTCCTCGGCTTCGCTCACGCCCCGTGCGCGAACGTCGGGGTCAGGTTCAGCAAGCCGGTCCTGCATGTCGCCGAGCAAGGTGGCAAGCGAGACTCCTTGGCGCTTCTGTAGCGCGGGCAACAGCAGCTCGTTCTCCTTCGCAACGTGCACGGTGAACACCGCGGCGATCGCCTCTGCGCTGCTCAACAAGCGAGATGGCCCGTCGCCCGATCGCAAGGCCTGTGCCTTGCGCTGGAGCTCGCGGTGCTCAAGGACCATGGAGTCAACGAAGAGCGCAGCTCGCGGATCGTCGGCCGCGGCTGGGTAGAGGGCGCCTTCCTCCGCCGTCGCGTGCGGCAACAACTCACCGTCGATGAATTCCATAAGTGCCGCTGCCGGCCGCTCATGCGAGGCACCCGCCACAACCGCGTCACGCAGCGCGCCGACGCGGGCGTCAAGCTCGGCCCGTAGCTGCGCGTGGTGGTCGAGCATCGCCGACAGCGCGGCCTCGTCGGCAGACTCGATTCTGATCGGCGTGCTCATTCGTCTCCTCACTTAGGCGTTCGCTTCGTTTCTACCATCGTCCTGGTATAAACACCAGGCTCGACGGCGTGGCCTCCGCCACGTTTCAGTGGAGTTCAATACGACGGCATAAGGTCAGCATCGAAGGGTCGAATGGAGGTGCCCGCTAATGCAGAAGTTCTCGCTTGAGGCGCTCGCCAGAGAGCTACTCGAACGTGCCGCAGCAGCCGGCGGCGGTCGCACTGCGGAGACTGTGGTTGGTGGCCATGAGCTGGCGCTGCGGCAAACCGTGGTGGCGATGGTGAAGGACTCAATGCTCGGAGAGCACGAGAGCCCCGAGCAGGCGACCGTGTACGTGCTGCGCGGAAGGGTGCGCATGACCGCGGGTTCCGACAGCTGGGAGGGTCGGAGCGGAGACTTGCTCGTCGTGCCCAGCTCCCGACACAACCTCGAGGCGATCGAGGACAGTGCGGTGCTGCTGACGGTGTTGAAACAACCGAAGTAGCGAAGCGAAGAGGGCCCCGCGGCCGGGGCCCTCTTCTTGTATTGGCAGTGATGCGTTGCCTGACCGCCGCGGTCAGACGCTCGCCGCAACCTTCCCACGCTTGCCGGTGTAGGCGAGGACTTCTGCGTCTGGGTCGGTGCGGCGCAGGTGCCAGAAGCCCAGGACCGCCAGGACGAGCAGCACGCCGGCGCCGATGAAGGACGCGATCGCGGCGATCGCGGCGATCTGGCCCATCTTCCAAAACGCGTAGCCGTTGAGCAGCAGGCCGCGCAGCGTCTCACCCTTGAACATGGTGTTGACCGTGCCGGCCAGCTTGGTGTCGCTGGGGTTGGCCTGCGCCTCGGCGGACAGCTGGGCGTAGGTCTTC
>JAICYF010000290.1 GCA_025934355.1 Acidothermaceae bacterium
CGCGACGATCTGGTGGAAAGCATCCTCACCCCGGCCTGACCTGCCCCCTCTCGGTGATCTTGACGAAGGTGGCGTTTGGCGGCCTCCGTGACGCCATCTTCGTCAAGATCGGCGCGCGGTGACGGCGAGGACCGGGCCGCGGGGCAGCCGGTGACTGCTCACCGCGATGTCGACGAACCCGGCGGCACTGGCAAGCTTCGCGAGCGCCTCGGCCTGCTCCGGCAGCCACCCGTGGCTCGCCAGACCGGTCGCGCCCGGTTGCACCTGGCGCTCGACCGCGAGGAAGCGACCGCCGTCGCGCAGCACGCGCCTGGCCTCTGCGAGCGCTCCCTCGACGTCGGGCACGTGGTGGATCGTGCTGAGCGTCCACACCACGTCGATGGCGTCGTCCGGCAACGGCAGCTGCTCGGCACGGCCGGTGAGCCACCGCACCCGACCCGGCGATCGAGCCGCCGCGCCACCTTCAACATCACCGCCGCCGGGTCGACGCCGGTCGCCTTCATGCCCGCCTCCGCCGCGACCCGGCACGCCACGCCGGGCCCGCACCCGACGTCGACGACGTCCTCCCCCGCGCTCGCGCCGGTCAGCGTGATCGCCAGCCAAGCCATCGGCGTACGGCCCCGGATCATGCTCAGCGCGGCGACGAGGCCGCCGACGCCGGCGAACCCCGGGTGGTCGGCGTGATGGTTCGGCGCGGTCAGGTGTCCGTGGCTCATAACAGACGACCTTGACACCTGAAGTCAGGTTCAGGTCAAGTGATGACGTGATGTCGATCGGGCAGGTCGCAGCCGCGGCGGGGGTCGCCGTCTCCACGGTCCGCTTCTACGAGCGCGCGGGATTGCTCGACGCGGACGAGCGGCGGTCAGGGCAGCGCCGGTACCGGCCGGAGACCCTGCGTCGGCTGATCTTCATCGGGATGCTCAAGGACGCCGGCCTCTCACTGGAGGACATCGCCGGCATCCTGCACGCCGAGTCCAAGAAGGAGTGGAAGGCAATCGGCCGTCGTCGCCTCGGCGAGCTCGACGCCGAGATCGAGCGGCTGCAGCACGCCCGCGCCTACCTCGACGCCGCGCTGAACTGCCGGTACGACCATCCGGTGACCGAGTGCCGCGTCATGGGTGCCGAGATCGACCGCCGCCTCGCCGCCTCCCCCAGCACGTGAAACCGGCGGCCGTGTCCGTCACGGCTCGAGATGCTCCGCGATCCAGGCCGCGACCTCCGGTACGTCGAGATCTCCCGCGGCCACGCCGAGGACCATCGTCTCCGCATCGTCGACGGTGTAGCGCAAGTCGCGGCCGTTGAGGACGCAGAACGCGCGCGTCGCGGACCACGCGAGCCGCAAGTTGGCGTCGACAAGCGGATGGTTGCGCGCCAGCGAGTGCATCAGCGCGGCCGCCTTCTCGGCGAAGGTCGGGTACGCGTCGTCGCCGAACACCGTCGTCGCCGGCCGCGCCGCCGCCGAGGCAAGCAGCCCGGCGTCGCGCACCGCGACCTCACCCAGCACGCCGGCCGCGACCGCGAACAGATCGTCGACGCTGAGGTAGTCCGGCTCCTGCGGATTTCTCACTTGGACAGGCGGTCGAGCAGCTCCGCGTCCTCGGTGCGGATCTTCTCGATCGCTGCGGCCAGTCGCGCCGTACGGTCGCTCGTGTACTCGCGGATCGCCGTGCGCGCGACCTCCTGCATCGAGCGCCCCTCGCGCTCGGCCCGAAGCCGCAGCGCCTCGGTCTCCTCATCGGTGAGCCGCAGCGTCATCGCCATGTCAAGGATGATACCGCGGTGATACCACGCGCTGCTGCCGCGTCGCCAGAGTCGTACGGCGACGGTCGAGTCTTGCGGCGGGCCGCCGAGAAGTGGATGAAGCCGCGCGGCCAGCCGCGGCTGCGCGCCGGGATGACGCGCCAGTCGTAGGCGTCCCCGGAGTAGTCGACCTTGCCGTCCGACGGGAAGGAGTCCTCCGAGACCACGATCGCGTGGGCGAAGACGTGCTCGACGTACGCGACGTGGCCGAGCGAGCCCGCGCCGTGGAAGTGCGCGGGCCACCACGCGACCGACCCTGCGGCCGGCTTCGCGTCGGTGACGTCGGCTTCCGCCACGCCCCAGTGGGAGGCGTCGGCGGATCCCGACCACGGCAGCCGGTTCGGCCAGCCGTCGTGGGTCACGAGCAGGTACGCGACGTAGTTGGTGCAGTTGTCGCCGGCGTACTGGTCCCAGTAGCTCTTGTGGTTCGTCGTGCGGTTGTAGCCATGGTTCGTGTACGGC
>JAICYF010000009.1 GCA_025934355.1 Acidothermaceae bacterium
GCTCTGACGGCGATCGGCTGACCCGGGTTAACGTGACCGCGTGACCTATCGGTTGACCCAATTCGCCCACGGCGGCGGTTGCGCGTGCAAGATCCCGCCCGGCGAGCTCGAGGAGCTGATGGCTGACCTGGACGTCGGAACGGCGGGTGCCCCAACGCAGCTGCTGGTCGGCCTCGACAGCGGCGATGACGCGGCCGCCGTCCGCATCGACAAAGACCGCGCGATTCTCGTCACCACGGACTTTTTCACGCCGGTGGTCGACGACCCGTTCGACTGGGGACGCATCGCCGCCGCCAACGCGCTGTCGGACATTTACGCGATGGGCGGTGAGCCGCTGGTAGCGGTCAACTTGCTTTGCTGGCCGCGCGATGTGCTGCCGTTCGACCTTGCTAGAGAGGTTTTGCGCGGCGGCTTCGACGTCGCCCGGCAAGCTCAGTGCCATCTCGCGGGCGGTCACAGCGTCGACGATCCGGAACCGAAATATGGCATGGCGGTCACCGGAATTGCCGACCCCGCACGGCTTTTACGCAACGACGCCGCGAAACCGGGTGTGCCGCTCACGCTCACCAAACCGCTCGGCATCGGGGTGCTCAACTCGCGGCACAAGGCCACCGGCGAGGTCTTCCAAAACGCGATCGACACGATGACCACGCTTAACCGCGACGCCGCGCGCGCTGCGGTCAGGGCCGGCATCGCAGCCGCCACGGACGTGACCGGATTCGGCCTGCTCGGACATTTGCACAAGATGGCGCGCGCGAGCGGCGTGAGCGCAGTCATCGACGTCGGCGCGGTGCCGATGCTGGAGGCCGCCCGCGACGCCGTTCGCGACGGCTATGTCAGTGGGGGGACGAGGCGCAACCTCGCCTGGGTCACGTCGTCCACCGACTTCGGCAAGACCAGCGAGGACGACGTGTTGTTGCTCGCCGACGCGCAGACGTCGGGCGGACTGCTCGTCGCCGGCGAGTTGCCGGGATATCCGGTAGTCGGCGAGTTGATCGTGGCACGAGATGACGGCATTACGATCTCGTTGCGCTGACGTTTAAAAAACGGGCTCACCGCTTCAACACCGCCTCACATGGGGATCAACGCCCCGCGTGAGGAGGTGCGTGACGATGGCGGTTTCCACCGGCAATGTTTCAGGCCTGCGCGTCGAATACGCGGCCGAGGACGCGACCAGCGGACTACGTCGACACGTCGGACCGGTAGGCCTGCTGTTCGCCGGCATCGGCTCGATTATTGGCTCAGGCTGGTTGTTTGGCGCTTTCAACGCCACCCACATCGCGGGGCCGGTCGCGATCTTCGCCTGGGTGCTTGGCTCGATCATGATCATGCTGATCGGCTTGGTGTACGCCGAGCTCGGCGCGATGTTCCCGGTCGCCGGAGGTGTGGTCCGCTTCCCGCACTACTCCTTCGGATCGTTCGCCAGTTTCACGATGGGCTGGGTCACCTGGCTCGCGGCTGCGGTGGTCGCGCCGATCGAAGTCGAAGGCGCCATCCAGTACGCGAGCAGCTACGCGCCGTCCCTGTTCACGAAGTCCGGTGTGCTGAGCTGGCCAGAGGGATACCTCGCGGCAGCCGGCGGGATGCTTCTGTTCTCGCTCATCAACCTGGTCGGCATCCGCTGGTTCGCCCGCATCAACAACGTGGTGGTCTGGTGGAAACTGGCCATCATCCTGATCACGATTTTCGCGTTCCTCTTCACGACGTTCCACACCCAGAACTTCAGCAAGTACGGCTTTGCGCCAAGCGGGATGCAGGGCATGTTCCACGCCATCGTGGTGGCTGGAATCGTCTTCTCGTTCCTTGGTTTTCGGCAGGGCGTCGAACTTGGCGGCGAGAGCGACAACCCTCGTCGCAACATCCCGCTCGCCGTCGTCGGCTCGATTCTCATCACCGCGGTCATCTACGTGCTGCTGCAAATCGCGTACATAGCCGCCGTCCGACCGGCCGATCTCGCGAAGTCGCACGGCTGGGCGACGCTGTCGTTCACCAACGACGCCGGGCCACTTGCCGCCATCGCCTCGCTGATCGGCTTGGCTTGGCTTTCGACGACGTTGCTCGTCGACGCGGTCATCTCCCCCGCCGACACCGGCCTGATCTACACCACCGTCACCGCACGGCTGTCGTACGCGATGGGCCGCAATGACAACGCACCGCGCGCACTGGCGGCGACGAGCAGTCGTGGCGTCCCGTGGCTCAGCGTTTTCCTGGCCTTCATTGTGGGGCTCATCATCTTCTTGCCGTTCCCGAGCTGGAGCAAGCTGGTCGGGTTTGTCACCTCTGCGACCGTGCTGTCGTTCGGCTCGGGCTCGTTGGTGTTGATGGCTATGCGCCGCCAGTTGCCTGGTCAGGAACGTCCCTTCCGGGTTCCCGGCGGGCACGTCATCCCGTTCCTCGCGTTTTACTCGGCGAATCTGATGATCTACTGGGCCGGCTGGGACGTCGACTGGAAGTTGTTCGCCACCGTCGGCATTGGCCTGGTGTTACTCGGCATCCAGCTCGCCACGCGTCGCGAGCTCTGGCGGGTCATGCAATTCCGTCACGGCTGGTGGATTTTGCTGTGGTACGGCGGTCTGGCGCTGATCTCGTGGCAGGGCATTTACAGCTCCGACGACAAGCCCCACGGGCAGCAGGGCAACATCGCGTTCGGCTGGGCGTTCCTCGTCGTCCTTGGGCTGACCGCGATCGTCTACGTGCTCGCATTGCGAAGTCGGCTCAGCTCGGAGGAAGCGCGTCGCCAAATTGCAGGCACGCCCGCGTGACGGCGGCTCGTCATGCGATCTGTCACCGGGTCGATCACGCCAAACCGGCGTCGCGTGCGGTGATCCTGACGCAGCACTCCCCCGGCGTCGGTTTGAATTCCGCCGCAAGGTCGTGCAGCGACATTCCTTCGAGCAAACCGTGGAGCAGGTGCACGTTCAGCTGGCAGACCAGCTCCGGCTCGACCTCGACCACCGCGTGGAACGGGCAGTTGCGCAATCGCAGCGACCCGGCATCGCCGGTCTCGTCGTCCGAGACGGGCTCGTACCCGAGCTCGGCGAGCACCGCGCAGACGTGCCCGAGAGGCCCGGACGACGCGCCGCCGGTGCCCGCCACCGTGTTGACTCGTTCCTGGCCAAGCTCGCGGCCGGTCATTTCGGCCGCGTTGAACGTTGCCGAGCGCGCGTCGGTGGCCCCACCTGAGCGCGAGGCGTCGCGCACGCCGGCGGCCAGGATGCGGCCGGCTAGGTCGTAGCGACGAGCGGGAACACTGGCCGCGACCTCCCCGGCGGTGGCCCGGTACCGCTTGGCCGGTCGGCCTGCCCCAGGACCTCGACGGCCGGGCGGCCGGGCGTAGTCGACGTCGACCAACCCGGCCTTGGCGAGCGCGTCGAGGTGGAACGCGGCGAGCGGCCGCCCAAGCTCAAGTGCGCCGGCGACCTCGTCGCGGGTCGCGGGCGCGCCGGTTGCGCGCAGGTGCTCGTACACCCGCCGCCGCGTCGGCTCAATGAGCGCGGCAAGGGCGTCAATTGCCAGATCGGCTCGGTCGCGGCGCGGGTTCTCGGAAGTCATTGACAGCTCACGGTCTTCACGTCTAAAAATAGTAACTGTTATTCTTAGATTCGTCCCCCCGGAGCGAGACGTCAAGGCCAGCCTCTCATCGAGGCAGCAGGTGGAGCCGAAGGAGCACAGACATGAGGCACTTCACATTCCGTCCGTCCCTGACCTTGACCGGCAGACGCAACCGCGGGCTGCGCGGGCTCGCCGGCAAGCCGTTCCACCCGCCGCTCACCGACATTCCGATCACCGCGTACATGTTTCTCGCGGTGTTCGACATCTTGTCGATCGCCTTGCACTCCACCTATCCGACGGCCGCCCGTCAGCTGTATGTCGTCGGATTGTGGCTGTTGCTCGGGGCTGCGGGGGCGTCGATATTGGCCGCGCTGACTGGGTGGGCCGACTGGCGCCGCTCGAGCGAGCCGGGCACGCAGGCCCGCCGCACCGTCAACGCCCACGCGATCACCATGATCACGGTGACGACGATCGCGCTCGTTGACCTCGCCGTGCGCGGCCTCGCCTATCCGGACGACGCGTACGCGCCGGTGGTGACCGTCGTCTTGTCGGTGATCCTCGCGCTGCTCGTGTCTTTTGGCGCCACGATCGGTGGCTCGCTGGTCTATGACTACGGCTTCAACGTGGAGACCGCGGGTGACCATCCGGTCTGGCACCACAGCGAGGTCGATGTGCTGCCCGGCAAGAAGACCGCGCCAGACGCGCCGTCCGAGCCCGTGAGCGAGAAGGCCTGATTGCAGTGACCGTGGAGAACTCCGACAACGTGACGACGCTTTCCCACGTCGAGCAATCCCGTCGTCCTGATCTGCGCGTTGTCTCGCGGCCACGCGTCGACATCGCGCGAGCGGAACTGGCCGCGCGCGAGTTTCTCGACGCGCTTGGGCTCGACCTCGACGACGCGACCATCGCCGCCACGCCAGGGCGGATGGCGCGCGCGTTCGAGGAGCTGATGACGCCGCGCGACTTCGTCCTCACGACGTTCCCGAACGACGAGAACTACGACGAGCTGGTCATCGCGCGGCAGATCCCGTTCACCTCGGTGTGTGAGCACCACATGTTGCCGTTCACCGGTGTCGCGGCCGTTGGATACCTGCCTGGCGGCCGCATTCTCGGTTTGTCGAAGCTGGCCCGCGTCGTGGAGTTGTTCGCCCGTCGGCCACAGGTGCAGGAGCGGCTGACGACGCAGGTCGCGCGCTGGCTTGACACGCACTTGTCGCCGAAGGGCGTTGGCGTCGTCATCGAGGCCGAGCACAGTTGCATGACGTTACGTGGCGTCGAGGCGCACGGCTCGAAGACAGTGACGTCGGCGCTTCTCGGCGTCCTGCGTTCAGACCCCTTGAGCCGCAGTGAGTTCCTGAACCTGGCCGGCTACCGCAACTGATCTTGGCCGTCGTTTTACACGTTAAGCCGTTGCCAACTGGGTAGGTCGTCGTCAAGGCGGCGGGATGCGCCGCCCTACCGACGAGCTGTCCAGGAGCAACGTCAATGCCGTTCGCGCGCAAGCTATCGCCGACTAGCAAATCCGGGCCTGTCCACGGCATCGACCGGTTAATCGGCGACGTGCGCACCGGCCGCTTTGAGCGCAGCCTCGCCGCCCTCACGGCGGGCGGTGCGCTAGTCACGACCGCTGAGATCTACATGTCGCACGATTCCGCGAGCTTTGGCAATCGCACGATGTGGTGGCCGATCTTTGTCATGCCGACGCTGATTCCCGCCGGAATCGCAGCGGTGTTCTCGAGGCGCGCGGCGAAGACCGTGTTGCCGGTGTCGTCGGTGCTGGTCATCGCCAATGGTTTGCAGGGCACGTACCTGCACGCACGCGGGGTGAGCCAGAAGCCCGGCGGCTGGAAGCTCGGGCTTTACAACATCGAGATGGGTCCGCCGTTGTTCGCGCCGCTGCTGGCCACGCTGGTCGGCGGCATGGGGCTGCTCGCCTCGATACTGCGCCGCGAGGAAGACCCGAAGGTGCCGGCCTGATGCCTTATCGCGCACCCAACCAACGAGCTGTCACGCCGCAAAACCGCGGCCGCTTTCCCGGCTACGACGTTCTCGACGAAGTCGAGCGATGGGACGACGTGACGGCGGGCGCCGTGCTGGAGCGGCTGACGCCGATCACCGACTTGTCGTTCTTCAGCAAGGAAGAGGACGCGATTGCGACGCCGTTGTGCGACCTGCTGTTAGCCCAGGACGGCGAACCCAAGATACCGGTGGTGGGGTTGATCGACGTCCGCCTCGCGTTGGGCGAAGGCGACGGCTGGCATTACGACGATATGCCGCCCGACCCGCAGGCGTGGCGAGAGTCGCTGCAGCACCTCGATGACGACGCGCTGACGGTCTTCAGGTTGAAGTTCGCCGCGCTGTCGCGCGACCAGCAGGCGTCGATTGTGCAGGCGGTGCAAGACAAGTCGTCGTCCAGCGAATCGTGGCACGATAAGCCCGCGCAACAGGTGTGGAGTCTGTGGACTCGCTACGCCTGCGCGGCGTTCTACTCCCATCCATGGGCGTGGAACGAGATCGGTTTCGGCGGACCCGCGTATCCCCGCGGCTACAAGAACCGGCACGTGGGCGGTCGCGAGGCGTTCGAGGTTGCCGATCACGCCGATCGCGACCCCGTGCCGTTCGCGAGTCGTGTCGAGGAAGCGCGGCGCAACCACGCAAAGCTGGTGGAGTCGGGTAACCGATGAGGCACCGGCTTCTGGGGCTCGAAGACGTGCGGCGCCGCAATGAGTCGGCGTGGCTGATCCCGAACGACGGCTCGCGCGACAACCACCGGCTGCGTGACGACATGCGGCGCTTCCCCGACTCCGAGGAAGTGGACCTCGTTGTCGTTGGCGCAGGCGCAGGCGGCAGCGTGCTCACTCAGCGGATGGCTCGCGCAGGGTGGAAGGTCGTCGCTTTGGACGCCGGGCCGTTCTGGGACCCGGACGCCGACTGGGTCAGTGACGAGCGGGCGTCACACCATCTGTATTGGACGGAACCACGGCAGATCGGCGGCGCCGATCCGGTGCCGCTTGGCAGCAACAACTCCGGTCGAGGCGTCGGCGGCTCGATGGTTCACTACGCCGGTTACACGCCACGGTTTCACCCCTCCGATTTCCGGGTCGCGACATTGGACGGCGTCGGTGCCGACTGGCCGATCGCGTATGAGGATTTGCGCCCGTACTACCAGACGATCGAAGAGGAGCTGCCGGTCGCGGGTGAAGACTGGCCGTGGGGCGACCCGCACCGCTACCCGCAGCAGGCCCACCCGGTTGGCGGCAACGGTGAAGTCTTCATGCGTGGCGCGCGGGAGCTCGGCATCGTCGCGAAGGTGGGGCCGGTCGCCATCACGAACGGCCGCTTCGGCAATCGCCCGCATTGCATCTATCGCGGGTTCTGTTTGCAGGGCTGCAAAGTCAACGCCAAGGCGAGCCCGCTCATCACGCACATCCCCGACGCGCTCGCGCACGGCGCGGAGATACGAGCGAACAGCCACGTCTCGCGGATCCTTGTCGACGACGAGACCGGCCGGGTCACGGGAGTCGTTTACATCAAGGACGGCGTTGAGCGCCGCCAGCGGGCGCGAGTCGTGGCGGTCGCCGGGTACTCGATCGAGACGCCGAGGCTGCTGCTCCTCTCGTCGTCCAAACGCTTTCCCAACGGCATTGGCAACGAGCACGACCAGGTCGGGCGCTACCTGATGGTGCAGGGCGCGCCGCAAACGGCGGGTCGGTTCGAGGACGAGGTGCGCATGTACAAGGCGCCTCCACCCGAGGTCACCAGCGAGCAGTTCTACGAGACCGACCCCCGAAAGCCGTACAAGCGCGGTTGGTCGATCCAGACGGTCAGCCCGTTGCCCATCACCTGGGCGGAGCATGTCGCCGCGCAAGGGCATTGGGGTGAGACGTTGCGCGAGTACATGCGCGACTACGTGCACTGGGCGGTGCTCGGCGCCCTGTGCGAGTTCTTGCCAATGCCGGAAAACCGGGTGACGTTGGCCGACGAGCTCGACCGGCACGGGCTCCCCGTGGCGCATTTTGCCTACAGCCAAAGCGAAAACGACCATCAACTGGTCGACGCGGCGCAGGGCGTGATGGAGGACCTACTGCGAGCCGCGGGCGCGTCGGAGGTGATGACCATCAAGCGTTACGCGCACCTGGTGGGCGGAGCGCGGATGGCGGCGCGGCCGGAGGACGGCGTGGTCGACGCGCATCAGAAGGTCTTCGGTGTCGAAAACTTGTTCCTGTCGGACGGCAGCGTGCTGCCGACGCAAGGCTCAGCGAACCCGGCACTCACCATCATGGCGTTGGCCGCCCGGTTAGCCGACCGTCTCGCCGGTCCCGTTTCTATGGTGCGATAGGTACGTCCGACGAGCGTTCGCATCGGCGTCAACGGAACTGGCGTCACTCGGGAGTTCGGACGGTGGTCTGGCTGAACGCGCGTGGCCGGCGCACGCCACACGAGACATGGGATTAGGGGTGAATGGATGAAGGTGGCGATGCTCGGGCCGATTGCGTGGCGCACGCCGCCTCGGCACTACGGTCCATGGGAGCTCGTCACCAGTTTGCTTACCGAGGGTCTGGTCGTACGCGGCATCGACGTCACCCTGTTCGCGACCTTGGATTCACAGACCAGCGCGCAGTTGCAAGGCGTGAGCCCGCACGGGTATGCCGAGGATCCTTCGATGGACGGCCGGGTGTGGGAGGCCATGCATGTGGCACATGCGTTCGCGCAGTCAGCAGAATTCGAGATTGTTCATAACCAGATGGACTGGCTTCCACTGGCGTTCGTCGAGCACTGCGACGCGCCGATGCTAACGACGATCCACGGCTTTTCGGGCGCCGGCATCCTGCCCGCCTACGCCAATGCGCGTTCGAGGTACGTGGCGATATCGGACGCCGACCGCTGCCCTGACCTCGACTATGTCGCGACCGTTCATCATGGAATCGACCTCGACGCCCTGCCGTTGCGGGAGACCGCTGGCGACGACCTCGTTGTGTTCGGGCGCATCCATCCTGACAAGGGCACCGCCGACGCGATCGACATCGCCCGCAGATGCGGTCGACGTCTCGTGATCTGCGGCATCATCCAAGACGCCGTCTACTTTGCCGATCGGGTCGAGCCGCGTGTCGACGGCGACCGAGTCGTCTACCGTGGTTCGGTAGGTGCCCAGGAGCGCGCAGAGGTGTTGGGTGCGGCGGCCGTGCTGCTGCATCCGATCTCGTTCGACGAGCCATTCGGCCTTTCCGTCATCGAGGCGATGGCCTGCGGGACGCCGGTCGTTGCCTACCGGCGTGGCTCAATGCCGGAAGTGGTCGACGAGGGCGTGACGGGGTTTCTCGTCGATGACGTCGCGCAGGCGGTGCGCGCGGTCGAGCGAGCGGCGGGTCTTAGCCGGCGAACGGTGCGGGAAAAGGTGGCGGCGCGCTTCGGCGTCGATCGCATGGTCGACGACTACGTTCGCGTCTACGAGCGCATTGCGGCGAGCAGTTCATCGACGTGAGCCCAGGCGACGCCGATGCGCGAGTCGCCGATGCCGTACGGCAGCCAAAGTCGCCCGTCATGAATGACGCTGCCGCAGGAGTAAACGACGTTCGGCACGTAGCCATAACGTTCGCGGTCGGTGCCTTGCAGCAGCGGCTCCTCCAACTGCGCGATGACACGGGTCGGATCGTCGAGGTCGAGGAGCATCGCGCCGATGGTGTACCTGCGCATCGGCCCGACCCCGTGCGTGAGGACCAGCCAGCCTCGGTCGGTCTCGATCGGCGAGCCGCTATTGCCGACCTGAACCACCTCCCACGACGCTTTGGGCGCCTGGATCACGCTTGGCTTTCCCCAGACCAGCCCGTCGTCGGAACGTGCCACGCAGTTGCTCTCGCCGTCCGACCTGCATAGCGACCAGTGGCGACCGTCGACCAGTCGCGGAAACAGCGCCATGCCTTTGTTGCGTGCCGCCGAGCCGGCGAGGCGGTGTGCGCGGAACGTTCGCAAGTCAGGACTGGTCAGGAGCCTTGGGGCTATCACACGCCCGTCGTATGCCGTGTAGGTTGCCCGATACTCAACCGTTCCGTCGTCGCCCATGAACCGTACGAGTCGCGCGTCTTCCAGCCCGTTGCTCTCGTCCGGCACCGATGGCAACAACACCTGCTGGCTGATCGCGACGTCGTCCGCGAAGGAGACCTCGTAGGCCGAGGCGACTAACCGACGTAGGTTATCGAGCGTTGCGGCGCTGCCCGGTTGGCCGAGGAGATCTTGATGTGCCTCGGCAAGCGCATGCTCAAGTTCGGCGCCCGTGAAGTTATCGGGCAGCGCGGCCAGCACGCTGTGCGAGAGCCCGTTGATGCGTCCCTGATCCGCCAGAACGGCTCGCAGATGGTCCCTGGTCCACGTCGCGGCATGACTGGTTCCAGTCACCACGGGCAGCACCCGCGGTTCGAACTGCCACGAACCCGCACCGATTACCGCGGTGCAAAAGCCCAGCGAAGAGAGGTGCCCTTCCCCAATGGCCCGCAAGGTGAGGGCGACCCGAGTCTGTCCGGCCTGCAACCCGCTCTGATCGGGGTCCAACACGACGCTGGGATTGCAGAGCGCAGCGCCCTCGATCGCGTACTCGGCCGTGAAGCTCGCACCCATCAGGAGGGTGCGGGCCTGGCTCATCGGGATGGCGGCTTGCAGGTGCGAGCTGATCGTCGACGCGTGCTCGTTGAGCAAGCGGATGAAGTCGTGGTGCCGGCACGAGAACTCGTCGATCAGATCGGCTGTGGCCCGTTCGACGTCCGCTTCGGGTAGCGCAAGAACGCGAGCGACCACGGCGCTGGCGCGTGAACGTCCGCTCGGCAACTCCTCGCCAGGCAGGAAAAGTCGGGCGATTACCCGAGCAGGGTCAGGCAGCAGTGCCTCGTCGGTGTGGTGTATGACGGGCGCTTGCGTGTTCACGTCAACACACCGAGCCGCTTTGCATGCTGAGCAGTCGAGAGCAACGCAAGTGTTGATTCGGCACCCTGGTTTAGATTGCAACCGTGGCGTTGCAGACCATCGAAGCCGCCGCCGGTCGCGGGATCGAACATCATGGTTCCGTTGTCATTGTCGCCGCCGAACCAGGCCCAGGCCATGCACACGCCGCGCAACCATCGAGGGTCATCCGTCACGTCGTACGCGCGCGCGCACGCCTCAGCGAGGGTGGCCGCCTCGACAGGTTGCTGGTCGAACTGCGGCCCCGACTCACCCGGGCTTCGCCCAGCGACGCCGGTTAGGGACAGGTGTCCGTCAGTGGTCTCGACGGAGAGCAGGAATGTGAGCAGCCGAAGCCCATGTGAGTGTGCTGCGGGGTCGGGCAACGCCTCCCCCGCGACCAACAGCGCATCGGCGATCGAAGCATTCGCGTAGGTCATCCGCGGCTCCGGCCATGGCCAATCGCTCGTACCCTCATCGGCGCCGATCGCCGCCACGGCATCCGTGAGGAGCTCTCGCGCGGCCAGCTCGTCGGGACGACGGAGCAGAAGCTCGCCGGCGCCGAGCGCAGCGAAGGCCATTGCTCGCCGGTGCGGCGACCGGCGGCGGGCGGCGGTCCGAAAACCGAGGAGTGCGGTTGCCCGCATCGCTTGTGTGTGCGCCTGCACCGCGGCCACACCAAGACCCCACAGCGCGCGACCCCACCAGTCGCCGAGCGCGGGCTCGTCCTCCCAATCGCCGTCCGCGCTCATGCGGTTGTGACACGATCCGTCGGGTTGCACCGCCGTCAACGTGAAATCGAGATACTGCCTTGCAAGTCGTTGCAGCCGGGCATCCGGGCGTGGTTCGCGACACGTCACGACGAGCGCGCGGGAGACATCATCGAGGCAGTACCCGTGCTCGCGGCGTGGATCGCGATGTAGTGCGTGTTCGAACAAGCCTCGACCATCTGTCAGCCGCTGGAGATGATCGAAGATGGGCGCCGACGCGACACCCGCGAAGCTCACGCCGCGAGTCGCGCGTTGATCAGGCGGGCGGCCAATCTGCGGTATCGCTCAGCGACCGCTGGCCATAGCAACTCAGGCGCAGTCGCGACGGCTGCTCTTGTCATCCCCGCCGCCAGCTCACGATGGGTTAACAAAGTGCGCAACGCTTCTGCGATGGCGACCGGATCTTTGTGCGGCACCAGCAAGCCGGCGCCGTCGCCGAGCAACTCGATGGCATGCGGGAACCGGGTGGCGATCACTGGCTTGAGCGCCGCGACCGCTTCAATCAGTACCCCGGACGTCACTTGGTCGGTCGAGTCGTAAGGCAGCAGGACGACATCGGCCGCGAACACCAGGTCGGCGAGTGCGGCGCGGTCTCGGTAGTGGCTGTCGAAGCTCACCCGGCCAGCGAGCCGGAGCGCCTGCACTTCGTGCGTCAGCCGCCTGCGGTACGCCTCGCCCTCGCGCGCGAGCACCTTGGGATGGGTCTGCCCAGCGACCAGGTACCGCGGCGGGGGGTAGAGGTCGCCGAGCAGGCTCATCGCTTGGATGCCCCACTCGATTCCCTTGCCGGGACCGATCAGCCCCCACGTCAAGACGGTGGGCTCGACGCTTCGAAAAGTCGGTACGCGGCTCGGCCCGAACGCCGGGGCACCATGAGGAATGACACTGACTTTGGCCATGTCCACCGAATAGCCAGCCGCAAGGCGATCTCGGGCAGTCGCGGTCATCGTCACCACCGCGTCGGCCGAAGATGCGATCAGCTCGAGAACGGTTCGCTGGTGAGACGTCGGTGCGCTAAGCACGGTATGCAGGACGACGATCGACGGGATAGTCAGTGCGGACAGCAAACCGACGACCTCGTCGCCGTCCGCCCCGCCATAGAGGCCGTATTCGTGCTGGACGATGGCGACGTCGTTCGCGGCCAACATGCTCGCCGCGCGCTCAGCGCTGTTCGGGTCGCCCGCGAGTAGCTCTGCGATGACTTCGGGCCCGGGCCGTGGCTGGGGCGTGTCGACGACGCGGACGACGCTCCCGACCGCGTCGTGGGCGTTCGCAAGCTCGGCAAAAAGCGACGACGTGAAGGTCGCCACGCCGCAAAGTGTGGGCGGATAGGTACTGACAAAACCGAAGCGTGTCGTCACAGGACGAGACCTTCCGTTCGGGAGGCACCGCGGCAGAACACGAAGCCTCACGCGGGCGACGAAACAGGGTCGCGGCGTGCGACGGCAGCGTGGGTGCAAGCGCTCGTCAAAAAACGAGCGTTTGCGCCAGCGACGATAATTCGTTTGCTCGAATCCCTGCCCGGTCGGGCGAAAAAAGGGATCGACCGCCGCTGAAATCACAGCAGCGATTCGCACTCTACCTCGCGAAGAGTCGCGCGGCTAATCTCCTGTCCGAACCTTGTGAGGTCTCAGTCGGCCGCGGTGGCCCTGCCAGACACCGTCACCGGTCAACTAGGGCCCTTGACGCGTCACGGACCCATCCGCCAAGCCCAAGCGCTCGCAGCGGTCAGACCTCGCTGTATTCGTGCGGCGGCGTCTCGGGCGCCCCACCGATCGCCGAGGTCAAGTCCTCGGGCGGCTCGACTGAGACACGCGGAGTGATCTTCTCGAGCCAGGCCGGGAAGAACCAGTTGGATTTGCCGAACAGATGCATCAGCGACGGCACCAGCATGGTTCGCAAGATGAACGCGTCGAGGAACACCGCGGACGCCAGCCCGGTGCCAAATATCTTGATTGGTCGGCCGGGGGTCAGCAGGAAGCCGAGGAACACGGCGATCATGATGATCGCGGCGGCGGTGATGATTCCGCCGGTCTCGCCTTGCCCGACCGTGATTGCCCGTCGGTTGTTCTTGGTGTGCACCCATTCCTCATGCATGCGGCTGACGAGGAACACCTGGTAGTCCATCGACAGACCGAACAAAATCGCGAACAGCATCACCGGTATCCACGCGTCGATCGGTGCGCCCGGGCCGGCGTTTAAGACGTCAGAGCCCCAGCCATACTGGAACACCGCCACGACGAGGCCAAACGAACCGGCCGCCGCGAGCAGATTCATCACGGCCGCCGTCAACGGAATGACGAGGCTGCGGAACGCGATGAGCAGCAGGAGAAACGACAGGCCGACGACCACCGCGATGAACAGTGGCATCTTGCGACCGAGCACCTTGGCGAAGTCGACGTTGATGGCCGTGTCGCCGTATGTGTAGATGTGGTTCGCAGTGCCCTCGTACAGGGGCGGGAGGACGTTCGAGCGCAGGTTGCGCACGAGTTGGTAAGTCTTCTCCGATTGCGGCGACGTGGTCGTCTTGAACGACACGAACGCGATGTCCTTGGTGAGCGGCACCACGCTGACGCTGCTCGCGTCGACACCCTGCACGCCCCCGACAGCATGGGAGACCTTGTCCAAGAACGCATGGTCGGTGGCGCCGGGACCGTTGACGACGGCTTCGAGCGTGGAGTTGTAGCCCACACCGAACTCGGAGCTGATCAGGTCGTAACCGACGCGGGTGGTGGAGCCTTTCGGGTCGCTGCCTTGGTCGCTGCTGCCCAACTCCATCGAGAAGAACGGGATCGCGAGCGCGACCATGACGACGCCCGAGCCGACCGCCACAAGCGCGCGACGGTTCGCGATCATCGCCGACCAGCGCGCCCAGAACCCGACGGGGTGGTGGTCGATGAAGTCGCCCGCGCGCACGGCCGCGCGCTGCTTGCGCGGCAGCACCTTGAGGCCGAAGAGGCTGAGCAGCGCAGGCAGCAAGGTGAGCGAGGCGGCCATCGTGAAACCGACCGCGAGGGCGGTCGCCACGGCCATGCCGTTGAAGAAGCTCACGCCAAGCGCGATCAGGCCGAGGATGGCGATGCAGACGGTGGTGCCGGCAAACAGCACAGCCCGGCCGGACGTGTTGATCGCCGTCACGATCGACTCGGCCATCGGCATGCCGCGCCGCAGATTTCGGCGATGCCGGGTGACGATGAACAGGGCGTAGTCGACGCCGACGCCGATCACCATCAGCTCCGCCAGATACGGCGTGATATTCGAGACGTTGATGGCGTGGCTCAGCATGTAGATGACGCCAAGGCCGCCGACGAGGGCGACGATCGCGCTGGCCAACGGCAACACGGTGGCGGCAACCGTGCGGAACACGAGCGCCAATATGACAAGCGCCGCGAGGAACCCGATGAAGACCGAGCTGCTCGATCCCTCGCTTTGGCCGATCCCGGCGAACGCGTTACCGGTGAACTCCACCTGAAGCGATGAGCTGCGCAGCGTCTTCAACGAATCGAAGACGCCCTTGAAGATCGCGGCGTCGAAATGATTGTTTTCCCAGCTGACCTGGACCAGCGCCGTGTTGGAGCCATGGCCGGTGTTCAACAGCTTGGAGTCGCCCGCGGTCACTGCCGCGTTCTTGGAGCAGTCGACCGACTGCCACGGGGTGGCGACCAGGGCCACGTAGTCGCCGGCGTCGCAGAGTTTGGTGAGCGCCGGCTCCAACTGCGCTGGGGCGGCGGTGAACGCCGAGCCGTCCTTGTTCTTGAGCACGACGGTGCCCGAGACGCCGCTGCGGTTGGTCAGCCCGGCGTCTTTCAGCAAATTCGTCACGGTCGCGGTCTCGGTGTGCGGAAGGCTGAACGTGTCGTGATACGCCGAGCCGCCCATGGCGCCGGCGATGCCTTGAGCCGCGATGATCAGCACGAGCCAGCCAGCGATGACCAGCCAGCGGCGGCGGATCGCGAACTCGGCGATGGCTTTCATTCAGTACTCCCGCTTTCCCCGATCGAGTGGTGTTCGCTCAGCGTACGTTAGCGGCCGTGGCCTCTTGAAGCCGTTTTCGACCGCCGCAAGACCAAGCCGTTGAGGTGTTCGGAAACGTACCCTAACGTTATTGGCCACCGGCTGGCGAGCCCGTTGCTCGTCTTGTGCGCGGCGGCCAATGCGCTGTGCGTTCGGCGATCTCGGTACCTCAGCCTTCGCGCAGTTCGCCGTCCGACATCGTCAGCACGCGGTCGGCGTAACCGAGGCCCGCGGGATCGTGCGTGGCGACCACCACGATCGCGCCACGCTCCGCCGCCGAGCGAAGCGCGCCGAAGACCGCGTCGCCGTGATCGGCGTCTTGATGGGTCGACGGTTCATCGGCAAGCACGATCGGTTGCCGCAACACGAGCGCGCGCGCCACCGCCACCCGCTGCTGCTCGCCAAGTGACAACTCCCCCGACATAGAGTTCTTTAGTTTCTCGATGTCGAGACGGTTCATCAGATCGCGCGCATGACCGTCACCGGCGTCGGGATTGGTCGGCAGCTTCGCCAACCGAGCCGGCAGCATCACGTTTTCCTGTGCGGTGAGATCGGTCATCAGACCTAGCGACTGCGGCACGATCCCCATGCGAGACCAGTCGAGATCGGACGGCGAGTGCGAGCCGCGCTCATCGACCACCGCGGCGACGCCGTCGTCCAGATTCTCCCATCCCGCGAGCACCAACAACAGTGTCGACTTTCCCGATCCGGACGGTCCGCGCAGCGCCACGAACTCGCCGCCGCGGAGTTCGAGTTCGATGTCGCGCAAGGCGTGCACCCGCTCGTCACCGCGGACGAACGTGCGGCTGCCGCCGGTGATTCGCAACTGGGTCGTCAACACCGACTCGGTCACACACCCTCCACTCGGCCGTGCGTGATTCGGACGACGCGGTCGGCCGCCTCGATCACCACCGGATCGTGCGAGCTCGCCACCACCGTGAGGCCGCGCCGGGCAAGTGCGACCAGCGCTTCCAGCACCCGCGCTCCCGCGGCGTGGTCGAGCGCCGCGGTTGGCTCGTCAGCGACGAGCAGCTGCGGTCCCCCGGCGACAGCGAACGCGAACGCAAGCCGTTGCTGCTCGCCGCCCGACAACTGCACCGGCCGGTGCGTGAGTCGGTCGGCCAAGCCGAGGAACTGCAAGGTGTCGACTGCACCGGCGTTGACGTCGCCGCCGGTCTTGGCGCGAAGTCTGCCGCCCAGCCGGACGTGTTCTCGGGCGTCAAGGTAGTCGAGCAGGTTGTCGGCCGGCTGCTGAAACATGTAGCCGATGTGCCTGCGCCGCAAGGCGCGCCGCCGCCGCGCGCTCGTCCTTGTGACGTCGCGTCCGTTGAATCCGACCAGCCCCTCTTGTGGTTTGTCGAGGAGCGCCGCAACCCGGAGCAGCGTCGACTTTCCGCTACCTGACGGCCCGGCGACCACCGTGAACACGCCAGCTTCGAAGCGTGCGCTGACGCCGTCGAGCGCGCGCACTCCCCCTGTGGCGCCCGAATAAGTACGCACCACGTCGGTCAATTCGACCGTCGCCGGCTCCTCCAACACCGGAAGGTCAAGCGTCACGCAACACCTCCGCCGGCTTTGCCCGTTCGCTGGCGACATGCGCGGCGAACGACGCGATGACGAGGACGACGAGAACCACGACCGCGTCGATGAGCACCGCCACCAACGGCCATGCCAACACCGTCGACGGTGGTATTCCGGGGTCGACGTTGAACCGTGATCGCAATGCTTCTGTCGCGATCACGGCCAGTCCGACGCCCGCCGCGATGCCGACCATCATGGTCACCGCGAGTTCGATGACGATCGAGCCGAGATGGGCAGACTTGCGCAGACCCATCCGCCTCGTCAGCACAAGCGCGAGTCGTCGACTGCGGGCTCTTGCGTCGAGATACAGCAGGAGTGCTCCCGCGGCGACGGTGGCGGCCAAGGTGACCAGCGCGGTCAAGAACGAGAACGTGTAAGAGACGGGCTGCACGTACGAGCCGTCGGTCACGTCGTTCGCGACGCCGACGTGGCCATACTCGATGCCGGCGGTGTTGAGCGCGGCTGTGATGTCCGTTGGATTGCCGCGCGCCCAAAATTCGTACGTGCCATGCGTGCCGAACCGCTTCAACGCCGTCAAGTTCACAAACATGACCGGGTAACCGGCCTGCGCGCCCGGCAAGAGCTCCGGGGTGGCGACGACGTTGACGGGCACGTCCACCTTGGAGCTGTCCTCGACGAAGTGCAAAGTCGAATTCGACGGGGCCGAGCCGGAAAAGATGGCGCGAAGTGGCTTGCCCGGTCCTTCGTCGGTCAGTTGACGGATCAGGTTGGGTACTGACGGACCGGCAACCGCGTCGTCCCAAAACACGTTCTTTGCGAAGTCGTCGGGCGTGACCCCGACGACGCTGACCAACGTGTCGTTCAACGCCGGGTGGTCGCGTCGGAGGACCAGTGACGCCTTCCCTTGCAGAGAGGGCGGAACCTTGGCGGGGCCGGCGAGGTCGACGACGACGTCGGCCCCGATCAGCAGGTGATTTTGGTCGTCGAGCGTGCGGTGCACTGAGGCGTTGACGGTCGCGCCGTAGACCCCGACCGCAGTCGGGAGCGCGACCGCGCCGATCAGCAGCGCGCACGCCGCCGGCATTCCGGTGACGCGCCGCCAGGCCAGCCAACCGACGTTCGGCAACCGGTCGCCTCGGGTGCGCACGCGCCGCAGGAACACTACGACAAGCCGCCCAAGTAACGCGGTGGCGGCAAGGAATCCAAGCAGCGGAACGATGAGGACGACGGGATCGATGCGCGCCACCGCGCCGCCCTCGGTGTTGGTCGCCAGGGCGCCGCTCGAGGAGGCGGCGGCGACGACGCCCGCGGCCGCCCCCGGGATGACGACGTCCCACGGGAATTTCCGTAGCCACGACCGGTGTTGGGTCGACAGCCGCTCGCGGGCCGAGCAACGCATCGCGGCGACGAGCGCGATGCACAACGCGCCAACCAGGGTCGCCCCACCGGTGACGACGACTGCCTGTCGCACGGCGCGCGCCGACACAACCTCACTGGGCCCCAACGTCGCGACGAGCAACCCTCCAAGGAAGTAGCCACCGATCGCCCCTGCGAGAACCGGTACGACCGATTCGAGAACCGCTTTCAATCCGAGCGCGGCTGGCGACACCCCGTGCGCCAGCAACACGTCAACCTCGCGCCGCCGTCGTTCGAACCAGAAACTCGCCGAGCCGCCTACAAGCAGCAACGCGACCGCGATCGCGGCAATTGTGATCGGCAGAATCGTCGACGGCAGCACGTCAGAGACGAACTGCGCGCGTTTGGTGGCGAGGTCGAAGCGAGTTTGCGTCTGTTCACGGCCGCCGAAGGCGACCAACTCGTCCATGGTGGCGCCGGGATGGGCCCGCTGAAAAGCCGCCAGGCGGGCGTCGGACATCGCTTGCGGCAGCGTGTTGGTGACGTCGTTGAGGTGGTTGCTGAGCACAGTCGCCTCGTCGACGTCCAGTCCCTTGCGGTCGATCCCCCAGCTGGTGATGTCGGTCAGGTCGAGGTGTAGCGCGGCACCGAGCCGACCGGCCGTTTGGGTGTCAGCCAGCATCAGCGGGAAGCGCGGCGAGTTTCCAGACGCGTAGATGACACTGAGGTCGTCACACCAGTACGGCCCGGCGACAACCTGCTGCAGATCGCGGAATGTGCCGGCGACCGGCAGCGTCACCGGCGGGAGACCAGGCGTGTCGCCAGAGATCGAGATGGTGTCACCGGCTTTCGCCCTGGCTGCGGCAGCTGTCGTGTCAGCCAGCCAGACACCGGGTGATGTCTTCGATCCGGACAGGATCGCGACGTTGTCGAGCGCTCCGTCCTTCGCCATCACTGTCACGTACGCGGGGGCGGAAGCGTCAGGCTTGCTCACCGCGAGATGCATGGAATACAGCTGACGCACCGGTGCCTGCAGATGCGCCGGTGTGCCGACGACCTTCGACCGGACGGAGGAGTGCAGGTCGAACATCTGCTGTGCCAGCGGGTCGGGACCGCTGGCGGATCCGTGGAACAGGTCGACCGCGCTCGACGTCAAGCCAACGCCCTGCTGGCAGCCCTTCGCCAGTTGGCCAGCCAAAGTGGCGTCGGTCGCGGCCGAGACGAACAGCGGGCCGGACGCCGCCGCGGCCGCGAGGACCGCCGCCGCGACTGCCAGCACCACGGCCACCGAGCGGCGACGCCACAGCAGAAGCGGAGCGCGCCGCCAAGGGGCAAGCGACAACATCACCGGTGGGGACCACCCCCGGTGGTGATCGCGTGGGCCGTTTTCACCCGGTCAACTTATGCCAACGGTGGTATCCGGCATTGCCGATTCGACCCGACCATCGAGCGCGGCTCGCGCCTCCGGCTCAGGCCTCCGCGCTCGTGCGGGTCGGCTTGCGCGACTTCATCTTGTACATCTCCGCGTCGGCCCGATTGAGCACCTGCCCCGGTTCGACGCCCGGTGCCAGGATCGCCTCTCCAATCGACATCCCGATCGTCGCGGCCACGCCACCGGGCAGCACCATCGGCTGCTCGATCGCGCGCAACAACCGCCGGGCCAAACCCTCGAAGCTGGCCTCCGGGGAAGGTGGCACCACGATCACGAACTCGTCGCCCCCGAGTCTGGCCACAAAGTCCTCGCCGCGCACGGTTCGTTGGAGCCGCCGGGCGGTTTGCACGAGCACGGCGTCGCCGGCCGCATGGCCAAGGCTGTCGTTTACCGACTTGAAACCGTTCAGGTCGCAAAACACCACCGACGCACCGGTGCCGACCATGGTCATCAGATGGTCCAGAAGGCCGGCTCGATTCGCCAGACCGGTGAGCTGGTCGGTGCTGGCCCGCGCCCGCAGGTCCTCGACCTCCTCGCGCGCCGCGGTGATGTCGACACCCACGCACGCGATCAGGCACGGCGATTCGCTGACGCGGGTGATCGACCATGCGACGCCACGGGCGCCGGTGGGGCTGGCCGACGCGAGGGTGTGCTCCTGGGTCGAGGCGGCGCCCTTGGCCGCGTCGCGCAGCGCCTGGCGGAATTCCGGGACGTGTCGGGCCGCCACCAGAAGGGCGGCGTCCTCGCCGACGAGGCTGCCGACGTGGGCGCCCGGCAGCGCCTGGGCCATCGCGTCGTTCACCGCGACGAGCCGTTGCTGGTCGTCGACCAGCAGCATCATCGCCTTGCTGTTGGCGAAGATCGCAGCCACGCTTGCGGCAGCCAGCTCGCGCGTCGCCGTCATCGAGACCGTCACGCCTGCGACCTCCCTGTCACTCGCCTGCACTAATCGGCGGCCGGGTCACGCTCTGAATGAATTCCGGACGGCAACCCGCGTGCCGTTGTCGTGACCGTTTACTTGCTAATGCGTGACCGACGGATGTTACCGTTAGGCCGTGCCCGCGAGGATCTTGGCTCCGCTCGTTGGCGAGCCGCTCCCGCTCGACTTTGTGAACACGCGTCCGTTGCGCGCGCGGGGTGTCGCCGCGCCAGCCGACCAATTCGGTTCGGTATCGGGCCTGCAGCAGTGGCTGGCGATGGAGGCCGACCGGTTGTCCTATGTCGAGATCACCGAGCCGTTGCGGCGATCGGTGATCGAATTGCGCGAGCAAACCGGCGCCGCGCTTGACGCGGTGGTCGACAGCCTGGTGCCGCCGCAGCCGACGATCGACGCGATCAACGCCGCGCTGCGCGGCGCGTCGAGTCACGCCGTCTTGCGCTGGTCGGGCACCGGCGGGTACCTCGAGGTGATTCGCGACGCCGACGGCGACGGTGCGTTGCTCGGCGCCCTCGCAGAGGCGGCGGCTGAGTACCTTGCCAGCGAGCTTTGCGCCAAGACGCGGCGGTGCGAGGCGCCTGACTGCGACTTGCTTTTCTCGCAGACCCATCCGCGTCGACGGTGGTGTTCGTCAACGGTGTGCGGCAACCGCACCCGGGTGGCGCGCTACTACGACCGGCACAAGAACTGACGTCGCGCTGCCCGGCTTCGAGACGGCTGACCGATACGGTCGGGTCGTGGCCTCCGCCAAGCGCACCGCGCCCGATCGGCCCGTCAACAGCGACAGTCCTGAACATGGCATGTCGAGCCGGCCAAGGCTGCTTGCCGCCATCGGGTTCGGCGTGGTCGGCGCGGTGGTCACCGGAGTGCTCGCCGGCTGGTCATACGCCGGGCTTGTCGGGTGGGACGTCGCCGCGTTCGTGCTCGTGTTGGCGACCTGGTTCAAGCTCTGGCCGATGGACGGCGAGGTCACCGCGCGCCACGCGGTGCGCGAAGAGCCAGCGCGCGCGATCACCGATCTGCTGCTGGTCGGGGCCAGCCTGGCCAGCCTGGTCGGCGTCGGCTTCGCGGTGGTCGCCGGCAACAACGCGCACGGCGCGGAAAGCGGCCTGCTCGTGGTGCTCGCCGCGTCAACCATCGTCGTCTCATGGAGCGTGGTGCACACGACGTTCACGCTGCACTATGCCCGCATCTACTACAGCGGTCCGGACGGCGGTGTTGACTTCAACAACGACGACTCCCCGCGCTACTCAGACTTCGCGTATCTCGCGTTCACCATCGGAATGACCTTCCAGGTGTCCGACACCAATCTGACGTCCGGCGACATCCGCCGCGCGGCGTTGCGCCACGCGCTGCTGTCATATGTGTTCGGCGTCGTCATCATCGCGGTGATGATCAATTTGCTCGCCGGGTTGTCGCACTAACGCCGAAGCGCTCGTCCGCAGTCCGACGTCACGACCGACCCGTCTTTGAACGCCAGAACGCCGTTGACGTACACGTCGTCGACACCGGTGGCCAGCCGTCGCGGATCGTCGTAGGTCGCGTTGTCGGTGACCGTTGTCGGGTCGAGGACGACGAGATCGGCGGCGAGTCCTGCTCGCACGAAACCGCGGTCGGCAAGGCCGAATCGGCGGGCCGCCCGACCGGCGAGGTGGGCGGCGGCCTCGCCCCACGTCCAGTCGCGTCTGTCCCGGGTGTGGGTGCCGAGGCAGCGCGCAAACGCGCCCCAGGCGCGCGGATGCGGCGATCGACCGAGAAAAATCCCGTCCGATCCGACGAGCTGCACGTCGTGTCGAAGCAGCGCGCTCACCTCGTCGTCCGAGTTCGTCGGCGGGTGCCGAAAGACCGCGCCGACGTCTAGCCGGGCGGCGATGAGCAGCTGGCAAACGAAGTCGCCGACCGGCCTCGCGGCGCGGTCGGCCGCCGCGGTCAGGAGCATCCCCTCGGCCCACGAGAACGCGGGCGCGCCGACGTGCGACAGCCTGGTGCGGGCCAGCTCGTCGGCCTTTGCCGGAAACCAATTCACCGCCAGCTCGGCCCGAACGCGGTTGTCCTCCAGACGGCTCAGGGTGGCTTCGGCGCCGCCCTCTTGGAGATCGGGCGGCAAGGCGGTCATCGCGAGAATCGACGAACCGAACACGTAGGGGTAGCTGTCGAAGGTGACGTCGATGTCATCGGCGAGCATCCGATCGACCAACCCGCTTAGCAGGTCAGCGGGTCCGTGGTAGTGGCTGATATGCGCGGCGACACCGCTGCGGTCGACGATTTCTCTGACTTCGGCCATCCCCCGAGGCGCCGCGGCCTCATAGCCCCGCATGTGCGTGACATAGACGCCGTCGGCCGACGCGACGAGTTCGCACAACGCAGCAAGCTCTGCGACGTCGGCAAAACTGCCGGGAACGTAGTCAAGACCCGTCGACAAGCCGACGGCCCCATCGTCGAGCGCCTGTTCCAGCATCGCGCGCATCGAGGTCATCGCGGCGGCGTCGGCAGGGACGTTTGCGGCGCCGAGTGCGTCTAAGCGCAGGTTGCCGTGTGGCACGAGCGTTGCCACGTTGAGCGGGGTCGCCCGATCGTAGGCCGAGAGCAGGTCGACGACCGAGCGCGGTGGCGCGTGGGTCGGCCAGCATCCGTTGACGGCGGCGAAGTACTCCGAGACATACCGCGACGTCTTAGCCGAGGCCGGGGCGAACGACAGGCCGTCCTGCCCGACGACGAAGGTTGTGACGCCCTGCGCCAAAGCGGCGACTTGCGCGGCGGGGTCGAACACCAACGCGTCGCCGTGCACGTGCGCGTCGATAAATCCGGGAAAGAGCAGCCTTTCTCGGCACTCGACGACCCGTCGGGCCTCGGCGTTTTCGAGCCCGCCTGATTCGCTGACCACGGCAATGCGGTCGCCGGCGAGTGCGACGTCGGCGCGCCGGGGCGGCGAACCGTCGCCGTCGACGACCGCGCCGCCACGCAGCACGACGTCGAACATCACGCGCCAATCGCGGTGGCCGCGGCATCAAGCCCGCTCAAGGGCATCAGTCCGTAGTGATAGAAATCAACCGCCGCCGCGCCGCTTTCCCTTGCCACATCGACTTTCTCGCGCAACTCGGCCGCTGTCGTGTAGTCGGGGCCACCGTGCCGCAACACGCATCGCAACCGCGTGCCGGCACACGCCCTCGCGTAGCTGGCGACGTCGAGCGCCACCCGGCCAACGTCCTTCGCGTACGCGAGCGCGACGTATTCGTCAACGGCCGACGCCACCGCGCTCGCGTCGATGCCGAGCCGCCACGCGTCGGCACAACTCGAAGCTCCGGCCGGCGCCCCCGTGGCGTAGCCCTTCAACGCGCCGGTTTGGTCGATGTAGCCGAACCTGACTCCGTTTTCGCGGGCCGCCTCAGCGCAGCGGGCGGCGAGCGCGGTCGTGGTGGCTTCTCGCACCACGAGGTAGTCGAGCAGGCCTGGACCGCAACGGCGGGTTAGCTCATCGCGGTCGGGGGTGCCGCCAGTCGTCGCAGGGTCGCGAAGCTCATCCCGGACGACGTCGCGCACCCGTGCGGCCAGTGCTGCGACGTCGACGCGGTCAGTCGCGCGCGAGCCGCAAGCGGCGCAAAAGCACAATGAGAGGAGAAAGTCGGCCGTCGGCGACATGGGCACGAAAGCGCGTTCGTGGTGAGCGCCATGCGAGAACGCCGCGTGATGCAACGATTCGGCGACGATCAGTGCCGGACCAAGCCGTGCGACGTCCGTCGTCAGCGCGATCGCGTAGTCGAGGACCTCGGCGGACGACGGGCACAGGTCGCTGCGGTAGCAGTCGCCGAACGCGTTCGTGACCGCGAGTTCTGGTCGTGCGCGGGCGAGTCGTCCGTTGTGCAGGTACACCGTCCAGGCGTGCCACGACAAGCCGCCGTCCACGAGCTCGGCGGCGACCTGCGAAAGCTGAGGCCGGCTGGCGAGCCGCGGCCGCAACTCGCCGCGATAAAGCGCGTCGTCGGGCGCGAAGTAGCAGGCGCCTTCGTCGCGTTGTGCGATCGCTCGCCGGGGATTGTGCGGCAGCAAATCGCGCGCCGCGTGATAGACCGCCGCTAACGCGGCCGCGGAAAACCCCTGCTTCGCAAGGCGCGCGACGACCTCTGCAACCCCTTCGTCGACGAAGTCGTCGACGAACGCGTAGACCGCTGAGTCAACGGTCACGGCGGACGACTGTCACTCTCGCTGTCACTGTCACTGTTTCTGTCGCAGCGCCGCGACGACGTCTATCTCGACCAAGATGCGAGGGAGCGCCGAGCCCACCGTCGTCCGGACCGGAAAACCGTCGGTGAAGAACTCCCCGTATGCGGAGTTGAAAACGGCGAAGTCGCGCGCGACGTCGGCTAGGTGCACCGTCGCCTTCACGACGTCTTCGAAGCCAAGCCCGGCCGCCTCGAGCACGACGCCGATGTTGCGCATCACCTGCCGGGTCTGCTCCCCGATCTCGTCGCCCACGACGTCGCCGGTCTGCGGGTCGATCGGACCGAATCCGGCGGTGTAGAGGAATCCGTTGGCTTCGACGGCGTGCGAGTACGCGCCGCCGGGGGCGGGCGCGCCTGCGACCTGCAGGCGTCG
Source organism: Acidothermaceae bacterium (assembly GCA_025934355.1). Taxonomy (GTDB): domain Bacteria; phylum Actinomycetota; class Actinomycetes; order Acidothermales; family Acidothermaceae; genus JAICLV01. The sequence continues at coordinate 25,127 of JAICYF010000009.1, forward strand.
CAGCGGCATCCCGGTCTCCTTTCGTTAGCGGGTGACGGGGTCGGACCGGCGGGCGAATGCCGTCAGCTCGGCGCGGGTGGGCAGCCCTTCCCAGTCGCCTGGCGCGGCGACCGCGAACGCGCCGACCAGGTTGGCGGTCTCCAGCGCTCGCGCGGGCGTGGCGCCGTCGAGCCACGACGCCAGGTATCCAGCGACGAACGCGTCGCCCGCTCCGACCGGGTCGGCGACGGGCACCGAGATGGACGGGCCGCCGAACGGTTTCCCGTCGATGTCTGCCAGGTAGCCACGGTCGCCGCGTTTGATGATGGCGTGTCGCGGCCCCAACGCGGCCAGTCGGGTCGCGGCGTCGGCGTGTTCGACAACGCCGACAACGAGGGCGGCCTCGTGGTCCGACGCGAAGACGACGTCGCACTGCTTGACCAGCTCACCCAGGACGGCGGCCGCCTCGTCGTCCGGCCAGAGCCTGCTGCGGTGGTTGAGGTCGAGGCTGACTAGCACGCCGTTCGCCCGCGCGATCTCGACCGCTCGGAACACGGCGGCCCGCGCAGTCTGGCTCAACGCCGGCGTGACGCCGGTGACGTGCAGCACCTTTGCGGAGGAGATCACATCCACCGGGAGGTCGTCGGGCCGAAGCCGCGAGCCCGCGCTGTCGCGGCGGGCGTACATCACCTCGGTGGTGGCGGTGGTGCGTCGGACCTTCAGCATCAGCCCGTTCGCCGCCTCGTCGACGATCGCGTGCGAGACGTCGACCCCCTCGGCCCGAAGTTCGCGCAGCACCAGCTGGCCGATCTGGTCGCCGCCCACCCGGCCGATCCACGTCGCGTGGCGCCCGAGCCGAGAAACGCCGATGGCGACGTTGCTCTCCGCGCCGGCGATGCCAAGCACCATCCGGTGACCGGTGCGCAACGGACCCACCTCATCGGCGGCCAACACGCCCATCGTCTCGCCGAGTGTGACGAGTTCGTGGGTCATGCGGACGGACCTTCACGGGCGGCCCGTACGGCGTCGATCAGCTGCTTCGCCCGAGCCGACAACGCGCCGAGGTCGCCGTTGTCACGCAATGCGTCGCCGAACAGCGGGCCGCCGACTCCAACCGCAATCGCTCCGGCGGCGAAGTACTTTGGCACGTCGGCCACCGACACGCCGCCGGTTGGAATCAGCGGAATGTCGGGCAGCGGAGCGCGCACGTCACGAAGGTACTGCGGCCCGACCGCGGACGCCGGAAAGACTTTGACCGCAGCCGCGCCCGAAAGCCAGGCGGCCACGATTTCGGACGGCGTAAGTGCGCCCGGAAACACCGGAATCCCTTGTGCGGAGGCAAATTCCACCACATCCGGAACCACGCTGGGTGCCACGATGAACTTGGCGCCCACATCGATGCACTGGCGCGCCTGTTGCGTGGTCAACACCGTCCCGGCGCCGACGCAGGCTGTTTCGCCGAGTGAGGCGGCCAGGGCGGCGATGGCCTCAATCCCCCCCGGCGTCGTCATGGCCACCTCGACACAGCTGACGCCCGCCTGCACAACGGTCTCAACGGCGGCGACGATCCGTTGCGTCGACGGCGCGCGCGCGATCGCCACCACACCCGTGGCGGTGAGCTCGGCGGGTAACGCGGGACGGTCGGGCATCAAGCGTCCTCGATCTCGGGAATCTCGGGAATCTCGGGAATCTCGGGAATCTTAGAAATAGAGCCGAACACAGTCGACAACCCTTCGATCGTCGTCGAGCAACGGGACCAACCGCCAGTGGTCGAGCGCAGTGCACGGGTGGGAGATGCCGAGGCACACGAGGTCGCCGACGTCGAGGGCTTCGCTCGCGGCGAGGTTCAAGAAGGCGTGCTGGTCGTTCAGTCGCACGACCTCGCCGGCGAGCGCGGTCAACTCCCCCGCCGCGTCGCGACGCAGCAGCGGCGTCGGCATGCCGGCGTCGAACGACACATCGCGGCGACCGGCGCCCAGCAACGCCAGCCCCGGTTCGGGCCTCGACCACACCTGGCACCAGACCTCGATGGCTGGTCGTAGCAGGGCTGCCAACGACGAGGTTCGCGAGTAAAGACCGTCGTCGTGGGTGATGTAGGAGCCGCTGCGCAACACCCGACGCACCGGTCGAGAGGTGTTGATCGGACGACGCAGCGCCTCGGTCACGACGTCGACATGCCCGCTGCCACCGCAGGTGAGGATGAGCTCGTCGGCGGCGGAGTCGAGCAGGCCGCCGGAGTCGAGATCCTCGAGCAGCTCGCCCAAACCCTCGGCGTACGCGCGCACGGCGTCGAGTGTTGTGGCGTCGCGGTTGTGACCCAGGGGCCCCTCGTATCCGGCGACGCCGACCAGAGACAGGCCGGGCAGTTCGCGCACGCGCGCGGCGAGCGCGCGGGCCGCGCCGTCCGACCTGACACCGGTGCGGCCCGCCGGCAGGCCGCGCTCGACAAGGACCTTGACCGGCCTGGGCGCGTCGAGGGCCGATTCGCTGATCATCTCGGCGCCGGCCGCCGAGTCGACGTAGCAGTAGAAGTCGAACTCCGGGTCGGCGAGCTCGCGGGTGACCCATTCGACGAACGAGCGGTCGACGAGTTCGTTGGCGAGCAGTATCCGGCCCAGGCCGAACGCGCGGTAGCCGCGGGCTTGCCATGCAGTCGCGGCGGTCATGGCCCACGCGCCCGCCGCGAGTTGGCGGGCGAACAGTGCGGGGGCCATCGTGGTTTTCCCGTGTGGCGCAAGGGAAATCTCCCGCTCGGCGCACCATGATGCGAGCACGTTGACGTTGTTGTCGATGGCCGACTCGCGCAAGGCGAGGATCGGCCAGCTGAAGCCCGCGTCGAACAGCTGCGGCTTCGCGGCGACGAACTCGGCAACGCTCACGCTGATCGCGGGAAAGCCTTTGCATCGCCAGTCGATGATGTCGTCGCCCGCCATGGACGGCCATTCTGCCAACGCGCGTGGTGACGTTGCTCACGAGCGCTTAGTCCGGGCAGGTATACGCCGATCACATAAGTGTGTTCGCCGCCGCCGCCCTTGCCGTCGCGACGACGACAGTTCCGCACCACGCCATCGGCGCGCTCGCGACCGCGTGTGGCGTCATCGCCGGCGGCGTCGGTGTCTGCACCAGCTGGCCGCAAGCGTGGCGGTTGTGGATCGGCCGACAACACGCTGGCCTCGCCCTCTCGACCAATGTGATGGGCGTGTTGTACGGCGTCGCCTGGTTGCTTTACGGCGTGCTTTGTCACAGCGAGGTGCAGATCCTGACCAGCGTCGCCGGGCTGATCGGCGCGACCGCGGTGCTTGGCGGCCATATCGTGCGCGCCCGGATCGGACCCCGTTCCTGGCTGCCCGGTTTCGCGGTAGGTCTTTGTGTCATCGCCGGCGCCAGCGCCAGCGGCCGGGCGACGCTCGGCGTCGCGGCGTCCATCGCGACGATCACCGGGGTGGTGCCGCAGTTGCTCGCCCTGCTCGATGATTCCCGCGTCCAAAGCTCCGCCGGGGTGTCGCGCTCGCGCTGGGCACTCGCGGTCGCGTGCAACCTGCTGTGGGTCGGCTACGGCGCGATCGTCGGCGACCGGCTCATCCTTGCGAACTCAACGATCATCGCGCTGCTCGCGGGCACGATCGTGTTGGTCGCCACGCGGTCACGGGCCCTGGATCCGCAAACTCGCGCTTCGGCACCGCTGTGGCGAGGCCCAAGCACGAGTTTCGAGGTCTAAGGGCGAGCCAAGCCCCTGCGATGCTCGCACCTCGGCCCGCGGTGCAGGATTCCAGTCATGCCGTTACGCGTGCTTGTGCTGGACGATTACCAAGACGTCGCGAAGACCATGGCTCCGTGGGGTCAGCTTTCCGACCTCGAGCCGCAGCTTGACGTGCGAACGACGCACCTGGACGACGCGGCGCTGCGCGGCGCGCTCGCCGACGCCGACGTGCTGGTCGCGATGCGGGAGCGCACCCCGGTGCCGCGCGACGTGTTGGCCGCCGCGCCCCGGCTGAAACTGCTTGTGACGACCGGCATGCGCAACGCGTCGATCGACCTCGAGGCCTGCCGCGACCGCGGGATCGAGGTGCGCGGCACGGCCGGTCTTCGGACGTCGACCGCAGAGCTGACCTGGGGACTGATCATCGCGCTGGCCCGCGACATGTGCGGCGAAGAGCAGGCACTGCGCGCCGGCCGCTGGCAGAGCCGTTCGGGGCGGCTCGGGTTGGAATTAGGCGGCGCCCGGCTTGGGGTGATCGGACTCGGCCGGCTCGGCGAGAAGGTCGCTCGGGTCGGGTTGGCTTTCGACATGGACGTCGTAGCCTGGAGCACGAACCTCACCGCTGAGCGGGCGGCGGAGGTCGGCGTGCGCGCGGTGAGCAAGGAGGAGCTGCTCACGTCGTCCGACTTTGTGAGCTTGCACCTGGTCTTGAGCGCCCGCAGCAAAGGCGTCATCGGCGCCGCCGAGCTGGCGATGATGAAGCCAACCAGCTACCTGGTGAACACCTCGCGCGGTCCGCTGATCGACCAAGACGCCCTGGTCAGCGCATTGCGCCGCGGCCAGATCGCCGGCGCCGGGCTCGATGTGTACGACGAGGAACCGCTGCGGCCCGGACATCCCTTGCTCGGCGCGCCCAACACCGTGCTCACCCCGCACATCGGTTACGTGACCCGCGCCACCTACGAGGTGTGGTGGCGGCATGTGGTCGAAGACATCCGGGCGTGGGCCGACACCACCCGAACCGGGGCCGCGCCGAGCCCGCTGCGCGTGCTGTAGGCCCGGCGCGGCCGGGGGTTCGATCGCCGCCCAGGGGGAAGGCCGTAACCGCGCGCGCGATCTTTCGATTCGAGGGGCGCACGGCGAACCAAGGGGGTGGGCGCGGCGTCATCTGTGTTGTGGGCCGGGAATCCTCCCGGCGGCTCGCACGTTGGAGCAGGTGAGCCTGGCGAGTGGAGGCAAAGATGGCCGAACGAGCGCTTCGAGGCAGCCGGCTAGGCGCCGTGAGCTACGAAAACGATGAGTCGACGGAGCCTGTCGAGCGGCAGGTCGCCGGTTACAGCTGCCCGAACGGGCACCGATTCGCCGTGCCCTTCTCGGCGGAAGCCGATGTTCCAACGACCTGGGAATGCCGGTTCTGCGGCGCGTCCGCGACTCGTGACGACGCCGCCGCGCCGCCGGCGAGCCGCACCAAACCGGCCCGCAGCCACTGGGACATGCTGCTCGAACGCCGCAGCATCCCCGAGTTGGAAGCGATTCTCGCCGAGCGGCTTGAGCTGCTCCGCGAGCACGGACGACGCAAGACCGCCTGATCCACGCCGCCGTCGAAGGACGGCCGCACAATCGAGCTGAGAGCGCCGAGCCACGCCTGTTTTCCCCCGGCGGCGTGGCTCGGCTTTTCGTTTTCCCTTGCCGGCTTTCGTTTTCCCCTACCGGCTTTCGGTGTGCAGCTTGCGGTCGAGTCGGCCGGTGCGTGACTGCACGCCCCAGACGGTCACCCGCCACAGCGCCTCGACGACGATCGCGCGGCTCATCTTGCTCGCGCCGTGCTGCCGTTCGACAAACTCGATCGGAACCTCGACGACTCGAAATCCGCTACGCAGCGCGCGCAAGGTCAGCTCGATTTGAAAGCAGTAGCCCTGCGAGCGAACGGCGTCCAACTCGAACGAACGCAACACGCGCGCGCGATACGCGCGGTAACCGCCGGTGGCGTCGCGGATCGGGATTCCGAGCAGCACCCGGGCGTAGGTGTTGGCGCTGCGGCTGAGCGCCTCGCGTGACTTCGGCCAATTGCGGACGGTGCCGCCGCGCACCCACCGCGAACCGAGCGCGACGTCGGCGGTTTGCAGCGCGGCGAGGAGCGTCGGCAGCTGCTCGGGCTGATGCGATCCGTCGGCGTCCATCTCCACCAGCGCGCCGTAGCCGCGCTCGAGCCCCCACCGAAAGCCGGCGATGTACGCGGCGCCAAGACCCTGCTTGCTGGCCCGATGCAGCACGTGGACGTGCTCGTCGTCCAGGGCGATTTGGTCGGCTACTTCGCCGGTGCCGTCGGGGCTGCCGTCGTCCGCAACCAAGATGTCCGCCTCGGGCACGGACGCGCGCACCCGCGCGACGATCAACGGCAGGTTTTCCCGCTCCTGATAAGTCGGGATGATGACGAGGACCCGCCCGATTCCCTCGTCGTCCCCGGTGGTGGCCGTGTCGGGCAGCGCGCGGACATCAGCGGTCATCAGCGGGCGAGCTCTCCTTCGGGCGCCGCGCGGACCGACCGGCCACGAGCGGGATGGCGAGTGCGGCGATCACCGCCAGCCCTCCGAGTATGCCGAGAGTCCATTCCGGGGCGGCGCCGAGGTGGTCGGCGATCGTGAGTTGCGACCGCTCGACGACCGGCAAGTCGATGATCGCGGGCGTCAGCTCGCCGGTGCGGGTGACGACGTGGCCGTCAGGTGCGATCACCGCGCTGATGCCGCTGGTCGAGGCGACCACCACCGATCGGCTGTGCTCCACCGCGCGAAGCTGCGACATCGCCAGCTGTTGCTTCGTCTCCGCCGTGCCCATGTAGGTGGCGTTATTGGTTTGGACGACGATGATCCGGCCGCCGTTCGTGACACCTGAGCGCACCGCGTCGTCGAAGGCCACCTCGAAGCACATGACGTCGGCGATGCGGGTCGGCCCGATGTCGAGCGCTCCTGGCGTGTGGCCCGGCAGGAAGTTCTGCGGCACCAACGAGGTGAGCTTGGTCAGGTGCGAGACAAAGCCACGCCACGGGATGTACTCGCCGAACGGCACCAAGTGTCGCTTGGTGTAGCTCTGCCCTGGACCGCTCGACGGGCTCCAGACGATGCCGGTGTTGGTCACGTGATCAGGTCCGGCGTCGAGCACCGCGCCGACCAGGATCGGCGCGTTCACCGCCTCGGTGGCGGCCTGGATTTTGGCGAACACGCTGGCGTCGTGCAGCGGGTCGACGTCGGATGCGTTCTCCGGCCACAACACGATCTGCGGCTGTGGCAGCACACCGCTCTTGATGTCGGCGACCAGCTTCGCGGTCTCGGCGAGATGGTTGTCGAGCACCTGCTCGGCGCGCCCGAGGAAGTGCTTGCCGGGATGGGCGACGTTGCCCTGCACCGCGGCCACCTGGATCGACCGGCCGTCGGTCGGACGCGGGATCAGGCTCGCCACCAGCGGGACCACCAGCGCCGCGAGCGCGAACGTCGCCGCCGTCGCCCAACCGTGGGTTCGGCGGCCGGTCGCCGGTGTCGGTCCGGCTGCCGGTGTGCGGACGGCGTCGGTGGCAGCGATGACGGCGGTCGCCAGGAACGCGGCGCACAACGCGACGGCGAACGTCACGAGCGGCGCGCCGGCGATCGCCGCGTAGCTGGTGAACGGGGTGTCGGCCTGGCTGAACGCGAGGCGCCCCCAGCCAAACCCGCCGAGCGGCCAGCGGCTGCGGATCAACTCCTCGCCGACCCACGCGCAGGCCGACCAGACCTGCCAGCCGGGCAGTCGTCCGACGAGGAGGGCAAGACCGGCCCCGAGGGCGGCCAGGTAGAGCGATTGGGCGATCGCGAGGACGATCCACGCCAGCGGCGTGACGACGTGCAGCCAGAAAATCAACGGGACGAACTCGGCGAGCCCGGCGGCGA
>JAICYF010000217.1 GCA_025934355.1 Acidothermaceae bacterium
GAACAAGAACACCAGCGGAGCTCTCTGCCCAAGCTGTGTGCTGAAGTCATGCGAGCCTGCGGTTTCGCCGGTGACGTACGCGTGCACGCCCGGCACGGCGCCGATCGTCGACGGAATCACGTGGTCGCGCAGTGCGAGCAATGCGTGATTGGACGTCGAGTCGGTGCCATCGCCAGCGAGCGGAATCGACACCACCGCAACGGTGCCTGCGGGATTCACCCGCGTCTGAAGCGCGGCCGACATTTCACCAGTGGCGGCAGCCGCCTTCGACAGTTGCTGGAGCCCTGTCGCGACCGCGGGCGAGTTCACATTGGACGACGCGACCACGACTTCGGCCGGTGCCGGACCGCCGGGGAACGCCGTCGAAATGCGATCGTACGTCGCGATGATCGGCAGGCTTGCCGGCAAGTCGCTTGCCCCCGGCAGCGCGGTCTTCATGGTGGCCAGCGGAATCGCAAGAACCACGAGCAATCCGCCCGCGACAGCCGCCGACAAAGCGGGACGACGCAGCACCCGTCGCAGGACCGCTCGCCACACTCGGCTTTCGCCGTCCGCTCTGCGCAGCCGCCGCACGAACGGAACCCGGATCTTCTCGACCCGGTCGCCGAGCAGAGACAGCAGCGCGGGGAGGATCGTCACCGAGCCCAGCACCGCGATCGCGACAACGAGCACGGTCGCTTCGGCGACGCCGGAGAACGTGCCGTCGCCGGTGATGAACAGGCCGGCCATCGCCGCGACGACGGTTAGCCCGGAGACCAGCACTGAACGGCCCGACGTGGCAGCTGCGATTTTCAGCGCGTCGGCGGCACCACGGCCTTTCGCGCGCTCTTCTCGCTCGCGCTTGAGGTAGAACAGCGTGTAGTCGACGCCAACGGCGAGCCCGATCAGCAACATCACTGAAGTCGCGGTGCCGTTGATGTGCACCGCGCGGCTGGTCAAGGCCAACACGCCGCCAGCCGCCATGAACGCAGTCAACGCCAGGCCGACCGGAATAACCGCGGCCACCAGTGCGCCGAAGACGGCCAACAAAATGCCTAGGGTCAGCGGAATCGAAAGCAGCTCGGCCCGGTGGAAGTCCTTGCCGAGCGTGTCGTTCAGCGCCTTGTCGGCGCTCGCGTCGCCCGCTTCTTCGACGCGCAGGGCTGGATTTTGCTGTTGCACCTTCGCGACCGCGTCAAGCACCGGTTGCACCCGATCGCTCGCGGTGTCAGAGCTGCCTTTCATGTCAAACGTCACGAGCATTGAGTGGCCGTCGCTGGAAACGAACTGCGAGCCCTGGGGGTCCAGCGGCGAGTGGATGTCGGTCACCGCGCCGGTCGCTTTCACCGCCGTGACAACCTGGCCCACAGCCGCGCGTAACGCGGCATTGTCCGGCTTGCCGTGCCTTGTTTGCACCAGCACGTTTTCGGCCGCCGGGCTGTCGAAGCCCGCGGTCTGCAAAATCTGTTCCGCCTTCGCGGATTGGCCGTTGGACCCTTCCGCGTTGGTCAGCTGCTTGGTGCCGAGCGCACCGCCGATCAGGACGGCGATGACAACGAACAGCAGCCAGCCGATGATCGCCGTTTTTCTGTGGCGAGTGCTCCAGCTACCCATGCGGGCGGCGATGTTCATAGCGATTCTCCCTGTCGTCTTCTGATCTGCCTCTAGCAAGGTGCCTGACGACGGCGAGCAGGTCGCCCCGGCTAGCGACCGTTCTCATGGTGGGGTTAACCCCCGCTCGAACTCGGGAGAGAACAGGATGGGAGCCACGCTTGCGCTTGGCTACCTTTGTCGACGTGACCTATTCCAACGCTTCCGTGATGAGCCGCCCGCTGGCCCGCCGCAGTCCGGTTCTGACCGGCTTGCTGCGCATCGTGATGCCGCTCACCGATCTTCCGGTGGCGATCGTCACCTTCACCGTCACGGTCACCGGCGTCACTCTCTGCGCGGGCCTCCTACCGCTCTTCTTGGTCGGCATTCCGCTCTTTTACGTCGTCGGCGCGATTTCACGATGGATGGCGGGCTTCGAACGTCACCGCATGCGCCTGTTTCTCGACATCGAGATACCAAGCCCAAGGGGGCGGCGCCGCGGCTGGAAGGCGATGCTCACAGACGCGCCGACTTGGCGGGCGATCGCGTACCACGTCGTCAGGTTTCCGCTGGCGGTGTTGACCTTCTCGCTTTGCTTTGGTGGGTTCGGTGTCGCGCTCGCGCTTGTGTCGATGCCCGGTTGGATCTCGCACGTGCCCTCCGGGCGGGCCGATCTCGGGATCATGACTGTCTCCGACCAAGACAGCTCGTGGGCGGTGTGCGGCATCGGCGTGCTGCTCCTGGTCTTCGCGTTCGGCATTACCTACGGGTTGACGACCGCCGAGGGGGCGCTCGCTCGTGCGATGCTCGGCAGCACCGCGGGCGAGCTCGCGCAACGCGTCGATGTGTTGCAGGGCAGCAGAGCCCGCGTCGTCGACGCGGCCGAGGCGGAACGTCGCCGCATCGAACGCAATCTGCACGACGGCGCGCAACAGCGCTTGGTCGCGCTCGCGATGAATCTCGGGAGAGCCCGCGCCCGCTACGAAGACGACCCTGAAACGGCGCGCCAGATGCTCGACGAGGCGCACAACGACGCCAAGCTCGCCCTGACCGAGCTGCGCGATCTCGCGCGCGGCTTGCACCCCGCTGTCCTCACCGATCGCGGGCTCGACGCGGCGCTGTCCGGGCTGGCCGCCCGCTCGACGGTGCCGGTCACGCTCGACGTCCAGGTTGAGCCGCGCTGCTCGCCCACCATCGAGGCGATTGCCTACTTCGTGGTCAGTGAGACGTTGACCAACGCCGCCAAACACGCGAAGGCGACGTCAGTGCGCGTCACCGTGAAACGCACGCCGTTAGCGCTGAGCGTCGTTGTAGAGGACGACGGGGTCGGCGGCGCCGACCCGGGCGGGTCTGGGCTGACCGGCCTCGCCGACCGCGTCGGCGGCGTCGACGGCTCGATGCGGGTTCAGAGTCCGATCGGCGGTCCGACCGTCGTCACCGTGGAGTTGCCATGCGCGTCGTGATCGCCGAGGACTCCGTCTTGCTGCGCGAGGGGTTGTCGCGATTGCTGGAGGAGTCTGGCTTCGAGGTCGTCTCGGCGGTGCCCGATGGCGAAAGCGCGATCCGCGCGGTCGAGGAGCAGCAGCCGCAGGTCGTCGTCCTCGATGTGCGGATGCCGCCGACGTTCAGCGACGAAGGATTGCGCGCGGCGCTGGTGATCCGCAGCCGTTGGCCGAACGTCGCGGTGCTGGTTTTCTCGCAATACGTGGAGGAGCGGTACGCCACCGAACTGCTCGCCGGCGAGACGAGGGGCGTCGGCTACTTGCTGAAAGACCGGGTCGCGGACGTCGTCGAGTTCATCGACGCGCTTCGTCGGGTGGCTGACGGCGGCACTGTGCTTGACCCCGAGGTGGTGCAACAACTCTTGGCTCGTAGCAGGCGCAAACACCCGCTCGACGTGCTGACGGCGAGAGAGAAGGAGGTGCTCGCGCTTATGGCGGAAGGGCGCTCCAACGGCGCCATCGCGCAACAACTCGTCGTGGGCGAGGGCGCCGTGGAGAAACACGTTAGCAGCATCTTCACGAAACTCGGCCTGTTGCCGGCTGAGTCCGACCATCGCAGGGTGCTTGCCGTCTTGCGCTACCTCGAAAGCTAGGAGTGAGGATGATCGCGACCGGCGGCAGAATCGCCGCGTTGGCCATTGGCCTCCCGATCGTGTTGGGCGTTGTGGGGTTCCAGGCCTTCAGCATGGTCGGCTTAATGGCGCAGACCAGCGAGCACCACGAGGCGACATACGCGTGGCACGGCGGCGAGATTGCTCTCGACATGTCGGCGGGCAGCCTGACCGTCGTGACGGGAGACGACAACACTGTCGGAGTGTCGTACACCGAGCACTACCAGTTGAAGAAGCCGACGGTGACGGCGAGCGCGGCGGCCACTGGGTTGCAGCTCAAGGCGCGTTGCCGCGGAATCTTCTTCTCCAACGACTGCGAGATCAACTACGTGCTGACGGTCCCGTCGTCCGCGAAGATGACCGTTCACACCGGCGATGGCGCGGTGCGGATCAGCGACCTGACCGGCGCGGTGTCACTCGACACCGGCAACGGCGACATCTCGCTGACGAACGTCAGCGGCGACGTCCAGGCCCGCACCGGCAACGGCGGGGTGCGTGCGGTCGGCCTGCGCTCAAGCGAGTTTCAGGTGAACACCGGCAACGGCGGCGTCAACCTAACGTGGGCGACCGCCCCGAAGAGCGTGTCGGCGACCAGTGGCAACGGCGGGATACACCTCACCGTGCCGACCGGCAGCGGCCCCTATCGGGTGGACGTGTCGAGTGGAAACGGCGGTCGCGACGTGTCCGTGCCGACTGCGGCGAGCGCGGCGGCGAGCATCACCGTGCACACGGGCAACGGCGGGGTGAGCGTC
>JAICYF010000301.1 GCA_025934355.1 Acidothermaceae bacterium
ACGCTGGTCGTCTTCTTCGGCGTCAACAGCGACGGCGTGTCGGCCACGTTCTCCTGCGCCGACAACAGGAACGCCGGCAACTACAGCGATGGCGCGCACGTCCACGCCACGCCCGGCGGCATCGACTTCTCGACGTTCCGGTTCTACAAAACCAACGTCGCAGCGGGGGCGACGACCGTCACCGTCACCGGCAGCGTCTCCGAGCTCGCCACGATGATGTGGGTCCTGGAGATCACGGGGAGCGACGGCAACGCGCCGCTCGCCTCGGGCGGTCAGATCGTCTCGGCCCCGGGAACCGGCGCCAACGCCATCTCGAGCGGCACCTTGTCGAACGCCAGCCAGCCGGCCCTCGTCGTCGGCTTCGCCCTCGACGGCGAGGAAACGACCACCACGCCGCCCGCCGTCGGAACCGGGTTCACGTCGGCTGGCTCCGATACCACGACGGTCAGTCGGGTCGAATCCAAGCGCGTCACCACGACGGGCAGCAACCCGGCGACGTTCACGACGGGCAACAGCGCCGACACGTTCAACGTCCTCGCCTACATCTTCGCCGAGGCGTCCGCCGGGGGCCCGTCCGGCGTGGTGGCCACGGCGGCGATGGACGAGCGGCGGCGGAGCACGCGCCCGAGCTCGCCCGGCGGCGACGCTGCCCCACCGCTGGCCCCGCGTGGCGTCGGCCTCTCGACCACCACCCCCCGCCGGCGGCGAGACACCAGGCCCGCGCCGGGGAGCGAATCGCTTCCTCCTGTCGTCCTGGCGCCCGTCCCTCCGACGGCGTTTGCGGGCGCCAGTGATGCCCCACGCCGGGCGGCTCCGCGCGCGGTGTCTGGCTCGTGGGACGTCTCGCCGCCGCTGGTGACGACGCCGACGAGTGGGCCGCCGCTGGGCGGGCTGCGCGTTTGGGTGAGGTCTGACGCAGGTGTGTCCACCTCTGGATCGAATGTCACGGGAGTGGCGGACCAATCGGGCAACGGCAACAACTATTCCACCGTGGCCGGAACGCCGACCCTTCTGTCGGGCGCCAGCGGAGTCAACGGCCTCCCCGTGATCCGGTTCGTCGATGCGTTCAGCGGCATGCAGCAGACCTGCTACCTATCGGCGACCTTCGATCCGTCATCGTGGCCAGGATTCACGGTGCTTTACGTCGCCCGAACATCGGCGACGACCAATCTGAGCACGTCGTTTAACGTCGTGCTGGGATTTCCGCGGGCCGCCGGCATCTGGTGGCAGTTCGGGCTATCCAATAACACCGCGTTCGGTGGCGGGTTTCAGTCAGGTTGGGCAGGTCCGAGCAGCAACGTCACTCTAGGCGTGTACAGCCCGCCCATCGGCAACGGCGAGACCGTCTTGCAGGCGTACGCCTACGACAAGGCGCTCTGGCGGATGTCCGGTCGCCTGTCGAACACCGCGGCTGACACGTCGTTCCCGACCGGGCCGGTATCGTCCTACCTCGGCAGCGGGTCATACCCCAATACCCAGGGATCGAACGACTTTTGCGAGGCGCTGGTTTACGATCACGCCCTCAGCGTTGGGGAGCTGGCGCAGACCGTGGCGTGGCTCAATCGCTGGTTCGCCGCCGCGGCGCTCACGCCCTGTGTCGACGTGTCGTCGCCACAGATGCGCGCCGCCGCCCGGCGTCTGGGTCTGTCCGCCGACGCGTTCCCCGGCTTTCCCGTCGCCACCCTGGGGCCGCTGGCTGAGGTTATGTCCGGCGCGCGCCGGCCGGCGGCGCGGCTGCCCGGCGACGGCTTCGATCCGGCGGCGCCTTCGATCGCCGTGTCCGGCGGGATCGCGCCCTTCGTCACCGACTCGGGACGCCGCCGGCTCGCACGCGCGCCCGCCCTGACCATGGCGATGCCGCTGCCTACGCTGCCCCCGCAGACCGTGATCGTCGCGCGGTCCCCTGCTCCGCCGACGGCGGCGATCGGATTGACCTAC
>JAICYF010000105.1 GCA_025934355.1 Acidothermaceae bacterium
CCACCTACCAGCGCCGAGCCGCCACAGTCGAACCGGTCAACGGGCACCTCAAAGACCGCATCGGACTACGTCGATTCGCCCTACGCGGAAAGGAAAAAGCGCAAACCGAACTCACCCTGGCGGCCGCGGTCGCCAACCTGCCCAAGCTCCACCGGGCCGTCAACCCAACCCTGGCGTGACCAACGCCAACCGCCCACATTCGTGCGTCGACGAACCGCACCAACGATTCTGCGACAGGCTCTCTGTCGCGTGCTGACCGACACAAGTCGGACAGCGCGCTCAGCTGTACGCGGGCGCGTCGCTTTCGACGGTGTCGCCGATGCGGTGCACCCGAAGGGTGTTCGTCGAGCCGGCGACCCCTGGCGGCGAGCCGGCGATGATGACGACGAGCTCGCCCTGCCTGCACCGGTCGAGATCGAGCAGCGCGCGGTCGACCTGTCGGACCATCTGGTCGGTGTGTGACACCGGCGCGACGAGAAACGTCTCGACGCCCCAGGTCAACGCGAGCTGCGAGCGGGTCGAGGCGACCGGCGTGAAAGCCAGCAGCGGGATCGGCGACCGGTAGCGCGCCAACCGCAGCGCACTGTCGCCGGTCTCGGTGAAGGCCACCAAATAGCGCGCCCCGAGGTCTGCGCCAACCGCGGCGGCCGCGTGCGCGATCGCGCCGCCCTTGGTGCGTGGCTTTCCGACGATCTCGGGGATTGTGTCGAGCGCCGACTCCTCGGCGGTCTCGATGATCCGCGCCATCGTCTCCACCGTGAGCGCAGGATGCACGCCGACGCTCGTCTCCCCCGACAGCATCAACGCGTCGGCGCCGTCGAGCACAGCGTTGGCGCAGTCGGAGACCTCGGCGCGAGTTGGTCGTGATGAGTTGATCATCGAATCGAGCATCTGGGTGGCCACGATGACCGGCTTGGCGTTGCGCCGGGCCAACGTGACGACCCGCTTCTGCACCACGGGCACCTGCTCGAGGGGCATCTCGACACCGAGATCGCCACGGGCGATCATGAACCCGTCGAACGAGTCGATGATCTCGTCAATCCGCTCGACCGCCTGCGGTTTCTCGATTTTCGCGACGACCGGCACCCGGCGCCCCTCGTCGTCCATGATCTTCGCGACCGCGTCGAAGTCGGACGGCGAGCGGACGAACGACAACGCGACCATGTCGGCGCCAATGCGCAGCGCCCACCGCAGGTCGTCGACGTCCTTTTCGCTGAGCGCTGGCACCGACAACGCGGCGCCAGGCACGTTGATGCCTTTGTGGTCGGAGATCGGGCCGCCCTCGATGACTCGGGTGCGCACCCGCGGGCCGTCGACCGACTCCACCTCCAGGCAGACCCGGCCGTCGTCGATCAGGATCTCCAGACCGGGCCGAACGTCGCCGGGCAACCCGTCATACGTCGTCGACACCAGGACCTTGCTGCCGGGCACGTCCTCGGTGGTGATGGTGAACTCGTCGCCGGCCGCGAGCATGACCGGTCCGCCGGCAATCCGGCCGAGGCGGATTTTCGGTCCCTGCAGGTCGACGAGGATGCCAACCGCGCGGCCGCTTGCGTCGGCGGCCTCGCGCACCCACCGGTAGACAGCCGCGTGGTCTTCGTGGGTGCCGTGGCTGAGGTTGAGGCGCGCGACGTCCATGCCCGCGTCGACCAGCGCGCGGATGCCCTCCGCTGATTCGGTCGCCGGGCCAAGGGTGCAGACGATCTTGGCGCGGCGACTCATGGTTTCAACCCTAGGAGGATGAGGTTCGATCAGGTCAGTGGACGCGCCGTCGGCGCCACCGGCATCGGCAGCCGTTCGACACCGGTGAGGTACCGGTCGATCGCCGAAGCGGCCGCCCGACCCTCGGCGATCGCCCACACGATCAGCGACTGGCCGCGACCCGCGTCACCAGCGACGAACACGCCGGGCACGTTGGTGGCGTAGGACGCGTCGCGCGCGATGTTGCCGCGGGTGTCGAGGTCGAGCTCGAACTGGTCGGCCAACTGCTTCTCCGGACCGGTGAAGCCCATCGCCAACAGCACCAGGTCGGCCGGGATTTCCAGCTGCGTGCCCGGAACCGCCTCGATACGGCCGTCGACCATTCGCACCTCGACGAGTCGCAGCGCGCGCACGTGACCGCTGTCGTCGCCGAGGAACTCCTCGGTGTTGACGGCGAACTTGCGCTCGCCACCTTCTTCGTGCGCCGACGAAATCCGCAACATCAGCGGCCAGGTCGGCCACGGCGTCATCGCGGAGCGTTGTGCCGGCGGCTCAGGCAAAATCTCAAGCTGGACGACGGACGCCGCGCCTTGCCGGTGGGCGGTGCCCAAGCAGTCGGCACCGGTGTCGCCGCCACCGATGATGACGACGTGCTTGCCGTTCGCGGTGATGGTCGGCTCGGCCAGATCGCCTTGCTGCACGCGGTTCGCGATCGGCAGGTACTCCATCGCCTGGTGGATGCCGTCGAGATGGCGACCCTGGATCGGCAGGTCGCGCCCGACCGTGGAGCCGATCGCGAGCAACACGACGTCGTACCGCGACTTCAACTCGCGCGCGCCGACGTCGACCCCGACTTCGACGCCTGGCCGGAATTTGGTGCCTTCGGCGGTCATCTGCTCGAGCCGCCGGTCGAGCACCCACTTTTCCATCTTGAACTCGGGAATTCCGTAACGCAGCAGGCCACCGACCCGGTCGGCCCGCTCGTACACCGCGACCGTGTGGCCAGCGCGCGTCAGTTGTTGCGCCGCGGCGAGCCCGGCCGGACCGGAACCCACGACCGCGACAGTCTTACCGGTGAGCCGACCCGGGACCTGCGGCGTGACCCACCCGTCGTCCCACGCGCGGTCGGCGATCTCGTGCTCGACCTGTTTGATCGTGACTGCCCCGCCACTTTGCTCCGGGTTGACGGCGAGCACGCACGCCGCCTCACATGGCGCTGGGCACAACCGGCCGGTGACCTCTGGGAAGTTGTTCGTGGCGTGCAGACGTTCGGAGGCGTCCTGCCAGTTTTGCCGCCACACCAGGTCGTTCCACTCGGGGATCAGGTTTCCGAGCGGGCATCCGTTGTGGCAAAACGGAATGCCGCAGTCCATGCACCGACCGGCCTGCTTCTCCAATGAGGAGTGCGGAAAGGGCTCGTAGACCTCTTTCCAGTCCATGATGCGAACGTCAACCGGGCGCCGAGCCGGCGACTCGGGCGGCGTGGTGAGGAAGCCCTTTGGGTCAGCCATGGGAAGCCGCCATGATCTGCTCGTTCACATCGAGCCCTTCTTGCGCCGCTTTTGCCTGCGCGGCAAGCACTCTCTTGTAGTCGCGCGGCATGACCTTCGCGAACCGCCCGGCGTGGCTTTCCCAATCGCCGAGCAGCTCCTCGCCGAAGCGCGAGCCGGTTTCGGTGACGTGCTCGCGAATCAACTCGCGCACCGTCGCGAGCTCCGCGTCGTCCGGCTTTTCGATGTCGACCATCTGCGTGTTGATGCGACGCGGGTCGGCGTCGTGCAAGTACGCCACTCCCCCGGACATGCCGGCCGCGAAGTTCCGGCCGGTCGGGCCGAGGACGACGACAAGGCCGCCGGTCATGTACTCACAACCGTGGTCGCCGACGCCTTCGACGACGGCGGTCGCGCCCGAGTTGCGAACGCAGAATCGCTCGCCAACGACACCGCGAACGAACGCCTCGCCGCCGGTGGCGCCGTAGAGCAACACGTTGCCGGCGATGACGTTCTCGTGCGCGGCGAACGGCGCGTCGTCGAACGGCTTCAGCACGATGCGCCCGCCGGACAGTCCTTTGCCGACATAGTCGTTGGCGTCACCGACCAGCCGAAGCGTGACCCCGGACGGCACGAAAGCGCCAAACGACTGCCCGGCCGAGCCGGTGAACGTGACATCGATCGTGTTGTCGGGAAGGCCCTTCTCGCGGTACCGCTTGGTCACCTCGTGACCGAGCATCGTGCCGACCGTGCGGTTGACGTTGCGGATCGGCAACTCGAGCTTGACGGGCGCGCCGTCGTTCAACGCGCCTTCGGCGAGCTGGATGAGCGTGTTGTCGAGCGCCTTTTCCAACCCGTGGTCTTGCGACGTGACGCAACACCTCGCCTCATCGCGGTTTTCGGGCACACGCAGGATCGGCGAAAGGTCGAGACCGCTCGCCTTCCAGTGAGTGATCGCGTCGGTGGTGTCGAGCAGCTCGACTTGGCCAATCGCCTCCGCGACAGTGCGGAAACCCAGCTCGGCAAGGTATTCGCGCACTTCTTCGGCGATGAACTGGAAGAAGTTGACGACGAACTCCGGCTTGCCGCTGAACCGCTTGCGCAGCTCGGGGTTCTGCGTCGCGACACCGACCGGACAGGTGTCGAGGTGGCAAACCCGCATCATCACACAACCGGAGACGACCAGCGGAGCCGTGGCGAACCCGAACTCCTCGGCGCCGAGCAGCGCGGCGATGACGACGTCGCGGCCGGTCTTAAGCTGGCCGTCCGTCTGCACGACGATCCGGTCACGCAAACCGTTGGAAATAAGGGTTTGCTGTGTCTCCGCGAGACCCAACTCCCACGGCGCACCGGCGTGCTTCAGCGACGTCAGCGGCGACGCACCCGTGCCACCGTCATGGCCGGAGATGAGGACGACGTCGGCGTGCGCCTTCGCGACGCCCGCTGCGACCGTGCCGACGCCAACTTCGGCGACGAGCTTCACATGCACCCGCGCGGCCGGGTTGCTGTTTTTCAGGTCGTGAATGAGCTGCTTGAGGTCTTCAATCGAGTAAATGTCGTGATGCGGCGGCGGTGAGATCAGGCCGACGCCCGGCGTGGAGTGCCGCGTCTTCGCGATCCACGGATAGACCTTGTTACCCGGCAGTTGACCGCCCTCGCCGGGCTTCGCGCCCTGCGCCATCTTGAGTTGCAGGTCGTCGGCCGCCGTGAGGTATTCGCTCGTGACACCGAAGCGCCCGCTGGCGACCTGCTTGATGGCGCTTCGCCGATTGTCGTACAACCGGTCGGCGTCTTCGCCGCCCTCGCCGGTGTTGGACTTGCCGCCAAGTTGGTTCATCGCGATCGCAAGGGTTTCGTGCGCTTCCTTGCTGATCGAGCCGTAAGACATCGCGCCGGTCGAGAAGCGCTTCACGATTTCGCTGACCGGCTCGACCTCGTCGAGCGGCACCGCGGGCCGGACGCCGGTGCGCAGCTTGAACAAGCCGCGCAGCGTCATGATGTCGCGCGACTGGTCGTCGACCAACCGGGTGTAGTCCTTGAAGACCTCATACCGGCCGTTGCGCGTCGAGTGCTGAAGTCGGAACACCGTTTCAGGATTGAACAGGTGCGGCTCGCCTTCGCGCCGCCACTGGTAATCGCCGCCGACCCGCAACCGCCGATGCGACGGTTGCACTTCGCCAATCGGGTAGGCGTGAGTGTGCCGCGAAGCGACCTCAGTAGCGAGGACGTCGAGCCCGACCCCACCGAGCCGGGACGGCGTGCCGGTGAAGTAACGGTCGACAACGTCGTGCGAAAGGCCAAGCGCCTCGAACACCTGCGCGCCGGTGTACGACGCCACCGTGGAGATGCCCATCTTCGACATCACTTTGAGAACGCCTTTGCCCAGCGCTTTCACCAGGTTGTGCACCGCGTCTTCAGCGGTGACACCGGTGATCGCACCGGTGCGAACCATGTCTTCGACGGTTTCCATCGCGAGGTACGGGTTGACCGCGGCGGCGCCGTAACCGATGAGCAGCGCAACGTGATGCACCTCGCGCACGTCACCGGCCTCGACGACGAGGCCGACCTTGGTGCGGGTCTTCTCCCGGATCAGGTGGTGGTGCACCGCTGACGTGAGCAGCAGCGACGGGATGGGGGCGCGCTCACGGTCGGAGTCGCGGTCGGAGAGCACGATGACGCGGGCACCGCCCTCGATGGCCGCAGACACCTCGGCGCAGATCTCGTCGAGCCGTTGTTGAAGCGCCGGACCGCCGTCGTCGACGTCGAACAGACCTCGGACGACGAAGGGCGCGAGGCCCGGCAGGTCGCCGTCGTCGTTGATGTGCAGGATCTTCGCCAACTCGTCGTTGTCGATGACCGGGAACGGCACGACGATCTGCCGACACGACGCCGGGCCTGGCTCCAGCAGGTTTTGCTCGGGCCCGATAGTGCCGGCGAGGGAGGTGACGAGCTCTTCGCGAATCGCGTCGAGCGGCGGGTTGGTGACCTGCGCGAACAGCTGGGTGAAGTAGTCGAAAAGCAGCCGCGGGCGACTCGAGAACGCCGCGAGCGGCGCGTCGTTGCCCATCGAACCGATCGGCTCAGCACCGGCTTTTGCCATTGGCGCAAGGAGAATTCGCAACTCCTCTTCGGTGTAACCGAAGGTTTGCTGACGGCGCAGCACCGACTCGTGGCTGTACACGATGTGCTCGCGCTCGGGCAGGTCGGGCAGTTTGAGCAGGCCAGCGTGCAGCCAGTTGTCGTACGGCCGCTCGGCGGCGAGCTGCGCCTTGATCTCGGCGTCGTCGACGATGCGGCCGGCTTCTGTGTCGACGAGGAACATCCGGCCTGGCTGCAACCGACCCTTGCGGACCACGGTCGCGGGGTCGATGTCGAGCACGCCGACCTCGCTCGCCATCACCACGAGCCCGTCGTCCGTCACCCAGTAACGCGCGGGGCGCAACCCGTTACGGTCGAGCACCGCGCCGATGAGAGTGCCGTCGGTGAAGGTGACGCAGGCCGGGCCGTCCCACGGTTCCATCACGCTGCTGTGGAACTCATAGAACGCGCGCCGCGCGTCGTCCATCTCGGTGTTCTTCTCCCACGCTTCGGGGATCATCATCAAGACGGCGTGCGGAAGCGACCGACCGCCGAGGTGGAGTAACTCCAGCACCTCGTCGAAGCTCATCGAGTCTGAACCGCCCGATGTGCAGATGGGGAACAGCTGGCTCAGGTCGCCGGGAATCTGGTCGCTCGCCAGAAGGGTCTCTCGCGCACGCATCCAGTTGCGGTTGCCCTTGATGGTGTTGATCTCGCCGTTGTGCGCGATGTAGCGGTAGGGGTGCGCCAACGGCCAGCTCGGAAAAGTGTTTGTCGAGAACCGTGAGTGCACCAGCGCCAAAATCGAAGTGAACCGCTGGTCTGACAGGTCAGGGAAGAACGGCTCGAGCTGCGGCGCGGTGAGCATGCCCTTGTAGACGATCGTGCGCGGCGACAGCGAGGCGAAGTACACCTCGACCTCGCGCTCGATCCGCTTGCGCGCCCGAAACGTCAACCGTTCCAGCGAAATCTCGGTGATCGATGAGTCGACGGGCGCCACGAAGAGCTGGCGGAACCGCGGCATCATCGCGCGGGCGCTCGGGCCGGCGAGCTCAGGCACAACCGGCAGCTCCCGCCAGCCAAGAACGCGCAACTGCTCCTCGGCGATGATCCGCTCGATTGCGGCGACGGCGGTGCCCGCGGCGAAGTTGTCGGAAGGCAGGAACGCGATGCCGACTGCGTAGCCGCCAGCCGGAGGCAATGAGAAGTCGACGACGGCTCGGAAGAACTCGTCGGGAATCTGCGCGAGCAGGCCGGCGCCGTCGCCGGTGTCGGCCTCGCGACCAGTTGCGCCTCGGTGCTCGAGGTTGCGCAATGCGGTCAATGCGTTGACAACGGTGTCATGCGTGCGGCGGCCCCGAAGATCAGCCACGAAGGCGACGCCGCAGGCGTCGTGCTCGTTCGCGGGGTCGTACAGACCGAACGGCTGCGGACCAGCGGCCACCAACATGGCACTCCCGTCGTCAGCTGTGTTCTGGTGCGGGGCTGCGGCGGTGATTGATCTGCGACGCTACCTGCACCGATCGACACAGGGACGACGCTGGCCCTGCCGGCAGACAGACTAGCGCATCACGACACGTGGGTGCCGATTGCTGCGCCCACTCCGAAGGTGATCGCCGACGCCGCCGCGCCTAGCAGCAACTGGCGGCCACCGCCGAACCACCAGGGTCGGGCGGTGATCCGCGCCACCGTGAGTCCGGCGACGAAAAGGCCGATCGCCGCCACCAGCGCGGCCGGCCACAGCACCGACGCACCGAAGACGAACGGCAGCACCGGCAGCACGGCGCCGATGGAGAACGAGACGAACGACGAGCCAGCCGCGAGATACGGCGAGGGCAGATCGTCGCCGGACACTCCGAGTTCCTCCCGCGCGTGAATCTCGAGGGCCTGGTCCGGGTCCTTCGACAGCTGACGGGCGACCTCCTGCGCGAGCTCAGGCTCGACGCCACGCGAGATGTACAGCTGGGCCAACTCCTCGCGCTCCGCCTCGGCGTTGTTCCGCAACTCGTGCCGCTCGACCGCGATCTCGGCACGTGCCAGGTCACTTTGCGAGGCAACCGACACGTACTCGCCGACCGCCATCGAGAAGGCGCCGGCGACCAGCCCGCCCAAGCCACTCAAGATCACCAGGTGCCGGGAGGCGTTCGCGCCGGCGAACCCGGAGATGAGCGAGAAGTTGGAGATCAGACCGTCCATCGCGCCGAAGACCGCGGGCCGCAACCAGCCGCCGGTGACGTCGCGGTGGCTGTGGTGCACCTCCGCGCGCGAGTGCTCGGTGATCTCCTCGCCGGCGGTCACGGCGTCGCGCCCTCAGCGGGCGTCCGGTGCTCTGGCAACACCACGGCTTCATCTTGCGCGCCGTCGACTTCGATGCGGCCGTCGTCGTGGATGCCGCTCGCGTCGTGGATGCCGCTCGCGTCGTGGATGCCGCTGCCGTCGTGGATGCCGCTGTCGGATCCGACGGCTGCCGCCGCGGGCTGCAGCGCGTCGTCGTCCGGACCAGTCGTTTTGAACTCGACGACAGTCTCGCGACCGGGGTGACGCGAAGCGGAGACTATGAATCCGATGACGCCGAAGGCGAAGACGACTATCGACGTCCAGTCGTTGAGCCGCAGGCCCAGGATGTGGTTCGCGTGGTCGACGCGCAGGTACTCGATCCAGCTGCGACCGGCGACATAGGCCATGACGTAAAGGAAAAACGCGCGGCCATGGCCTAGCTTGAAGCGACGGTCAGCCCACAAGACGAGCACCGCGACACCGACGTCCCAAATGCTCTCGTAAAGGAATGTCGGCTGGTAGATGCCGGCCGGCAGGTTCACATTCGCCGCATGGCTGGCGTCGATGCGCAACCCCCACGGCATCGTGGTGGGCTTGCCGAACAGCTCTTGGTTGAAGTAGTTGCCCCAGCGGCCGACGGCCTGCGCGAGCACGATGCCCGGCGCAGCCGCGTCTGCGAACGCCGGGAACGACGCGCCAGCTCGGCGGCAGCCTATGTAGGCGCCAACAGCTCCGAGGGCGATGGCGCCCCAGATGCCGAGACCGCCGTTCCACACATAAAAGATGTGCACCCAGTCGTTGCCGTGCTTGAAGTACAACTCCGGGTCGGTGACGACGTGGTACAGCCGGCCGCCGACCAGCCCAAACGGGACCGCCCAGGTGGCCACCTGATTCACCGTCGACGAGTGCCCGCCACGCGCGCGCCAGCGCCAGTCGGCCATCCAGATGGCGATGAAGACGCCGAGGATGATGCAAAACGCGTAGGCCCGCAGGGGAATGGGCCCGAGATGCCAAACGCCCTGGCTCGGGCTCGGCAGGTAGGCGTGCAGGGTGGGTGTCATCGTGTTCGAAGGTACAACGCCGCGACCGGTCGGCGCCGATCAGTTCGCCGGGCCACGCCGCACGCCGTCGGCAAGGTCGGCCGCCAAGGCGCGCACCGCGGCCGCCTCGTCGTCGACGCCGCGGGCGTCGAGCACCTGTCGCACGAAGGCGGATCCGACGATGACCGCGTCGGCGTACCCGGCGACCTCCGCCGCCTGATCGCCGTTGCTCACGCCGAGACCGACGCCGATGGGCAGCTCGGTGTACGCGCGAGCCCGGGCGACCAGTTTCGGCGCGAGCGCGCTCGTCTGGGTGCGGGTGCCGGTAACCCCCATGACGGACGCGGCGTAGACGAACCCGCGGCAAAACCGGGTGGTCAACGCGACGCGCTCGTCGGTGGAACTTGGGGCCACCAGGAAGACACGGTCAAGCTCGTGGGCGTCGCTGGCCGCCAGCCATGCCTCCGCCTCGTCGGGCAGCAGATCGGGCGTGATCAGGCCGCTTCCGCCGGCGTTCGCGAGGTCGGCGGCGAACCGGTCGACGCCGTAACGCTCGACCGGGTTCCAGTACGTCATGACCACGGTCGGGACGCCGGAGGCCGCGACCGCCTCGACCGTGCGCAACACGTGGGCGGTGGTGGAGCCGGCCCGAAGCGCGATGTCGTGCGACTGCGCAATCGTCGGCCCTTCGAGCACCGGGTCGCTGTACGGCAGCCCGATCTCGAGCATGTCGACGCCACCC
>JAICYF010000131.1 GCA_025934355.1 Acidothermaceae bacterium
CTGCGCCATGTCCGGCGGCAACAAGAACTGCTGGCCACGGTCAACCGGCCGGAAATCCTTCGCCATGCACGAATTCTCGATCAACCAAGGTCGACACGGCGCAAGCGACACCCGGATTTTGCGACAGGCTCCAGAACGCGTGTTCGCCGACACAACTCGGGCGCGGCGCCGCGGATGTCGCGCTAGTACCCCGGGTCGGATTCGAACCGACACTGGATGGTGTTTGAGACCATTGCCTCTGCCGTTGGGCTACCGGGGCTCGCAGTGCTCGCGGTGACTCTCTGCGGCCGCCGCCGCGCGCGCCGCGGACGCCTAATCTACCGGTTGCCCGACTTCGCCCCTGACTAGGCTGCTGCGGGTGCAGGACGATCAGACGAGTCAGTCGACTCCACGCGCTCCGAGTCCCGCCGACATCGCCGCGCTGGCGCGACGTCCGCAGCCTGGCCCGGCCGAGTCAGGCGCGTCGTCCGGCTCAACCAATGAGTCGGCGCGCAAGCGGGTCGTGGTCGCCGAGGACGAGACGCTGATCCGCCTCGACCTGACCGAGACGCTCGCGGAGCTCGGCTACGAGGTGGTCGGCGAGGCTGGCGACGGCGAGCGAGCTGTCGCGTTGACCGAAGAGTTGCGGCCCGACCTGGTCATCCTTGACGTGAAAATGCCGGTGCTTGACGGCATCTCAGCCGCGCAGCGAATCGCCGTCCAGCGCATCGCGCCGGTCGTCATCTTGACCGCCTTTTCACAGCGCGAGCTGGTGGAGCGGGCGCGTGACGCTGGGGCGATGGCATACCTGGTCAAGCCGTTCAGTTCGGCTGAGTTGCTTCCGGCGATCGAGATGGCGATGAGCAGGTACGCGGAAATGACCGCGCTGGAGGCGGAGGTCGCCGACCTCGCCGATCGGCTCGACACCCGCAAGGTGATCGACCGGGCGAAAGGCCTGCTGCAGGCGCGCGACTCGATGACCGAGCCTGAGGCGTTCCGATTCATCCAGCGCAAAGCGATGGATCAGCGGGTAAGCATGCGAGCAGTCGCAGAGTCGGTGATCTCTGACCTCTCCACCGCAGAATCGGGCGATTAGTCGCTTAACAGGTGTGACGGCATCCAAAAGATCACGAGCAGGTTACGACTCCTAGTTGGTCCTTCGCTCATCGCCAGATGCGTTGTAGCGTCCGCCCATCAGCGTCGGGGCGAATGGCGCGGCTGCGAACAGGCGTCACGCCGCGCCCACCGAAAGAGGAGTCAGTGTGCTCAATCGCCGAGTAGTTCTAACAGTCGTCCCGCTTGTGGTAGCGGGCATGGCTCTGTCCGCCTGTGGAAGCAGTAAGAAGTCCTCCAGCGGCGGGTCGTCGAGCAGCGGCGGCAGCACGGCCGCCGGCGGCAACAAGCCGACTTTCAAGATCGCGTACCAGGGTCCGCTCTCTGGCGGCAACGCGCAGCTTGGCCTGAACATGAAGTTCGCCGTCGAGTTGGCGATCAATGAGGCGAACGCAGCGGGCGACTTGCCGTTCAAGCTGGAATACACCGAATCTGACGACCAGGGTGACGGCAAGGTCTCGCCGACCGCGGCCCGCAAGCTCATCGACGACAAGTCGGTCATCGGCGTCGTGGGCCCGGCCTTCTCCGGCGCCACAAAGGCGGCCGAGCCGCTGTTCGCCGACGCCAAGCTCGCAACCGTCAGCCCGTCCGCCACGTCCCCGACGTTGGCCGACGGTGGCTGGGCAAGCTTCTTCCGCGTGGTCGCCGACGACAACGCACAGGGTCCGGCCGACGCCGACTACGCGGTGAAGAAGCTGGGCGCGAAGAACATCTACGTCATCGACGACGCGAGCGCGTACGGCCAGCCACTCAGCAAGGCCTTCGGTGACCAGGCGAAGACGGACGGCGCCCAGGTGACGTCGGAGTCGGCGCCGGGCACGACCCAATGCCAGGCCGGTCAGGGCAACGCGCAGCAGTACCCGGCGCTCGCCACCAAGATCAAGGGCTCCGGGGCCGACACTGTCTTCTACGCCGGCTACTACTGCGACTTCGCGTTGCTTGCCAAGGCGCTGAAGGCGGCCGGATTCTCCGGCAACCTCTTCTCGGACGACGGAAGCCTCGACCCCAAGTACATCGAGCAGGCGGGCGCGGACGTCGCCGAGGGCACGTACATCAGCTGCGCGTGCGCGGACATCTCGACGAACTCGGCGGCGCAGGACTTCATCACGAAGTTCAAGGCGCTTGCCAAGTTCGACAGCGGCACCTACTCGCCTGAGGCGTTCGACGCGGCGAACACCATCATCTCGGTGCTGAAGAAGATCGGTCCGTCGGCCACCCGCGAGCAGGTCATCGAAGGATTGAAGACGGTCGACTACAAGGGCATCACCAAGGAAGTGAAGTTCGAGTCGAACGGCAACATCGCCGGCACCTCGGTGTACATCTACCAGGTCAAGGGCGGGAAGATCACCTCGCTCGGTCTCGCGAACACCTGAGCGATGTCGTGAGCGTGTGGTCGGGCGTGCCTCGGCGCGCCCGACCACACGTGCGACAGGAGCGCGATGGCGCAGTTCACGCGTAGTTCGCTTCGAACCGATGGGATCCGCAGACGATGTGTCTGACGCATAACTTCTGGGGGTTCTTCGTCCCCGGCCTGGCAAACGGCTTCTTGTACGCGCTAATCGCTCTCGGGTACACCCTGGTTTACGGCGTTTTGCAGCTCATCAACTTCGCGCACAGCGAGGTCTTCATGAGCGGTGGGTTCGCCGGTCTATTCACGCTCAACTGGCTGATCGGCAAGCATCACCCAGCCGGCATGTCGTCGGTCGGATATGTCGTCATCGGCTGTGTCGCCGGCGCGGTCGGCGGCGGCGTCGTGGCGTACCTCCTCGAGCGCGTTGCCTACCGGCCGTTGCGCCGTAGACACGCGCCCAAGCTGGCATTCTTGATCAGCGCTATCGGAGCGTCATACTTCCTACTCAATCTCGCGGGCAAGGAGTTCGGCCGCGATTCCCGGCCGATCGCCCAGCCGTTCACGCAGACCCAAACCGATCCATTGTTCAAAATCTTCGGCACCGGCGTTTCGCTGTACTACGCGGTCATCGCGGTGGTCGCCATCATCATGTTGGTGATGCTCGACCGGCTGGTGAACAAGACGCGCCTCGGCCAAGGCATTCGCGCCGTGGCTCAAGACGCCGACACCGCCGGCTTGATGGGCGTCGACATCAACCGGGTCATCGCCCAGACATTCATCGTCGGTGGGCTGCTCGGAGGAGCGGCGGGGTTCTTGTACGGGCTCGGGCCGGCGAACGTCAGTTACACGATGGGGTTCACGCCGGGTCTGAAGGCCTTCACCGCCGCTGTCCTCGGCGGTATCGGCAACATCCGCGGCGCGATGCTCGGCGGCTTGCTGCTGGGCATCATCGAGAACCTCTCGGTTGCTTGCATTAGCCCGTCATGGGTCGACGTCGTGTCGTTTTTCATCCTCGTGCTTGTGCTGTTGGTGCGGCCGACCGGAATTCTCGGCGAGCGGCTGGGGAGGTCGGCATGAGCGCGATTCGTGACAGCGAGGCGATTCGACCGCCCCAGTCCGCTGGTGGCGGAAGGAGCGCGTGGCAGCGCCTGCGCCGGAACAACAACGCGCGCAAGCTCGTCGCGTGCATCATCGGCGCGCTTGTCGCCGCGGTCATCACCGGACCGTCTGGCAGCGTGAGCCACCCGACGGCAGGCTTCACCGGAGCGCTCTTTCACCCACGCGTCATCGTCTTCCTCGTGCTTGGTGTGCTGCTCTGGTTGGCGATGGTTGGCCGGGAGACGCTCTCCGAGAACATCAAGACGGTCACGGCGCCGATCAGCATGGCGCGCACTCGGTGGCTCGGCGATCCGAAAGTTCGTTACTCCCTCTACGCCGCGTTGCTGATTTTCGCCATCATCTATCCGCGTAGCTTGAGTTCGTTCTGGCAGGGCGTGCTCGTCGACCAGATCGGCGTCTACGTTTTGTTGGCGATAGGCCTGAACGTCGTCGTCGGTTTCGCCGGCCTGCTCGACCTTGGTTACATCGCGTTCTACGCGATCGGGGCGTACTCATGCGCGTACTGGACCGGCGCGTTGCCGATTAAGCCGGTGTTTCACCTCAACCCGTTCGTGTCGATCGTCTTCGCCGTCGCCGCCGCGATGATCGCGGGCGTCATCCTCGGAGCGCCGACACTTCGGCTACGCGGCGACTACCTCGCCATCGTGACGCTCGGCTTCGGCGAGATCATCACCATCTACGCCAACAACCTGCAAAGCGTCACCGGCGGCGCTGGCGGCACCAACGTCGTGCCCCACCTCTCGGTGAACCTGCTCGGCTTGAAGTACCACTGGAAGCTCGACTCGCTGCCGTACTACTACTTGCTGCTCGTGTTCGTCGTCGCGATTCTCGTGATGTTCCGCGCGCTCGAGAACTCGCGTGTCGGTCGGGCGTGGACCGCGATCCGCGAAGACGAGGTCGCAGCGGAAGCGTCCGGGGTCAACACCTTCAAGTACAAGTTGCTCGCCTTCGCGATGGGCGCGTCGACCTCTGGCTTCGCAGGAGTGCTTTTCGCGAGCAAGGTGCAGACCCTTTATCCCTCGAGCTTCGCCCTCACCGAGTCGATCCTCATCTTGGTGCTGGTGATTTTCGGCGGCATGGGATCGCTGCCCGGCGCCGTGCTCGGCGCGGCGGTCTTGCAATGGCTGCCGCAATTCTTGCGCGGCAAGATCAATCAGGCCGACCTGTTCCTCTACCTGGGCGCGCTGCTCATCATCATGATGATCTTCCGACCGCAAGGTATTTGGCCGTCGAGACGCCGGGCCCGCGAACTCGCGATGGCAGAGGCGGGCCTCACCGAGGCGGACGCCGTCAGCGGACCCACGGCAGGAGAGGTGCAATGACGGTCAACGCCGAGGCGATCGCGCGGCCCGAGGACGTGACCGACCCAATCCTTCACGTCGACCATGTCACGCTCCGATTCGGCGGCGTCACCAGCTTGTCCGATGTGAGCTTGCAGCAGCAAAGGGGCGAGATACTCGCGGTCATCGGGCCGAACGGCGCGGGCAAGACGTCGCTGTTCAACTCCATCACGGGCGTCTACACCCCACAGGAAGGGTCGATAACCTTCGCGCCCACGGGCGCGCACCAAGTGTCCGTCGTCGGCCGCAAGGTGCATCACGTCACGAAGCTTGGCGTCGCGCGGACCTTCCAGAACATTCGGTTGTTCGCCGCGCTTACCGCCTTCGAGAACGTCAAGATCGGCGTCGAGTCGCGCCAGCGCACCGGCCCGGTCGGCGCGATGTTGCGGCTGCCGCACATGCGCCGCGAAGAGCGTGAGGGCGACGAGCGAGCCACCGAGTTGCTCGACTTCGTGGGACTTCGTTCGCGCGCAAACGAGCTGGCGTCGTCGTTGCCTTACGGCGCGCAACGTCGGCTGGAGATCGCCCGGGCGCTTGGCACCCAGCCGCAGCTGCTGCTGCTCGACGAGCCCGCGGCAGGCACCAACCCGGTCGAGAAGCAAGAACTCGAAACGCTCATCAGGCACATCAACACTGAGATGGGCGTCAGCGTGTTGCTCATCGAGCACGACATGCGACTGGTGATGTCGGTCGCGACGCGCGTCGTCGTGCTCAACTTCGGCAAGGTCATCGCGCAGGGCTTGCCCTCCGACGTCCAACGCGATCCTGCCGTGGTGGAGGCCTACCTTGGCAAAGCCCCCGACGCGCACGACGCGCCTGAACAGGGGAGTGAATCGTGAGCGTCCTGCTGCAACTGAGCGATGTGCAAGTGCGCTATGGCGCCATCGCCGCGCTGAAGGGCGTGACGGTCGAAATCGGCGCTGGCGAAATCGTCGCGTTGTTGGGCGCGAACGGCGCCGGGAAGACGACGACGCTGCGCACGATCTCCGGTCAGCTTCACCCACATGAGGGTCGGATCTTCTTTGAGGGTCGACGTATCGATGGCCTTCCCGCCCACGAGGTCGTCGGCTTGGGCATCGGACACTCTCCGGAGGGTCGACGCATCTTCCCGCGCATGAGCGTTCTCGAGAACCTGCAGATGGGCGCTTACCGATTCGGCCGGGCGCGCAAAGACGACCTCGATCGAGTATTCGCGCTGTTCCCTCGGTTGCTCGAGCGGCGCACGCAGGATGGCGGCACGCTCTCGGGTGGTGAGCAGCAAATGCTCGCCATCGGACGCGCGTTGATGTCGCGGCCGACCGTGTTGTTGCTCGATGAGCCATCCATGGGCCTCGCGCCACTTCTGGTGCAGCAAATCTTCGACATCATCCGCGAGATCAACGAACAAGGCACGACCGTCTTATTGGTCGAGCAGAACGCAGTTCAGGCGTTGTCGATTGCACACCGCGGTTACGTGTTGGAGACAGGGTCGATCGTGATGTCGGACGCCGCGTCTTCGTTGCTGGTGGATCCGCGCGTGCGCGCGGCTTACTTGGGCGAAGGCGCCGCCTGAGCGGAGGTTCGCGAAGAAGGCGGCGTAGCGACAACGCTGCGAAGGCGCCGCCTGAGCGGAGGTTCGCGAAGAAGGCGGCGTAGCGACAATGCTGCGAAGGCGCCGCCTGAGCGAAATTATCGCAAAAGCCTTGACATGCTTGGAATTTGCCGAGCCCGGGCGCCTTTGGCACCGTCCAAGCCTTCCCCGGTCTTGGACGTTCTCTACTCGGAACCCGGGCTCGTCGGCAGACACCGTATCGACCTGGGAACCCTTCCCGCAAAGGGACCCAGCAACTCGTCATTAGATGTCGATTAAGCGATTGAGTTCGAACGTTTAGCTGGTTCGAACACCAGCCATCCAAGCGGTGATGCGAGCTGTGACGCGCGCTCCGTGACGATCTCCGCCGAGCCTCCCCGCTGGCAGCGCGCGGTAGCTCGATCGGGTCGCGCTCCCACCGCCGCGGTGACGACTCGCGCTAGGGGCAGCGTCCGCCTAGCTGGCGACGTCCGCCGCGGGGATTCACCGCATCGGCGGCCCTCGTCGTCACGCGGTGAACCAGCTCGTGATGCGACCTCGACACCGTCGAAGCGGCCCCGTCGGCCGCGCTGGTGAAAGAATTTTCCTGGACGACGTGATGTGGCTCACCACTCACGGTAGATCCTTGACTGCGCAACGTTATGACTGACTCGGACGCGGTGGCGTAGATCGGGCAAATCACGTGGGCGGCTCGCGAAGATTGCCCTCCGCCTCACCTATATGGCCGACACGCCCAAACAGTCCGGAGTGCTTGACAAGCTTGATCCAGGGTCTTCCGGAACACTGAAGATCCTCGCTACGCTCCGCAAAGTTCCTTCGGGGGACGCGGTTTCGAGCAGCATGGTCCACATCTCGGATCGGCCGAACGCCATCCCGGCGCCCGGCGATGCGGCTCGGGTCGCGGCGCGACGAGTGTTGACGAATGCTTCTTGGTTTTCCGAACCGACCGACATGGTCGTACGCACTCAGGAGCAGGTTGTGACGCGTTCTCACATCGCGGTCCGAGCGGCCGACGAGTCGGATCTTCCCGACCTCGTCTTTCTCTGGGACGAACTGAGGCGTTGCGGAGCGCTGAGTCACCGACTTGCCGCCATCACCGACGATGGGCAAATCGTCGAGCGCGTGCGTCGCCTGCTTAACCGCCCGAGCGGCCGGATCTTTCTCGCGTCCATCGGTGGTCGACCCGTGGGCATGACGATGGTGACGACGGTCCCGCTCGGCGCGCTCAGCGAGTCGTTATGCGTGCAGGTTGAATACACCGTGGTCGCTGAGCCGTTCCGCCGTCGCGGCGTCGGGCACTCACTGATGGGCGCCGCCGCCGCGTACGCCGAGGAAGTCGGCGCGGAGCAAGTCACCGTCAGCGTGTCGCCGCTGTCGCGTGAGGCCAATCGCTTCTACGCGCAGCTCGGCTTGACCCCGCTCGCCGTTCGCCGGGTCGCACCGGCGTCGGCGTTACGCCGGCGACTCGCCACGATCGACCTCACGTCGTCCGGCCGTGATGCGGTGCGTCGGCGCCCTGTGGGCGCGCGCACGGGCATGCGTGCGGCGCTGCGGCGGATCGCGGTCGCCAGCACCGTGGCCGAACAGCCGAACGACGTCTGACCTCGGCTGACTCGCGGCTGACGCGGCTGTCGGTCGGCCCGCCTAGGATTTGGCGCGTGGCGACGACTTCAGCTTCGACAACCAGCCCGCATCGACTGCTCTTGATCGACGGTCACTCCATCGCGTATCGCGCCTTTTTCGCGC
>JAICYF010000193.1 GCA_025934355.1 Acidothermaceae bacterium
CGAAGAGCGGGTGCTGGAAAAGATGGGCTTGGACGTCGAGTCGTTGAAGGGCGGTTGCTGTGGGCTCGCCGGATCATGGGGCTTCGAGAACGGCAAGTGGGAGATCTCCGTCGACTGCGGCGAAGAGAAGTTGCTGCCCGCGGTCCGGGAGGCGTCGTCCGACACCGTCGTCGTGGCCAACGGATTCTCCTGCAAAACGCAGATCGAAGACGCGTCGCGATCGAAGCGCCGAGCGCTGCACCTCGCGCAGGTGATGGCGCTGGCCCGCGACACCTGGACGGTTGGCGCCACGGCAGGCCTACCTGAGGACGGCTACTACGGCACGAAGCCGCGGCCGTCATGGGGCCGTCGGGTGGCGCGGACAGTCGGGCCGGTCGCCGCAATCGCCGGCGGCCTCGGGTGGCTGGCCAGCCGGGCCTCGGGAGGTCGAACTAGCACGCGCTAACCGATCCGAGCCATCGGCTACCGGCTTGACTTCATACCCTGCGGGGGTATGGTATTTGTCAAGGAGGCCGGGATGGTTGGCTACAGTGACGACAAAGACGCGCTGCTCAAGCGGCTGCGCCGCGTCGAAGGCCAGGTGCGCGGCTTAGAGCGCATGGTCGAAGACGATGTGTACTGCATCGACGTGCTCACCCAGATTTCTGCTGCGACCAAGGCGCTTGAGGCGGTCGCGCTGAGTCTGCTGGAAGACCACCTACACCACTGCGTCCACGAGGCGATCGCCGCCGGTGGGCCGCAAGCTGACCAGAAGATCACCGAGGCGGCCGCCGCTGTTCGTCGCCTTGTGCGCTCATAACCCGAAAGGAATCCCGACATGACCACTCGCACGTTCAACGTCGAGGGAATGAGCTGCGATCACTGCGTGCACGCCATCACCGGCGAGGTCAGCAAGGTTGACGGCGTCTCATCCGTCAACGTCGATCTCGACCAGAAGCAGGTCACCGTCGACGGTGAGCACTTTGGCGACGACGCGGTGCGCGCGGCCATCGACGAGGCCGGTTACACGGTCGTCGGCTGACGGCGCTAACGACTGAGAAGGAACACGAGCATGAGCGCGGAGACTGATCGCCCGACCACCCCGGAACGCATCGAGCTGGCCGTGGGTGGGATGACGTGTTCCTCGTGCGCGGCTCGCATCGAGAAGAAGCTGAACCGTCTCGACGGCGCCACCGCCACGGTCAACTTCGCCACAGAGACCGCGACGGTCGCCTTCGACCCGGCGAAGGTGTCCCCCGAGCAACTGATCTCCACCGTCGAGGCCACCGGCTACACCGCCGCCCTGCCACGACCGCCGGCAGTCGCGACGCATCAGCCGGACGGCGAAACCCCTGCCGCCGCACCGCGCGACGAGACCGACTCGCTGCGCCAGCGCGTCGTCGTCTCAGCGGTGCTCACAGTGCCGGTTGTGGTGATGGCGATGGTGCCCGCGGCGCAGTTCCGGTTCTGGCAGTGGCTGGCGTTTGCGTTGTCAGGTCCGGTGGTCACCTGGGCAGCGTGGCCATTTCATCGCGCGGCGGCGCTCAACGCACGGCACCGCGCGACGACCATGGACACCCTGATTTCGGTCGGAGTCCTCGCCGCGTTCTTTTGGTCGGTGTGGGCGCTCTTCTGGGGCGGTGCCGGCGAACCTGGGACCACGATGCCCTTCCGGTGGATCGCGTCTCGTGACGAGGGTCCGGAGATCTATCTCGAGGTGGCCGCTGGGGTCACCACGTTGATCCTGCTTGGCCGCTACTTTGAGGCGCGGGCGAAGCGCCGTTCAGGCAGCGCGCTGCGTGCTCTGCTCGAACTCGGCGCAAAGGATGTCGCGGTGCTCCGCGACGGAGTCGAGACCCGCGTCGCGATCAACGAGCTCAAGGTGGACGACGTTTTCGTCGTCCGGCCAGGCGAAAAAGTCGCGACTGACGGCGTCATCGTCGAGGGCAGTTCCGCAATCGACGCGAGCTTGCTCACCGGCGAGTCTGTGCCCGTCGAAGTCGGGCCGGGCGACCCGGTCGCAGGGGCGACCGTCAATGCGGGCGGCAGAATCGTGGTGCGCGCCACACAGGTAGGCGCCGACACCGCGCTCGCGCAAATCGCCCGCCTCGTCACCGAAGCTCAATCCGGCAAGGCGCCGGTGCAGCGACTCGCCGACCGTGTCGCCGGCGTCTTCGTTCCCGCGGTGATCGCGCTTTCGGTTGCGACGCTGGTGTTTTGGCTGGTCGATGGCGCGGGCGCCGCGAAGGCGTTCACGGCCGCGGTGGCGGTGCTCATTATCGCCTGCCCGTGCGCGCTTGGTCTGGCCACTCCGACGGCGCTGATGGTGGGCACCGGTCGCGGCGCGCAACTCGGCATTCTCATCAAGGGCCCGCAGGTGTTGGAGTCGACGCGTCAGGTCGACACCATCGTCCTCGACAAGACCGGCACGGTGACGAGCGGTGCGATGAAGCTCGTCGACGTCGTCCCCGCTGTTGGTCAATCTCGGGACGACGTGCTGCGGATCGCTGGCGCGCTTGAGCACGCCTCCGAACATCCGGTCGCGCAAGCCATCGCGGTTGCGGCGACCGAGCAAATCGGCCGGCTGCCGAGCGTCGACGGGTTCGTCAGCACCGCCGGTCTCGGCGTTCGCGGACGCGTCGACGGCCACGCGGCCATGGTCGGCCGCCCGCAACTGCTCGCCGACGCTGGCCTCGCGATTCCCGATGAGCTCATGCGCGCGCGCGAGCAGGCAGAGGCGGCCGGGCGCACCGCCGTCCTCGTTGGTTGGGACGACGTGGCGCGTGGCTTGCTGGCCGTCGCCGACACGCCGAAACCCACGAGTGCGCAGGCAATCGCGGCGTTTCGCGAGTTGGGCTTGACCCCGGTGCTGCTCACCGGAGACAACACGCGCACCGCGCGTGCGGTCGCCGCGCAGGTCGGTATAGACGACGTCCGGGCCGAAGTGTTGCCCGCCGACAAGGTCGACGTCGTGAAGGCGTTGCAGGGCCAGGGCCGGGTCGTCGCGATGGTCGGCGACGGGGTCAACGACGCCGCGGCGCTCGCGCAGGCCGACCTTGGGCTGGCGATCGGCACGGGCACCGATGTCGCGATCGAAGCCAGTGATCTGACCTTGGTGGCGGGTGACTTGCGCGCCGCCGCCGACGCGATCCGGCTGTCGCGGCACACGCTCGCGACCATCAAGGGCAACCTGTTCTGGGCGTTCGCCTACAACGTGGCCGCCCTGCCGCTGGCCGCCGCCGGACTGCTCAATCCACTGATCGCGGGCGCGGCAATGGCGTTCAGCTCGGTGTTCGTGGTCACGAACAGCCTGCGGCTACGTCGATTCCGCGCCGCGCACGCCAGCTAGGCCGGACCAGCCAGGTAGCCGGACCAGCCAGGTAGCCGGACCAGCCAGGTAGCCGGACCAGCCAGGTAGCCGGACCAGCCAGGTAGCCGGACCAGCTAGCCGGCGACGCGCACCGCGCCGCTGTAGTGGCCGTGCCCCATCACCGACTGCACCTTCACGACGTCGCCGGTCTGCGGTGCGTCGACCATCATGCCGCCGCCGATGTAGATGCCGACGTGGTGGTGGTCGGAATAGAAGAAGACCAAGTCGCCAGGCTCTAGGTCGTTGTAGTTGACGTGGCGGTAGGCGTTCCAGAACGCGCCGGTGTAGTGCGCGGTCGAGACGCCAGCCTGCCGGTAAGCCCACTGCACCAAGCCCGAGCAGTCGAAAGAGTTCGGACCGGCCGCGCCCCAGACGTAGGGGCGGCCGCGCTTGCTCATGGCGGCGGCGACGGCGCGCTGTGCGACCGACGACCCGCCAGCCGACTGCGTTGGGGCCGGGTCGGCGACGGGCAAGGCGGCGCGGGCGCTGCTTCGGCTCGCGCGGCTGGCCACCGCAGCCGCGGCGCGCGCCTGTGCCGCCTGCTGGGCGGCGGCGAGCTGCGCCCGCTGCTGGGCGCTGAGCTGGTTCAGCACCTTGTTGGCCTGTGACAGCAACGCGTTGATGCGCTGCTTTTGCTGATCAAGATTCGTCTTAATCGCGGCCGCTGCGGCGGTCGCTTGGTTCGCCGCGGTCAGCTGCGCACGATAGGAGAGGTCTGCGGCGTGGGCGCGGGTGACGGCGGCCGACTGAGTGCGGCCGATCATGGCGAGGGTGGCGATCCGGTCGGCGACAAGCTGCGGGTCGCCGTCGACGACCGACTGCATGGTCTGGCTGTCGCCGCCGGCCTCGTAGCGCTCGACCGCGAACGCGGCCACCTGCGATCGCGCGCCCGCGAGCTGGTTGGCCACCTGGGACGCCCGCTTTTTGGCGGCGTCCGCGATCGTGGTCGCCTTCGCGAGCTGAGCTTGCGCCGCGTTGAACTGCTCCGTGAGCTGCTCAGCCTGGTCGTTCAGCTGGCTGACCAGGGCCTGGGCCTGCGCCACGGTCTTGGTTTGAGCAGCCCGACCGGTCGCCGGAAGCGCGGTGGCGGCAAGCGAGGCGGCGGCCAGCGCGCAGACCAAAGCGATCAGGTTGCGAGCGGTGCGGACGACGGACGGACGTGCTGCGGTGATGCGAGTGGTGGCTAGGCGCACCCGGTCGAACCTCTCCTCTTCGCGACCACCGACCGGGTTAGCTGACGGGTTCGGGCCAGAGGAAGCCCTACCAGCGACGACGTGCCGTCGTCCGGATTCACCCCGGGACTCAAAGTGGGTCCCCGGCTCCCTCCGCGTGTTTGGCGCTTCGGGATTAGGCGGCGACTCGACCGCCGCCACGCCAAGATCGGCAGGCAGGTCACGGCCAGGTCACGGAAGAGCCTAGGCCATTGCCTTGATCGTCATCAACGACCGGCCCTATCCCGCGCATAACGCGGAAACAATTGTGGGTCCCAGCGCTGGAAGTTTCCGCGTAACGGCGGGAAGGGCACGGAGGCCGCAGGGCGCCGCAGGGCGCCGCAGGGCGTCGCACGGCGCCGCAGGGCGCCGCAGGGTGCCGCAGGGCCGCGCGACGGCGGGCTGGGCTGAGCGGACGAGTCGGCCTATAGGCCGGGTTCTGTCGTCGAGCGCAAGGCTCGACGGGCGACCATCCATCTACGACTGCCGTTGCCGACAGCCTCTAGCGGTCTACCCGCAGACTCGGGCGGGCCGCCCTCAAACGCCTGCGTTTGACCTTGCTCCAGGTGGGGTTTACCGAGCCGCTTGAGTCACCCCAAGCGCTGGCGGTCTCTTACACCGCCGTTTCACCCTTACCGCCGGACGTCGAAACGCACGGCG
>JAICYF010000163.1 GCA_025934355.1 Acidothermaceae bacterium
GCGCGGCGCCATCTCCTCGACCACCACCGCCAAGCTGTGCGGCAACTCCTCGCGCACACCCTCGAGCGCGGCCTCGCGGATCAACTCGGCGATCATCACCTGTTCGGGTTCGTCGGTGAGCTCGCCCTCCGGATACAACGCCGGGCCCTCGGGGAGCTGCTCGACCAGCAAATCGGCGAGCAGGCCGACCTGCTCCTCGGTGACCGCGGAGACGGGCACGATCTGCGCCCACTCGCCCAACTCAGAAACGGCGAGCAACTGACGGGCGATCGCCGCCCGGTCTGCGAGGTCGGTCTTGGTGACCACCGCGAACACGGGCGTGCGCTTCAGTTTGGCGAGCTCGGTGGCCAAGAACCGATCGCCCGGGCCGACTTTTTCGTTGGCTGGCACGCAGAACACAACGACGTCGACCTCGGCCAACGTGGAGCGCACAAGGTCGTTCAGCCGCTCGCCAAGCAAGGTGCGCGGCTTGTGCAGCCCGGGCGTGTCGACGACGACCAGTTGCGCGTCCGGCCGATGCACGATGCCCCGGACGGCGTGCCGCGTCGTCTGCGGGCGGTCGCTGGTGATGGCCACCTTGCGCCCGACCAACGCGTTGAGCAGCGTCGACTTCCCGGCGTTGGGCCGACCGACGACGCAAGCGAAGCCCGAGCGGTGCGAACCCGAGCCTTGCGAACTCGAGCGGTGGGAAGGGGACACGATGCAGAAGTCTCCCCTATTGGCCGGTCAGCCTCCCAACAGCTTGCCGAGCAGGCCGCCGAGGCCACCTCCGCCGCCAGATTTGGTGGGCGCCGCGCTGGGTGAGGAGGACGGCGAGGTCGAGCCTCCGCCGCCGAGCAGGCCGTCGAGCGTGCCGCCGACCCCGTTCACCACGCCGTCGAGCGTGCCGCCCACCCCGTTCACCACGCCGTCGACCGTGCCGCCGACGCCGTTCACCACGCCGTCGACCGTGCCGCCGACCCCGTTCACCACGCCGTCGACCGTGCCGCCGACGCTGGACGTGACCTGTTGCAAGGTGCCGGACAGCCCGGAGGGTGTGCTGGGAGCAGCCGTCGGCGCCGGAGGTGCTGACGGCGCGCCCTGCGCAGTTTGGGCTGGCGACACCCTGGTGGGGACGACGACCTGGGTTGGCGTCTGCGTGGGTACGCCGTTGTCGGCGGGCTGCCGAGGCGTCGGAATCAGCGAGGGCGGCGCCGAACTGATCGCAACGCCGGTGTTCGGACCGGTCACGACGACCTGCGGCGCGGCCCCGACCCAGCCGCTGGACGAACTGCCCGCCGACCCGCCGATAGCCCCCGTCGCGCCGGTCGCGCCGTGATGTTGGCTCGTGTGCGACGCCGCCGCGGGATCGGCCGCGCTGATGCCGCCGGTCGTACTGACCACGACGGCGCTCGCGACACCCCCGAGCATCGCGGTTCCGGCGCCGCGGGCCACGGTCGTCGCGACCGCCGGGAGTCCACCCACGGGCGCGGTGCCAACGACGGGAAGTTGTCCGATCCAACTCGCCGGGCCGAGCGCGCGGCGC
This sequence comes from Acidothermaceae bacterium, assembly GCA_025934355.1. GTDB lineage: Bacteria > Actinomycetota > Actinomycetes > Acidothermales > Acidothermaceae > JAICLV01. The sequence continues at coordinate 1,526 of JAICYF010000163.1, forward strand.
AGTCGCGGCGTGGAGACGGCGAGGAAAGCACGAACGACGTCCGGATCAAAATGACTGCCGCTGCAAGCCGCCACCTCACGCAGCGCGGTCGCCCGGGAGAACGCTCGTTTGTAGGGACGTGCCGCGGTCATGACCTCGAAGGCGTCGGCGAGCCCGACGATTCGCGCGCCGATGCTGATCTGCCCACCGGACAAGCCGGCGGGATACCCGGTGCCGTCAAAGTGCTCGTGATGTTGCAGGACGACGTTGGCGTGCGCGCCGAGCCAACCGGCGAGCGGCGCCGCGAGCCGCGCTCCCACCTCGGGGTGCAGGCGCAACGACTCCCACTCGGCCGCGGTCGGCTTACCTGGCTTGCGCAACAGCTTGGCCGGGACCTGAAGCTTTCCGATGTCGTGGATCAGCGCCGCCCACCGCAACCGATCGCGATCGGCGGCGGGAAGTTCGAGTTCAGCGGCGATCATGTCGGTGAAGACCCGCACCCGATCGCTGTGGCCGCGGGTGACCCGGTCGTGGCGGGCGAGCGATGCCACCAGCGCGAGGATCGTGGTGGCCGCCCGAACCGGCTCGGTGTCAGGCACGCCGGACGCGAGTAATTCGAGATGCCGCAGCGATCCGGCTTCGCGAGCAACTCGCCACCGGGTGGGCGCCTCGCCGGGAAACAGAATCGACAATTCGAGCAGCGCGGCCAGCGGCAGCAATCGGCGCAGCGCGCGACGCGCCGGCCAGGCGACCAGGCTGCACACAGCCACAACGCCGGCCAACCAGCCCACCCGGGCGGCGATCGCATGCGGCGCCGGAAGTAACCGGGTGACCGCGAACGAGAGCGTGACGCAAACGGCGACAGGTGCGAACAGCACCACGCCGCGCAACGCAAGCGCGACGCCGCGGCGCGATCGCCAGCGAGAGTGCCCGTCGTCCATCACTGCAGTGTCGTCGCACGACGAGCCGGGAGGTACCGCCGAGCGGCACGCGGCCGTCGTCCGATTGAACGACGCGACGACGCGACCGGGTTAGCCGCTGATCGTCGAACGCACCGCACCGCTCGGGTCGGCGACGAAGATCGGCGCAGCCGCCCCGAGCTCGGCGACGACCGCCCGATCGTCATCGGCCAGCCCGTCAGATTGGGTCACCACCGCGGCGGCTTCCAACGCCGAGGCGCCGCTGGCCACGGCCATCGCCACCGCGGCCTGAATGGCCGAGAGTCGCAACGTGGCAAGGGAGACCGTCGTGGCGACATACGTGCGGCCGGTGTCGTCGCGCACTGCGGCGCCTTCGGCGGCGGCGTTTCGCGCGCGAGCCGAACGCGCGAGCGTGATCAGCTTGGCGTCGTCGGCCTCCAACGGTGACTCGTCAGGCACCGCTGGCGCCCTCTCGCTCCTGATCCGCAGATTCCGCGGCTTCGACATTGTCGACGACGACGTCAGGCACGGTCAGATCCGCGACGCCGTCGTCCGGCGTGGCTGTCGTCTCGACGTTGCGAACGACGACGGTCGCGATTCGATTGCGCCGCCCTCGGGCGCCCTCGGCGACCAGCTCTAACGGACCGACCCGCGCGGTGGCGCCGGGAATCGGCACCCGACCGAGTGCTTGGGCCAGCAGGCCGCCGACGGTCTCAACGCTGTCGTCGTCGGCTTCGAGTTCGACGCCGAACAACTCCTCGAGTTCGTCGACTGCGTACCTGGCGGTTACCCGGGTCGCGCCGTCGGGCAACTGCTCGACCCGCGGCAACTCGCGGTCGTACTCGTCGGTGATCTCGCCGACGATCTCCTCGAGGATGTCTTCGATCGTGACGAGGCCTGCGGTGCCGCCGTACTCGTCGACGACGACCGCGACGTGAATCCGCTCGGACTGCATGTCGCGCAGCAGTTCGTCGACCGGTTTGCTGTCAGGAACGAAAGTCGCCGACCGCATCAGCGATTCGACTCGCTCGGTTGACTCCGACTCGCGGTATTCGTAGATGCGCCGGGCCAGGTCGCGCAGGTAGACGATGCCGACGACGTCGTCCTCGTTCTCGCCCACGACCGGTATGCGGGAGAAACCACTGCGCAACGCCAGCGACATCGCCTGCCGCAAGGTCTTGCTGCGCTCGATGAAGACGATGTCGGTGCGCGGCACCATCACTTCGCGCACGATCGTGTCGCCAAGCTCGAAGACAGAATGGATCATCTGTCGCTCGCCGCTCTCGATAACCTTGCTCGCCTCCGCGAGGTCTACCAGGTCGCGCAGTTCGGCCTCGCTGGTGAACGGTCCGTCGCGAAAACCCCGACCTGGCGTGAGCGCGTTGCCAACCGCGATGAGCAGCTTGGGCAGCGGCCCGAGCACGGCCGCCAGCCGGTAGACGACCGGCGCCGACAACAGCGCGACGCCGCCGGCATGCAACCGCCCGACGGTGCGCGGTGACACGCCCACCGCGACGTAACTGACGACGACCATGACCGCGGCGGTCACCACGACCGTCGACCAGGAGTAGCGGAAGTTCTGCACCGCCCAGACCGCCACCATGACGGCCGCGGCCATTTCGCCGACAACGCGCAGCAGCAGCACCAGGTTGAGGTAACGCGGCGGCTCGGCGATCACCCGACGCAGCGCGGCGGCGCCCCGTCTTCCGTCACGAACGAATTCCTCGACCTGCGCACGGGAAACCCGCGACAGCGCGGCGTCGGCGGCCGCGCATAGACCAGCCACCACGACCAGCACCGCGGCGCCGACCGGAAGCCCGACGTCGCCTGCGGTCACTGCTTCACGCCGGCGTCGCCGGCCCGCCAGGCGGCCAACAGGTCGCGCTGCAAGCCGAACATCTCGCGCTCGTCGTCCGGCTCGGCGTGGTCATAGCCGAGCAGATGCAAAATCCCGTGCGTGCACAGCAATTCGAGCTCGGCCTGCGTTGAGTGGCCAGCCTCGCGGCCCTGCAGTTCGGCAACCGACGGGCACAGCACGACGTCGCCGAGCAGACCCGGTTCTTCGGCCTCGTCGGGCTCGGTGTCGAGCCGACCGGGCCGCAACTCGTCCATCGGGAAAGAAAGGACGTCGGTCGGGCCTGGCTCGTCCATCCAACGCTCATGCAAGTTGGCCATTTCCCCCTCATCGACAAGGAGAATCGACAGCTCGGCGAGCGGGTGGATGCGCATCGCGTCGAGCACGTGGCGCGACAACGCGACCAGCCGCACCTCGTCGACGGCGACTCCGGACTCGTTGGAGACCTCTACGCTCACCGGTTGGGCTCTCGGTCGGTGCGCCGCCGGTGCGTGCGCTGGGTGGCCGGCTCGCTGTCGGCGTCGAACCGCTCGTACGCGTCGATGATGGCGCTCACCAACTTGTGCCGGACGACGTCGCTGCTGTTCAAGGTCGTGAAGTAGACGTCGGGAATGCCGTCGAGAATGTCTCGCACGACCCGAAGTCCGCTCCTCGTGCCGCCCGGCAGGTCGACCTGGGTGACGTCGCCGGTGACCACCATCTTCGATCCGAAACCCAAGCGAGTGAGGAACATCTTCATTTGCTCGGGCGTCGTGTTTTGGGCCTCGTCGAGGATGATGAACGCGTCGTTAAGCGAGCGGCCGCGCATGTACGCGAGGGGCGCCACCTCGATCGTGCCGCTCTGCATCAGGCGGGGAATCGAGTCGGGCTCGATCATGTCGTGCAAAGCGTCGTAGAGGGGCCGCAGGTAAGGGTCGATCTTCTCGTAGAGGGTGCCGGGCAGGAAGCCGAGCCGCTCCCCCGCCTCGACCGCGGGGCGGGTCAAGATGATCCGGTTGACCTGCTTCGCCTGCAGCGCCTGCACCGCTTTCGCCACGGCGAGATACGTCTTGCCGGTGCCAGCCGGGCCGATGCCGAAAACCACGGTGTGCTTGTCGATCGCTTCGACGTAACGCTTCTGGTTGACCGACTTGGGCCGGATCGTGCGGCCGCGCGACGACAAGATGTCGACGGTCAACACCTCAGCCGGCCGCTCGCCGGCGGAGCTGCGCAACATGGCGACACTGCGCTCGACGGCGTCGGCTGTGAGCACTGTGCCGCTGCTCAGCAACGCGATCAGTTCCTCGAACAGCTGCGCCACGACCGCGTTCTCGGCCGCCTCGCCGGTCACCGTGATCTCGTTGCCGCGCACGTGGATGTCGCTGTCGAACGCGCGCTCGATGATGCGCAGCAACTCGTCGCGGGAGCCCAGCAGGCTGACCATCGAATGGGCGCCTGGCACCACGATGCGGGTTTGGGTTGAGTCAGGATCGGGCCGACCGTTCACATGGACGGCGCCACCTGGGTGACCTTCTCGTCCGCGGGTTCGCGCGGACGAACGTTGTTCGCCTGGCATGGCTTGGCCTGCGGCCTGCTCGCGCCTGCTCTCCGTCGCTCGGGGGTGCCGTCTTCGCAGACATGCTGGACCCGCTCATGGTACCCGCGCGGGAGGCCAACCCACGTTTTCGATCAAGCCAATGGGATGGCCGCTCAGGCGAGGTGGCCGAGCGCGCGCCCGCCAAGCACGTGGGCGTGGGCATGGAACACGGTCTGACCGGCGTCGGCACCGGTGTTGAACACCAGCCGGTAGCCGCGCTCGCCCAGCCCTTCGTCGGCGGCCACTTGGTGTGCCTGCTCCACCAACTCGGCCAGCAACGCCGGCTGCGCGGACAGCGCGGCGACGTCCGGATAATGATCTTTCGGGACGACGAGCACGTGCGTCGGCGCTTGCGGCGCGATATCGCGGAACGCCATCGTGCGCTCCGACTCGCGGACCAAGGTGGCCGGTATCTCGCCGGCGACGATCCGACAAAACAGACAATCCGACATGCGGCCTCCGGCGTTGCTGCGATGACACCTGCGCGATTGCGCGATAGACAGTGGCAGGTAAACCTTCGCACGACGTCGCGCGTGGAAGCCGCATGACCCGATCCGTGGGAGCCGTCTTGATCGACCCGGCGAATCGCGCAACAGCTGGTCGGCTCAACCAGTTCGAGCACGCGACGGCCGACGAGGCCATCGTCGAGCTTTACCGCACCCACTACGCAGGGCTGGTGCGGCTTTCGGCGTTGCTGCTGGGCGACTTCGGCGCCGCGGAGGAGATCGTGCAGGACGCGTTCGTCGCGGTGCACGGGTCATGGAACCGGCTGCGCGACCCCGACCGCGCGCTTGGGTACCTGCGGCAGACCGTCGTGAACCGGTCGCGGTCGAACCTGCGGCACCGCACGGTCGTCGCGAAATACCAACCCGCGCCACC
>JAICYF010000102.1 GCA_025934355.1 Acidothermaceae bacterium
CTTTCGCGAACGTGATGAGGTCGGGCGTGACGCCCCAGTGGTCGACCGCGAACCACTCTCCGGCCCGGCCGAAACCGGCCATCACCTCGTCGGCGATAAACACGATGCCGAACTCGTCACACAGTTCGCGGACGCCGGCCAAGTAACCCGGCGGTGGCAACAAGACGCCATTGGTGCCGACGATCGTCTCGAGCAGGATCGCGGCTATCGTGTGCGCCCCCTCGACCATGATGAGATCGCGCAGGTGTTGCAGCGCCCGAGCGCTCTCCTCCTGGGGCGTGCTGGCGTGAAACGCCGACCGATAAAGGTACGGGCCCCAGTAATGGACGACGCCCGGGACGGCAGGCTCGCTTGGCCACCGCCGTGGGTCACCGGTCACGGAGATGGCGCCGGCGGTCGCGCCGTGATAGCTGCGATATGCGGCGAGCACTTTTTGCCGGCCGGTGTGCAACCGAGCCAACCGCAACGCGTTCTCGACGGCCTCCGCTCCGCCGTTTGTGAAGAACACCCGATTCAGGGTGCCGGGCGCCAGCTCGGCGATCAGCCGGGCGGCCTCGCTTCGCGCGTCGTTCGCGAACGACGGCTGAACGGTGCACAGCTTCGCCGCCTGCGACTGAATGGCGGCGACCAGCTTCGGATGTTGGTGACCGATGTTGACGTTGACCAACTGGCTGGCGAAATCGAGATAGCGGTTGCCGTCGTAGTCGGTGAAATAACTGCCCTGCGCTTCGGCAATCGCCATCGGGCTGATGAGCTCTTGAGCCGACCACGAGTGGAAGACGTGCGCGCGGTCGTCGGCCAAGACCTGGTCGGCGGTGCGCTGTGCTGGAGGCGAGACGTCCGTCACGGTTACTCCTAACGGGTGGTCGGGAAACCGAGGTCGATCGCGGACGTCGCGGGATCTGGCCAACGTGCCGTCACGACTTTTCCTCTGGTGTAGAAGGCGATCCCCTCCGGCCCGTACATGTGGCTGTCACCGAACAGGGACGCCTTCCATCCACCGAAGGAGTAGTACGCGACCGGCACCGGGATCGGCACGTTGATGCCAACCATGCCCACCTCGACGTCGAACTGGAACCGGCGCGCCGCGCCGCCGTCGCGGGTGAAAATGGCTGTTCCGTTCGCATAGGTGTTCGCGTTGATGAGGGCGACCGCATCGTCGTAGGTAGCCACTCGGACGACGCAAAGGACTGGGCCGAAAATCTCGTCGGTGTACACCGACATGTCGGGCTTCACGTCGTCGAGCAAGGTGGTGCCCAGGAAAAATCCGCTCGAGGGCACGTCCGCGTCGCGGCCGTCGACCACCACCCGCGCGCCACTCTCGGCCCCGGCAGCGATGTAAGCGGAGACCTTTTGCCGGTGCTCTGACGTGATGAGCGGGCCCATCTCGACGCCCGGCTCGGCGCCGCTGCCAATGCGCAGTTTCGGCAGTCTGCCGGCGATGGCTTCCACCAGCGGGTCGCCTGAGTCGCCCACCGCCACGACCACCGACACCGCCATACAACGCTCACCCGCGGCGCCGTATGCCGCCGAAACCGCTGCGTCGGCGGCGACGTCAATGTCGGCGTCGGGCAGCACCACCATGTGGTTCTTGGCGCCTCCTAAGGCCTGCACGCGTTTGCCCGCCTGCGTTCCTCGCTCGTAGATGTAGCGCGCGATCGGGGTGGAACCGACAAAGCTGACGGCGGCGATGTCCGGATGCTCAAGGAGCGCGTCGACCGCTTCCTTGTCGCCCTGGACGACGTTGAAGACGCCGTCCGGCAGGCCGGCTCGCCGCCAGAGCTCGGCGAGGAAAAGCGAAGCGGACGGATCTTTCTCGCTCGGCTTCAACACAAATGCGTTGCCGCACGCGATCGCATTCGCCGCCATCCACAGCGGGACCATGACCGGAAAGTTGAACGGCGTGATGCCCGCGACCACGCCGAGCGGTTGGCGAATCGAGTATGCGTCGACGTCGGTGGCGACCTGCTCGCTGTAACCGCCCTTCATGAGCTGTGGCACGCCACATGCGAACTCGACGTTTTCGAGGCCGCGAGCAACTTCGCCAGCCGCGTCAGCGAGCACCTTTCCGTGCTCGCTGGTGACGAGTCGGGAAAGTTCGTCGACGTTTTTCGCCAGCAGCTCGCGGAACCCGAAGAGCACCGCCGACCGCGTCGAAAGCGACGCACGTCGCCAACTTTTGGCCGCCGCCCGCCCGGAGGCCACAACGCGATCGACGTCGGAGCGAGTCGCGAGCTCAACGTCCCCGGTGTGTTCACCGGTCCCGGGATTGAACACCGGGCTGGTCCGGTCGGACGTCCCACGGACGACGGCCCCGTCGAGCCAATGCGAAATCTGCTTCACCATATGCCGAGATTAGGTCACAAGCCAGCGTGGCACCAAAGGCCCAATGTTATGTTACAAAAATGCTGAGCGAGATAGAGCAGCGGCTTGATCTGCCGACGGCGAGAGGCCTCGCGCACGCCGTCAGCAGGGCAATCGGCGACGGCGTGCTCGCCCCCGGCGACCGACTGCCGTCGATTCGCATGGTGGCTCAACAACTGGGTTTGTCGCCGACGACCGTCAGCGCCGCGTGGTCGGCGCTCGCTCGCTCGGGCGCAATCCAAACTCGTGGCCGCGGTGGCACCGTGATTGCCGACCACCGCGACGTCGGCCCGTCTCGTTACCGGCGGGCGCTTGACGTTGGAACGCCGTTCGCACTCGACTTCTCGACCGGCACGCCGGATCCCGAACTGTTGCCAGATCTGCGACCGGCGTTGCGGCGAATGGAGCGCGTCGTGCAGCCGTCGAGATACCTCGACGACCCGGTGCTGCCCGAGCTCGCCGAGTTGCTGCGCGACGATTGGCCGTTCGCACCTGAACGGTTGACGGTTGTCGATGGCGCGATGGACGCGCTGCAGCTCATCGTCTCGGCGCACGTCCGGTTTGGCGACCGGGTCGGTGTTGAAGACCCGTGCTTCCCTCCGCTGCTGGATTTGCTCGAGTCCGTTGGCGCGGTGACCGTGCCGGTTGGGTTGGACGACGACGGGCCGATGCCGGTCGACGTCAGGGCGGCGGTCGAACAGGGGATACGGGCGCTGTTCATTCAGCCGCGCGCGCAAAACCCGACCGGCGCGTCGCTCACCGAGAAGCGGGTCTCGGAGCTAAGCCGCTTGTTGCGCGGCACGGACGTGCTTGTCGTCGAAGACGATTCCGCGGGCGCGGTCGCGTCGTCCGCCGGACTCAGCCTTGGCGTAGCGGTTCCGGAAAAGACGCTGCACGTGCGCAGCTTCTCGAAGTCGCACGGCCCTGATCTTCGCGTCGCCGCGATTGGCGGTCCGGCGCGGTTGCTCGACCCGCTGATCGATCGCCGATTCCTCGGTCAGGGATGGACCAGCCGACTGTTGCAAAACGTCCTCGTCGACCTGCTCACCCACGTGCCGTCGATCCGCGCGGTCGAGCGTGCGCGCCATGCTTACGCGCAACGGCGGGCCGCGATCGTCGGCGTGCTAGCGAAAAACGGCGTTGCGGTCCAAGGAAAGGACGGGCTGAACATTTGGGTTCCCGTGCGCGACCAGTCGGCCGCACAACTTCGGCTGGCCACCCGTGGCATCGGCGTGGCCAGCGGCGGCCCGTTCGATGTGCGCGCAGCGAAAGTCGAGCATGTCCGGGTCACCACCGGTTTAGTGCGGCGCGACCACGAAGGCGTGGCGCGGCACATCGCGGAGGCGGCGCGCAGTGGCGCTTGGGCGAGCCCGCGCTAATCGCCGGCGGCGGCGAACCTGTCTCGTGAGGCCAGGATTTCCTTTTCGGCCTCGGCCCGGCCGACCCACGTGGCGCCTTCGACCGACTTTCCTGGCTCCAAGTCCTTGTAGACCTCGAAGAAGTGCTGAATCTCCAGCCGCTCCCACGGAGCGACGTCGTCGAGGTCGCGCACTTGGGTGTGCCGGACGTCGCTGGACGGAACGCAAAGCACCTTGTCGTCGGGACCTTTTTCGTCGGTCATCCGGAACATGCCGATTGCGCGGCAACGAATCAGGCAGCCCGGAAACGTCGGCTCCTCGAGTAACACCAGCGCGTCGAGCGGATCGCCGTCCTGCCCAAGCGTGTCTTCGATGAACCCGTAGTCGCTTGGGTAGCGCGTCGCCGTGAACAGCATTCGGTCGAGCCGGATCCGGCCGGTGGCGTGATCGATCTCGTACTTGTTGCGCTGACCCTTCGGGATCTCGATCGTGACGTCGAACTCCACCGTGTTCCTCCAGGGCCTGGCGATTGTCCCGTGACGTTGCGGCACGCCGACGGGCTGCCGATTTCGTTAGTGTCGCGTAGTCGGTTCGGCAGTTGTGAGGCGGCCGTGGCCGCCGACCCTGTCTTTTGTGAGGCGGCGTGGCCGCCCTTGTCGTGAGGAGGCGGCACGCTATGTCCGGCCGCCGTCGTCGCGGGCCGTCCCGCAGCCGGGTGCTGCTCAGCTTGGTCGCGCTGCTTCTCCTTGTCTCCGGCGGCTTGGTTGCCGCTGTCGTCACCTACCAACAACATCATCACGCAGGCGTGCAGCTCGGCCCGACTGGTGGCCGCGCACAGACGACAACACCGTCAGCCAGCCCGGCGCCCGTGGTGCGGACGACGGCGCCCGCGGCGTGGGCGGTGGTCCCGTCGCCCGCGGGCGTCGCGTTGTCGGCGTCGCCTCGGCTGCCGGACGGTCAAAAGCCGACGGCGAAAGCCTTGACCGCGATGCTCGCCCCGCGGCTCGCCGATCCCGCCTTCGCCGGCGGCGCCGTCTCCATCGTGGTCGGCGATCCGCTCACCGGCGAGACGCTGTTGAGCAATGGCGGTGACACCGCGGTCATGCCGGCGTCGACCGCCAAGCTAGCCGTCGCGGCCGCCGCGCTTGAGCAGCTCGGACCGCAGCATCGGCTCACCACCAAGACGGTGCTCGCCCCCGACGGCCGGCTGGTGCTCGTCGGCGGCGGTGACCCCACGCTTGCTGGCCCGAAAGCGACCGGTCACCTCGACCCCGGATTTCCCGAGCCGGCCAGGCTCGCCGAGCTGGCCGCTTCGACGGCGTCCGCCATGAAGGCTCGCGGCGTGACACACCTGCAACTCGGTTACGACGACTCGCTGTTCACCGGACCGGCGACCGCGCCCGACTGGAAACCGACCTACGTCAGCGAGGGCGACGTCGCCCCGGTGAGCGCGCTCGAGGTCGACGAAGGCGAGCCAGATCTGACGAAGCCGGCCCGTGCCAACGACCCGGCGGCTGTCGCGGCGAGCGACTTCGCGGCACTGTTGTCGGCCGACGGCGTCAAGGTCGACGGCGTCCCGCAGCGGACGTCCGCGGGCGCCGCGCCGACGATCGCGAGCGTTGAATCACCAACGATCGCGGCGCTGGTGCAGCGGATGCTCGACCGCAGCGACAACGACCTGGCCGAGGCGTTGGCCCGCCAGGTGGCGTTGGCGACTGGCCGGCCGGCCAGCTTCAGCGGCGGTACGCAAGCCGTGCGTGACGTGATCGGCAAACTCGGCGTCGAGCCAGATGGCTTTGAGATGGTCGACAGCAGCGGTCTGTCCCGGTCAGACCGGGTGCGACCGACGGCCTTGGTGCAGCTCGTCGACGTGCTGCTGTCGCCGGCGCACCCCGAGTTTTCGGCGGCACTGCAGGGCCTGCCGGTGGCCGGATTTTCTGGCACGCTCGCCAGCCGCTACTCGAGCCCGCCCGCGCTGGCGGCCAGCGGTCTCGTGCGGGCGAAAACGGGAACACTCGACGGCGTTGTCGCGCTCGCCGGCTTCACATATGACGCGAGCGGCCGGGTGTTGTCGTTCGCCGTCGTCGCGAACGGCATCGCCAACAACGCGACGTTGAAGGCCGAAGCGGCGCTCGATCGGGTGAGTGCAGGACTCGCCGGATGCGGGTGTTCGTGACGAGCCGTACGGTGGCTTGCAAGGGAGTCATCAATGAGCAGCCTTGTGAATGCGCAGCCCAGTGAAATGAGCGGAGTGCGTCCATGACCGAATCGACCCGGCTGATCGACTGGGACCTCGCGGTCGCGACCGCCACCCGGCTCGCCCCGCGTGGCCCGGCGGTGACGCGGGAGGAGGCGTTCGCGGCGGTCCGCCAGCTGCGCGAGCTCGCGCTTGAGGCCGAGGACCACGTCAGCGCGTTCACCGGGATGAAGGCGCCACATCCGCATGAGCCGGCGACCGTCGTCGACCGCACCGGCTGGGTGAAAGGCAACATCGGTGGCTTCCAGATCGTGATGGCCCCGTTGCTCGACAAGCTCGCGGCCAAACGCAGCGGCAAGGTTGGCGCGCCCGTGCTCACCGCGGTCGGCTCTCGGGTGACCGGAGCGCAGGTGGGCGTGCTGCTTGCCTACCTGTCGGGGAAGGTGCTCGGCCAGTACGAGTTGTTCCTGCCTCCGGCCAACGGCCGCGCTCGGTTGGGTCGGCTGAGTTTGGTCGCGCCTAACATCGTCGCCGCTGAACAGCACCTCGACGTCGATCCCCGCGACTTCCGGCTGTGGGTCTGCGTGCACGAGGTCACGCACCGCACCCAGTTCACCGCGGTGCCGTGGTTGCGCTCGCACGTCCAAGACGAGATCAGCGCGTTCCTGGCGGCGAGCGACCTCGACCCCTCCGCGATGCTCGACCGATTGCGCGCGGTCGGGGAGGTCGCCCGCGAGAACCTGCGTCGCCGCTCGGGTGAGCAGGCGGAGAAAGAGCCCGCGCTCAGCCTCATCGAAGCGGTGCAGACGCCTGAGCAGCGCGAGATTTTGAACCGGCTCACGGCCGTGATGACGCTGCTCGAAGGTCATGGCGAGTACGTCATGAACGGCGTGGGCCCCGAGGTCATTCCGACCGTCGAAGAGATCTCCCGTAAGTTCGGCGAGCGACGGCGCGGCCAAAACCCCGCCGACCGCGTCGTGCGAAAGCTGTTCGGCCTCGACATGAAAGCCCGCCAGTATGCGGAGGGCGCGGCGTTTGTGAAGGCGGTGGTCGACCGGGTGGGAATGGCCGCGTTCAACAAAGTCTGGACGTCGCCGAACACGCTGCCCACGAAAGCCGAGATCGCCGACCCTCCAGCCTGGATGTCGCGGGTGTTGCGCGCCGAGATCAGCGGTGGCGCCGAATCGCCGTCCGAATAGATCGGACGACGTCAGGTGGGTCCAACGCCGTCCGTCGCGGCCGTTCGGCACGCGGTGCGGCTGGCGCTTCGCGACCTACCGGCCGGCTCGACCGTGCTCGCCGCCTGCAGCGGCGGCGCCGACTCCCTCGCGCTTGCCGCTGCTCTCGCGTTCGAGTCCCCGCGGGCGGACCGGTCGCTGCGCGCGGGCGCGGTGACGATCGACCACGGGTTGCAATCCGGCTCGGCGCAACGCGCGGAGGCCGTCGCCCGGTTGCTCGGTGAGTTTGGTCTCGACCCGGTCGAGTGCGTCGCCGTCGAGGTGCGGGCCGCCGGCGGGCCGGAAGCGGCTGCGCGCGAGGCGCGATACGCGGCGCTCGACTCGGTGGCTGTCCGCACCGGCGCCGTGGCGGTGTTGCTTGGGCACACGCTGGATGACCAGGCGGAGACCGTCCTGCTCGGCCTGGCCCGGGGATCCGGATTGCGGTCGCTCGCCGGTATGGCCGCGGTCGCTGGGGTCGACGGCCGGTACCGCCGGCCGCTGCTTGGCCTGACGAGGGCGACGACGTCCGCCGCTTGCGCCGACCTGGCGCTGCCGGTGTGGGACGACCCGCACAACGGCGATCCCGCTTTCGCCCGGGCGCGGGTGCGGGCGACGGTGTTGCCGTTGCTGGAGGCCGAGCTCGGTCCGGGGGTCGCGGCGGCGCTGGCTCGGACGGCGCAACTGGCTCGGGCCGATGCCGATGCGCTCGACGAATGGGCGGTGCTCGCCTACGCCGAACTCGCCGCCGGTTGGGACGGCGGCGCGTCGGAGCGCGAGCTCGACGTCGCCGACCTCGCCACCATGCCGCCCGCCGTGCGGGCGCGGGTGTTGCGGCTGGCCGCGCTCGACGCGGGCACGGCGGCGGGTGCGTTGGCGGCTGTCCACATCGCCGCGGTCGACGCGTTGGTGATCGACTGGAGCGGGCAAGGGCCGGTCAATCTGCCTGGCGGAGTCGCCGCGTCGCGCCGGTATGGCAGGCTACATTTCACGCCCGCGAACGGGCGGTCGAGCGACTGAGAGTGGAGCAACCGCGCGGTGGATGAAGCCGACGTCAGTAACGACCTAGCCGCGATTTTGCTGACGGAGAAGGAAATTCAGGCGAAGGTCGGCGAGCTGGCGGCCGCTATCGACGCCGACTACGCCGGGCAGGAATTGCTGCTGGTAGGCGTCCTCAAGGGTGCCGTCATGGTCATGGCAGACCTGGCGCGCGCGTTGCACCTACCGGTCACCCTCGACTTCATGGCGATCTCGTCCTACGGGTCGGGCACCTCGTCGTCCGGTGTCGTTCGCATTTTGAAAGACCTCGACCACGCGATCGAGGGCCGGCACGTGCTCGTCGTCGAAGACATCGTCGACTCAGGGCTCACCCTGTCGTGGTTGGTATCGAACCTCGAGTCGCGCGCCCCGGCGTCGGTCGAGGTCTGCGCGCTGATGCGTAAGCCGGACGCCGTGCAGCAAGAGGTGAAGGTCAAATACCTCGGGTTTGACCTGCCGCGGGAGTTCGTTGTCGGCTACGGCCTCGACTACGCCGAGCGTTACCGCAACCTGCCGTTCGTCGCCACGCTGAAGCCAGCGGTCTACGAGTAGCGGGTTGAGCACGGGGGAACCCTCATCGGCAGCCGCCCGGGAACGTACCGGGTGACCTGTCGGTTGACTAGGTGGGTGCCCCGGATGTCAAGGCTTCGACCGCCCTCGCGCCGGTGTACCTTCGAGGTCTTACGTGATCGAAGCGCACTAGGTCACGCTCGGTAATCGGGCGTGCGGCCTTTGGTTCGGCCGTCGAGGCGTCGAGTCTTAAAAGCAGGATCGAGTCGGCAGGAGGTACGGGGCGCGATCGCTCCGCATCCATGAACGTTAAGAGATACGCGCGAGGCCCGCTGTTCTGGGTGCTCCTCATCGTCGTGCTGCTGGTCTTGCTGAAGGGCCTTTGGAGCGGTGGCAGCGACTACAAGGGCGTCGACACCTCGCAGGTGACCAACGCGATCAACACTGGCAACGTCGCCTCGGCGGTCTTCCACGACAAAGAGCAGACCGTCCAGGTCACGACGAAGAACCCGCTGCCCGACGGCTCGACGAAGATTTCGGCGTCGATCTCGCCCGACCAAGAAGTCCAGCTGCAGACCAAGCTCGACCAGCTCGCCGAGCAGGGCAAGCTCAACCCGGCCAAGCTCTACAACGTCAAGGTCACCCACGGCAGCATCTGGCTGGCGATCCTGCTCAACGCGCTGCCTATCCTGCTGCTCGTCGGCCTGATGATTTTCATGCTGACCCAGATGCAGGGCGGCGGCTCTCGGGTCATGAACTTCGGCAAGTCCAAGGCGAAGCTGATCAGCAAAGACACCCCGAAGACGACGTTCGCCGACGTCGCAGGCGCCGACGAGGCGATCGAAGAGCTGCAAGAGATCAAGGAGTTCCTCGAGAACCCGGCGAAGTTCCAGGCCATTGGGGCGAAGATCCCGAAGGGCGTGTTGCTCTACGGCCCGCCCGGCACCGGTAAGACGCTGCTCGCGCGAGCGGTCGCCGGTGAGGCCGGTGTGCCGTTCTACTCGATCTCAGGGTCCGACTTCGTCGAGATGTTCGTGGGCGTCGGCGCGTCTCGAGTGCGCGACCTGTTCACCCAGGCCAAGGAGAACGCCCCGGCCATCATCTTCATCGACGAAATCGACGCCGTCGGCCGGCACCGTGGCGCGGGCCTCGGCGGTGGCCACGATGAGCGCGAGCAGACGCTCAACCAGCTGCTCGTCGAAATGGACGGCTTCGACGTCAAGGGCGGCGTCATCTTGATCGCCGCGACCAACCGGCCCGACATCCTCGACCCTGCGCTGCTGCGCCCCGGCCGGTTCGACCGGCAGATCGTCGTCGACCGGCCCGACATGGAGGGCCGCAAGGGCATCCTGCGGGTGCACGCCAAGGGCAAGCCGTTCACAGAGGGCGTCGACCTCGACGTCATCGCGCGCCGCACGCCGGGCTTCACCGGGGCCGACCTCGCGAACGTCATCAACGAGGCCGCGCTGCTCACCGCGCGCGCCAACAAGAAGCAGATCGACATGCTCACGCTTGAAGAGGCGATCGACCGCGTGATGGCCGGGCCCGAGCGCAAGAGCCGCATCATGGGCGAGAAGGAAAAGAAGATCATCGCCTACCACGAGGGCGGTCACGCGCTGGTCGGCCACGCGCTGCCCAACGCCGACCCGGTGCACAAGGTGACGATCCTGCCGCGCGGCCGCGCGCTCGGTTACACCCTCGCGCTGCCGACCGAAGACAAGTTCCTCGTCACCCGCGCCGAGATGATGGACCAGCTCGCGATGCTGCTCGGCGGCCGAACCGCCGAAGAGCTCGTGTTTCACGAGCCCACC
>JAICYF010000222.1 GCA_025934355.1 Acidothermaceae bacterium
GGGGTGCTGTTCATCGCGTTGACCAGGACGCCGTCGACGTCGCGGGCGAGCAGCTCGTCCCACTCGCGGCCCCAGATGACCTTGATGACGTTCCAGCCGGCCCCGCGGAAGTTGGCCTCGAGCTCCTGGATGATCTTGCCGTTGCCGCGCACCGGGCCGTCGAGGCGCTGCAGGTTGCAGTTGATGACGAACGTGAGGTTGTCGAGCTCTTCGCGGGCGGCGACGCCGATGGCACCGAGCGACTCGGGCTCGTCCATCTCGCCGTCGCCGAGGAACGCCCATACTCGCGACTTCGACGTGTCGGCGATCCCGCGCGCGTGCAGGTAGCGGTTGAAGCGGGCCTGGTAGATCGCGTCGAGCGGGCCGAGGCCCATCGAGACGGTCGGAAACTCCCAGAAGTCGGGCATCAGCCGCGGGTGCGGGTAACTCGGAATGCCCGAGCGGCTGATCTCTTGGCGGAAGCCGTCGAGCTGGTCTTGGGTCAGTCGGCCTTCGAGGAATGCGCGTGCGTAGATGCCGGGGGAGGCGTGGCCTTGAAAGAACACTTGGTCGCCGGAAGAGCCGTCGGCCTGGTGCTTGCCGCGGAAGAAGTGGTTGAAGCCGACCTCGTACAGGCTGGCCGCCGACGCGTAGGTCGCGATGTGGCCACCGACGCCGAGCTCGGGGCGGTTGGCGCGTGACACCATGACGGCGGCGTTCCATCGCACCGCGCGACGGATCTGCTTCTCGATGCGCTCGTCACCGGGGAACCAGGGCTCGGCCTCGGGCGGGATGGTGTTGATGTAGTCGGTGCTGCGCAGGCCCGGGACGCCGATCTGTCGCTCGCGCGCGCGTTGCAGCAGGCGCAGCATCAGGTATCGGGCGCGGGTCTTGCCCTGCGCGGCGACGACGGCGTCGAGGGACTCCAGCCACTCGGAGGTCTCGTCGGGGTCGAGGTCGGGCAGCTGCGTCGGCAGCCCGTCGCTGATCACCGGATTGCGGTCGGCTCGTGACACCGTGGGGCCTTCCTGCGCGGGCGGGGCGCGCCCCGGGCGATGGGCGCGGCCCGATTCTCTCATCCGCCGGGCGGGTGGGGCGGGTTTGCTCCCGAGCACTTGCGCGCGGAGCCTCGGACGTGTGGACTACAGCGACCGGTGTGGATCAGCACCGCTGAACGCAGCATGTTCGTATTTCAACGGGTCATCCGGAGGAGGGTGTTGGTGAGCGCGACCGCGGACCACGCGGAGGGACAGCGCAGCCGGGCGGAGAAGCTTGGATTCTCGTCCGGCCAGGTGGTCCAGGAGATCGGTTACGACGAAGACTGCGACGCGGAGTTGCGCGCCTCGATCGAAGAGGTCACCGGTGCCGCGCTCGTCGACGAAAGCTACGACGACGTCGTCGACGCGGTGGTGCTGTGGTGGCGCGACGGTGACGGTGATCTGGTCGACGCCCTGGTCGACGCGCTCACGGCGCTGGCCGATGGCGGAACGATTTGGTTGCTGACGCCGAAGTCGGGTCGCGACGGTCATGTCGAGCCGAGCGACATCTCTGAGGCGGCGCCGACGGCCGGGCTCAGCCAAACCAGCTCGATCAGCGCCGGACGCGAATGGTCGGGCGCGCGTCTGGTGGCGCCGCGTAGCTCTCGAAAGCGTTGACCGTCGACATCGGCGCCACCGCGCCGGACTTCAAGTTGGTCGACCAGCACGGCACGCCGGTGCGGCTCTCATCGTTTCGGGGGCCTCGCGAGGCCGGCGGCCGCAACGTCGTCCTGGTCTTCTATCCGTGGTCGTTCTCCAGCGTGTGCACCGGCGAACTCTCAGTTTTGCAGGACGACGTGGGGTCGTTCGTCAACGACCGCAGCACGCTGCTGGCCGTCTCCGTCGATTCCAAGTTCACCCAGCGCGCGTTCGCTGATCGACGCGGGCTCAGCTTCCCGGTGTTGACTGACTTCTGGCCGCACGGCGAGGTGGCCCGCCGCTACGGTGTCTTCGATCACGACGCGGGCGCGGCGTTACGCGGCACATTCGTGATCGACCGCGACGGTGTCGTTCGGTGGAGTCTGCTGCGGGGCATCGGCGAGGCTCGCGATCCGGGAGCGTACAAGAAGGCCCTGGAAAACCTCGACTGAACGCAGCGTGGTGCAGGATAGGTAGGCACTCGCGGGCGCGTAGCTCAGTGGAAGAGCACCCGGCTTACAACCGGGGAGTCACAGGTTCGAACCCTGTCGTGCCCACTTGCTGAACAAGAGTTTGGTCGTCATGCGCGGTCGGGGGCGTGGTTTGCCGCTCGTCGCCGTTGCCGCAGTGTTGATCTCGGGATGCCACGGTGGGTCAGGCGGCCACTCCGCTGGCCCCGCGACGCCGGACTCGTCAACGCCCTCGGCATCGCCGGCACCCGCGGTTTCGCCGACGGCTGTCTCGTCAGCCGCGGTGTCGCCGTCGTCGTCGCCGACGATCACCGGGCCGCCGATCATCACGGTCGTCGCGGTCGGCGACGTCGCGCTTGGAAACACGCCGAAGCTTCCTGCCGCGCCGTCCAGTTATCTCGCGCCAATGCGGTCGGTGCTCTCGACGCCGATCGTTTTCGGCAACCTTGAGGCCGCTCTCACCAGCGCGTCTTCGTCGAAATGTCCGCCGCCGACACCGCCACCGACCCCGACTGCGACGTCCAAGTCGTCGGCAACGACAACGCCGACAGCGTCGCCGACGGCGAAAGCGACCCCAACTGCGACGTTGACGCCGACGGCGACGGCGACGGCGAAGGCGACTTCGACCCCGACACCGACGCCGAAACCGCCGACCTGCTTCGCGTTTCGAATGCCGCCGTCCTATGCGAGCGTGTTACGCGGCGCCGGGTTCACCGTGCTCAACAGCGCGAACAACCACTCACACGACTTCGGCGCGCGCGGTGTCGCCGACACGACCGCCGCACTGCGTTCGGCGGGGATCGCGCAAACCGGTCTGCCCGGCCAGACCGCAATCGTCGAGGCCAGCGGTGTGCGTGTCGCCTTCGTCGGCTTCGCGCCGTACGCCACAACGAACAACCTGTTGGACGACGCCCGCGCGAGCCAGTTGATCGCCGCGGCGAAGAAATCCGCCGACCTGGTGGTGGTGTACATGCACGCCGGGGCCGAGGGCAGCGACGCCGGACACGTGAGCGGCGCCGAGCGGTACCTCGGTGAAGACCGCGGCGATCCGAGGGCGTTCGCACACGCAGCCATTGATGCGGGTGCCGACCTTGTCGTGGCGAGCGGCCCGCACGTGTTGCGCGGTATGGAGTTCTACCGCGGACACCTCGTCAACTACAGCCTCGGTGACTTCGTCGGCTACGGCAATTTCTCGACCAGCGGCGCCTTGGGTTTGACCGGTGCGTTGCGCGTGGGCCTCGACCGGACAGGACACGCGGCGGTCGCGCATTTCACCTCGTTGCGGTTGGACGTTTCCGGGCGGCCTGCGGTCGACACCGCCGGCGCGGCGGCCGACTTCGTCAACCAGCTCTCCGTTGCCGACTTCGGCGCCAGCGCAGCGGTGATCGATTCGACGGGCGAGATTCACCCTCGCTGAGTGGACCTTCGCCTCGCGCGGTGTAGTGACCACCAGTTCGGGAACGGCTTCGTCGTGAGCAACATCTTGGTAACCGGCGGCACCGGCACGTTGGGCACGGATCTCCTGCAGGCGATTCTTGATCGTGGGCACCACGTGCGGGCGATCAGCAGACGCCCCGAGCGGGCGAAACCGCCTGTCGGCGTTGAGATCGTGCAGGCGGACCTCGTCAACGGCGACGGACTCGACCTCGCGATGAAGGGTGTCGACGCGGTGGTGCACGCGGCCAGCGCCCCGCGCGACAGCATGCGCATCGACATGGAAGGCACTCGCCGATTGGTGCTATCTGCCGCTGCTGCCGACGTGCGGCACTTGCTGTACGTGTCGATCGTCGGAATCGACGTCGTCCCGTACTCCTACTACCGCGCGAAGTTCGCTGCTGAGCAAATCGTCGCCATCGGGCGGGTGCCATGGAGCGTGCAGCGGCTGACGCAGTTTCACCCGTTCGTGAACTTCATGTTGGGAAAAATGAGCGTCGGACCGGTCACCGCCGTTCCCATGGGCGTTCCGTTGCAACCGATCAGCACCTCCGACGCCGGGCGTTGCCTTGCCGAGGCGCTAGACGCGGGAGACCGCGGGATGTTGCCCGACCGAGGCGGTCCGCGGGTCGAGTCGCTCGCCGAGTTGTCGACGCAGTGGCGCAAGGCCAAGCGCACCAGCGGTGGGGTGCTGGCGGTCCCGTTGCCTGGCGGTTTGGCGCGGGCACTTCGCAGCGGAGGAGCGACCTGCCCGGA
>JAICYF010000071.1 GCA_025934355.1 Acidothermaceae bacterium
CTCAGCCGACGGCGCGGCGGCCGACAGCACTCCAGCGGCCGGTTCACGAGCGTCGAATCCGGCGTCACGCAAAAGCTCGAACGCCTGCCGAGCCCGCGCCCGCACGAGAGCGCGTTTGTCGTCGGCGTCGTGCAAGAGCCCAAGCCCCGCGAGCGCTCCCGCGGCCACACTCGGGGGCAACGCGGTGTCGTAGATGAAGGTCCGCCCGGTGTCGACGATGTGCCGACGCAGGGCAGCGGGCCCGGCGACTACTCCGCCGGCCGCGCCCACCGCCTTCGACAGCGTCGCGGTGACAACGACATCCGGCTCGCCAGCGAGCCCGGCGTCGGCCACCGCCCCGGCACCGCCAGCGCCCAGCACGCCGAGCGCGTGGGCGTCGTCGACGAGCAGCACCGCCCCGGCTTCCCGGCAGGCGTCATGCAGTTCGCGCAACGGCGCGAGGTCGCCGTCCACGGAGAACACCGACTCCGTCACCACGACCACCGGCGAGCCTGCGTGCCGGGCCAGGCCCGCCCGTAGGGCGGCGACGTCCGAATGTGGGAAGCTATCGACCCGCGCGCCGGACAGCCGGCAACCGTCGTGCAAAGACGCGTGCGCGTGCTCGTCAATCAGGACGACGCCGCGCGGTGCGACGAGCGCGCTGATCGCGCCGAGATTGGCGAGATAGCCGGACGAGTAGACAAGCGCGGCCGGCTGGCGCAGCAGCTCAGCCAGCCCCGCCTCGAGCTCGGCGTGCGCGTCGGTGGCGCCGCGTACCAGCCGTGAGCCGGTCGCGCCCAGGCCGTACTCCCGCAACGCGGACGACGCGGCGGCGATGACGTCAGGGTCGCGGGCGAGCCCGAGGTAGTCGTTGCCAGCGAGATCGATCACATCGTCGGCCGGCCCGCGCGGGCGGAGTTCGCGGGTCAGCCCGGCGGCCGCCCTCAGCCCGGCGCGCCGCTCGAGCCGGCGCAGCCAGCCTTGCGGATCCGTCACGCTGCCGATGCTGCCATGTGAGTGTCAGCACCCCTTGGCAGGCTCGGTCGGGTTAGAGTTCCGGGGTCGCACAGAGCCGACTTCCCCGGGCCTCAAGCACGACAGCAACAACCGCGCGCCGTGGTCGATCTTGTTGATCGCGCGTGCACCGATGGGAGGCCGGGCAAGGCATGGCAGGCGGGGTTAAAGGCAGCGATTCGTTCGTCCACCTGCACGTGCACACCGAGTACTCGATGCTCGACGGCGCCGCGAAACTGAAAGACCTGTTCAAAGAGACCGCTGCCATGGGCATGCCGGCCTTGGCGATGACCGACCACGGCAACGTCTTCGGGGCCTTCGACTTCTACAAGCAGGCCAAAGCCGCTGGCGTCAATCCGATCATCGGCATGGAGGGTTACCTCGCGCCGGGCAGCCGGTTCGAGCGCAAGCGCGCCGTCCTCACCGGAGCAAGCGCAAGCGACGACAACACCGGTGAGATGTACACCCACATGACGCTGCTCGCCGAAAACACGGCCGGCATGCACAACCTCTTCCGGCTGTCGAGCCTGGCCAGCCTCGAGGGCTACTACTACGAGCCGCGCATGGACCGTGAGCTGCTGCAGACCTACGCGAAGGGCGTCATCGGCACCACCGGGTGCCCGAGCGGCGAGGTCAACCGGTTGCTGCAGCGCGGCCAGTACGAGGCGGCTAAGAAAGCGGCCGCCGACTATCGCGACATCTTCGGCCGCGAAAACTTTTACTGCGAGTTGATGGATCACAACATCGAGATCGAGCGCCGCCACCGCGACGACTTGATCCGGCTCGCCAAAGAGCTCGGCTTGCCGTTCGTCGCCACCAATGACCTGCACTACACCTACGCGCGCGAGTGGGAGGCGCACGAGGTGCTGCTGTGCGTGCAGACCGGCCGCACGCTCGCCGACCCGAAGCGCTTCAAGTTCGACGCCCGTGATTTCTACCTCAAGACAGCACAAGAGATGCGGGAGCTGTGGCGCGACTTTCCTGACGCGTGCGACAACACGCTCGCGATCGCTGAGCGGGTGCACGTCGAGTTCAACGAACGTGCCAACCTGATGCCGCAATTCCCCATTCCAGAAGGGGAATCCGAGGAATCGTGGCTGGTCAAGGAGGTCGAGGCCGGGCTCCGCCGTCGCTTCCCGAACGGGGTGCCCGACACGCATCGCAAGCAGGCCGAGTACGAGGTTGGCGTCATCTGTCAGATGGGCTTCCCTGGTTACTTCCTCGTCGTCGCCGACCTCGTGAAATACGCGCAGGCCAACGGAATTCGAGTGGGTCCTGGTCGTGGCAGCGCGGCCGGTTCGATGATTGCCTACGCGCTGGGCATCACCGAGCTCGACCCGATCCATCACAAGCTGCTGTTCGAGCGGTTCCTTAACCCCGAGCGCATCTCGATGCCTGACATCGACATGGATTTCGACGAGCGCCGCCGCGGCGACATGATTCGCTACGCCACTGAGAAATACGGCGAGGAGCGGGTCGCGCAGATCATCACCTACGGCACCATCAAGGCCAAGCAGGCGGTCAAAGACTCCGCGCGGGTGCTGGGCTACCCGTTCTCGACGTCCGACCAAATCACCAAGGTGATGCCGCCGCCGGTCATGGGCAAAGACATCCCGCTCGCGGGCATTTTCGACCCCGAGCACCCGCGTTACGCCGAGGCAGCTGAGTTCCGGTCGCTGTATGAGTCCAGCCCCGACGTAAAGCGGGTCGTCGACACCGCGCGCGACCTTGAAGGTCTGAAGAGGCAGTGGGGGGTGCACGCGGCCGGCGTCATCTTGTGCCGCGAGCCGCTGCTCGACGTCATCCCGATCCACCGCCGCCAGCAAGACGGCGCGATCATCACCCAGTTCGACATGGGCGCGTGCGAGAAGCTCGGCCTGCTGAAGATGGACTTCCTCGGCCTGCGCAACCTCACCGTGCTCGACGACTGCCTCGCCGGCATAAGTGAGAACCGCGGCGAGACCGTCGTCCTCGAAAAGCTTGATTTGGACGCCGACCCCACCACCTACGAGCTGTTGGCGCGCGGCGACACGCTGGGTGTGTTCCAACTCGACGGCGGCCCAATGCGCGCGCTGCTGCGCTCGATGAAGCCTGACAAGTTCGACGACATCTCCGCGGTCATCGCGCTGTACCGGCCAGGGCCGATGGGCGCCAACGCGCACAACGACTACGCCGACCGCAAGAACAATCGCAAGCCGGTCACCCCGATCCACCCCGAGCTCGCCGAGCCACTGAAGGAAATCCTCGACGAGACGTACGGCCTGATCGTGTACCAGGAGCAGGTCATGGCCATCGCGCAGAAGCTGGCGGGCTACAGCCTCGGCCAAGCCGACCTGCTGCGCCGCGCGATGGGCAAGAAGAAGAAGGAGATCCTCGACAAGGAGTACGTGCCGTTCTCCGAAGGCATGCGTGGCAACGGCTATTCCGAGGGCGCCGTCAAGACGATCTGGGACATCCTGGTCCCGTTCTCCGACTACGCGTTCAACAAGGCGCACAGCGCGGGCTACGGCGTTGTCTCTTATTGGACGGCGTTTCTCAAGGCCAACTTCCCGGCCGAGTACATGGCGGCGCTGCTCACCTCGGTGAAAGACGACAAAGACAAATCGGCGCTGTATTTGCACGAGTGCCGGCGCATGGGCATCAAGGTGCTGCCGCCCGACGTCAACGAGTCTGACTCGAACTTCACGCCGCGCGGCACCGACATCCGGTTCGGTCTGTCCGCGATCCGCAACGTGGGCGAGAATGTCGTCGGGTCGATCATCGCGACGCGCAGGGCGAAGGGCCGGTTCGCCGATTTCGCTGATTTCCTAGCCAAAGTCGAGCCTGTCGTCTGCAACAAGAAGGTCGTCGAGTCGCTCATCAAGGCGGGTGCCTTCGACTCGCTCGGTCATGCGCGCCGCGGCTTGCTCTCGATCCACGCCGACGTCATCGACGCCGCGATGGGCACTAAGCGGGCTGAGGCGATTGGCCAGTTCGACCTTTTCGGTTCCATGGACGACGAGGCGCCCGGCGCCGGTCTGGGTTTCGACGTCGAGATTCCGTCGGGGGAGTGGGACAAGACCACGCTGCTCGCCGCCGAG
This sequence comes from Acidothermaceae bacterium, assembly GCA_025934355.1. Classification (GTDB taxonomy): domain Bacteria; phylum Actinomycetota; class Actinomycetes; order Acidothermales; family Acidothermaceae; genus JAICLV01. Next base: position 4,074 of record JAICYF010000071.1, read on the forward strand.
CGCGACATGCTGGGCTTGTACGTGAGCGACCATCCGCTGTTCGGAGTCGAGCACGTGCTGGCACGCGTCGTTGACTGCCCGGTGGCGTCGCTCACCGCCGACGAGCGGGCGGACGGCACGGTCGTCACGATCGGCGGCATCGTCTCTGGATTGCAGCGCAAGATGACCAAGCAGGGCAGCCCGTGGGCGATCGCAACGGTCGAAGATCTCGAAGGCGCCATCGAGGTGCTGTTCTTCCCGCAGACGTACGCGCAGTACGCGATGCAACTGGCCGAGGACGCGATCGTCTGCGTGAAGGGCCGGCTCAGCCGACGCGACGACGCACCTAGCTTGGCGGCCATCGAGATGTTCATGCCAGATCTCGGCGAGGCTGCCGAGCGCGGGCCGGTTGTGCTGCAGATCCCGGCCGCGCGTTGCACGCCACCGGTGGTCGAGCGGTTGCGCGAGGTGCTCGCCACGCACCCCGGCGTCACCGAGGTGCAGCTGCAGCTGCGCAACGGCACCCGCACCACGACGCTGCGCCTCGACGAGGGTCTGCGGGTCGCGCCGACCGCTGCACTGATGGGCGACCTCAAGGCGCTGCTTGGGCCAGGTTGTCTCGTCGGCGGCTGAGCTTCTCGACGCGAAGCCCGGTGGCCCCTAGACACTTGAAGTAGCCCGAGGACATCTCTGTAACGGTGTCCTCGGGTGCTTTCAGGTGTCCAGGGCCGTCGGCCGGGCCGGCCGGAGGCGGCTCGCGCGGCAGGTCCGCCGCCCGGCGCGCGATCCGGGCGCCGCGATCCGCCTCAGGCATTGGCCCGTACCCTGAAGAGCGATGACCGCGGGTGAATTGCATGAGGTGGCGCCGAAACCGGCGAGCGCCGTCCCCGCGCAACCCAGTGTCGCGTACGAAGTGGCCGGGCTGACCAAGGTCTACCGCGCGAAGTCCGGCGACGTGCCGGCCAGCGCCGGCATCGACCTGACGATCCGCGCCGGCGAGGTCTTCGGACTGCTCGGCCCCAACGGCGCCGGCAAGACCACGCTCGTGCGCCAGCTGATCGGCCTGCTGCGGCCCGACGCCGGCAGCATCAAGCTCTTCGGGCAGGACGTCGTCGCCCACCCCCGCGTCGTCCCGGACTTTGTCGCTTACTTGCCCCAGGACGACGCGGCGCTCGCCGACCTCACCCCGTCGTCCGCCCTTGAAACGACGGCCCGGCTGCGCGGCCTGTCGAAGGCCGCCGCCCGCGCGACCCGCGACGAGCTCGTCGAAGAACTCGCGCTCGCGCCGTTCGCCCGACGGCCGATCGGCAAGCTCTCCGGCGGTCAGCGAAGGTTGGCCAGCTTCGGCGCGACGCTGGCGGGAGATCGTCCGGTGCTGGTGCTCGACGAGCCGACGACGGGCCTCGACCCGAATGCTCGGCGTGCGGTCTGGTCTGCGCTGGAGCGCCGACGGCTGGCCAACGGAGTGACCGTCGTGCTTGTCACGCACAACGTTCTCGAGGCGGAGACCGTGCTCGACCGGGTCGCGATCCTCGACCGCGGCCGGGTCATCGCGAGCGACACGCCAGGCCGCCTGAAGGCGCTGGTCGACCGCGACGTCCGGTTGGAGCTCGCGTGGCGAGACGAGCCGCCCGCCGACGACCCGCTGGTGTCGACCTTGCGGGCGAAGGCGATTCAGCGCGGACGACGGTGGAGCGTGCGCCTCGACGCCGATCACGCGCGCGCCGCGTTGGGGCAGCTGACCGGCGGGCCGCTGTTCGAGGCGCTCGACGACTTCACGCTCACCACGCCGTCGTTGGAAGACGTTTACCTCGCGCTCGGCGGCTCGTCCGACGAGTTGGAACGGACGTGACCGGCGCCCGGCCGTCGTTCGCCGCCGCGTTCGGGGCCGTGTTCACCGGTCAGCTGGCGCGGGCGCGGGCTGGCGCGATCCCGATTTTCATGGCCGCCACCGTGCAGTCGGTCGGCCTCGTGGTGCTCTTGAAGGGCTTGGTCGACACCTCAAGCGATGTCACCGAGCAGTCGGTGGTGGCCGGTTCGTCGGTGACCGTCGTCTCGTTCGTCGCACTGAACCTGCTCGCGCAGCGGTTCGGCGCGTTGAAGGCGAGCGGCGCGCTCGACTACTTCGGCGCGTTGCCGGTGTCGCCCGCGGCTTTGATCACGGCCACCGCGGCGGCGTGGGCGTCATTCACGGTGCCCGGTTCGATCCTTGTCGCGGTCGGCGGCGCGGCGTTCTACGGACTTCCGATGGGCGCCGTGTGGGTCATCGTCCCTGTCGTGGTGCTGGCCGGCATTTCCCTCGCGGGGCTCGGCGCGCTGCTCGGTCTCGCCGCGCCACGACAGGAGATCGCCACGGTCGCCGGGCAACTCGGCATGGCGGCGGTGATGTTCCTGGGCTTGGTGCCCGCGCACCGGCTGCCAGGTGTCGTGCAGGGTGTGCGCGCGGTTGTGCCGTCGACGTACGCGGTCGACGCGTTCGCCGCGGCGTTGAAATCGTCGCCGCGGTGGGGCACGGTCGGCGTTGACCTTGGCGTCTGCGTGGGGGTGTGCGTGCTTGCGCTTGCCGCCTCGGCGTGGGCCTTCCGACGGGCGGTCACGCAGCGATGATCGGCAGCCCGTTACGGTTGACGCCGTGAGCGACGTCGACCCACGCGACCCGAGCGGAGCGTGGAGCGGCGGGTATCAGGCGCCGCGGCCGGCGCCGTACGGCGTCAGCCCGTATGCGACGCCGAGCGAACACGAACACGAACACGAACACGAACGGCCGTTCGTTGAGATGGCCGACGTCTGGACCGCGCTGCTCGGCACCATCTCCGTGCTCATCGTCGGGGTGGTCGCGACCTTCATCTGGGTCTGGGTCGCTCCGCGCGCTATCGCGGTGAAGGACGCCAAGGGCGGCGTCAGCTTGGTGACGCCCGAAACGAAGGCCTTCGCGGGCGCCGACTCGACCTACTTTCTCGTCACGCTCGGCGCTGGCCTGCTGTGCGGAGCGGTCGCGGCGCTCGTCGCGCGTCATCGCGGGCTTGCCGTCACGGTCGCGCTCGGCGGCGGCGGTTTGCTCTCGGGACTGATGGTGGCTTGGCTTGGCCGGTGGCTGACCGGCGGGCCGCTGCTGCATTGGGCCAATCACGTCTCGCCCGGAAACCATGACCTGTTCATCCAGCTGCAGGCCCGGCCGTTCATCATGACGTGGCCCATCGCGGCACTGGTGGTCACCTTCTTCGTCGCGTTAGCAACCACCAACCGGGCGCCGAGCTAACGCTGCTAACGCGGGTCAGAGCTTGCCGATCGACGCGGTGGTCGCCGACGTCAAAGACACCAGGTCGGACGGCGCCAACTCGACGTCGAGGCCACGACGTCCGCCCGAAACGTAGACGCTCGCAAAGTCGAGCGCTGACGCGTCGACCACGGTGGGCAACGACTTGCGTTGTCCCAACGGAGAGATCCCGCCCGCGACGTAGCCCGTCGTCCGCTCGGCTAGCGCGACGTCGGCCATCACGGCGCGCTTGCCGCCAACGGCCTCGGCCAACGCTTTAAGGTCCAGCGAACCGCTGACGGGCACCACCGCGACGACGAGCTTGCCGTCGACGTCCGCCAACAACGTCTTGAAAACCCTGGACGGCGAAACCCCAAGCGCCGTCGCGGCTTCCTCGCCGTATGAGGTGGACGACGGGTCATGCGCGTACGGGTGCAGCGTGTGCGCCACGCCGGTGCGGGCGAGCGCGGTGGTCGCCGGGGTGCCCATGCCTGCCACGGTCCGGCAGTCTAAGGCTGACCGGCATCGAGCTCAGTTGATGCAGCCGGCGCCGCCGCCAACCGCGGCCAAGCCCGCGCGGTCGTCGGCGCTGTAGGTCGCCGGCGCCTGGTAGGTCAGCACCGGATACATGATCTCCGCCGGCTTGGCCGCGTGCATCAAGCCGACAGCGTGCCCGAGCTCGTGCAACGTCAACGTGCTGATGTTCGCGCCCGGCCCGGCGGTGTGCGGGAGGTTGCCCAGCTCGTTGGCGGCGATGAGGGCGTAACCCTTCACCACCTGCCAGTTGCCGGCGGCGGTGGTTCGCACGTGCACCCCGCCGAACCCAGCGGCGGTCGGCACGCTGGCGAAAATGTCCGTCGCGGCAGGGTTGACGACCGCCACGATGAGGTCGTCGGGCTGGCTGTCGATGTTCTGCTGCGTCGGGACGAACGAGGTCACACCGTCGTATCGGAAGGTCAGTCCCGACGCCGAGGCCAGCTGCGCGACGTCGTCCTTGATGGTGGCGATCGCGGTCGCGTCGGCGGGTCCGGGATTGAGCTGCCAGCCGATGACCGCACACGGGTTCCATCGCCACACTTGTCCGTTGGGGGCGCGGTTCACGACGAAGTCCGCGGCGGCCGACGTGGTCGGAGCCGGCGCCGCGAGCCCAGCGGCGGCGAGCACTTGGTTGGCCAGCGCGTCCGGGAAAGCTGCGGCGCCGCCGAGCACGCTGACATGAGTGGGTGCGAGTGCAGTGACCAGAGCGCGTTGGGCCGTCGACAACCCGGACGGGCCGACCAACAGCAGCGCGGTGCGCAGGTGGCCGGTGAGCGCCGCGCCCGACAAGGCGTCCGGAAAGTTCGTGCCTGAGGCGACGACCAGGTCGGACACCGGCCCGGTGATCGCCGCGTTGGCAGCCGCGTTCGTCGCGTAGCGGTCGGCGCCGGACACCCGAGTCACCACCGTGCCCATCGCGCTCAGCTGAGACGCGACGGTGGCACTGACCGCGCTCGTGCCGCCGAGGATCACGACCTCGTGGGTGTGCAACGCGGTCAACGCGGCGGCGGTCTCCGCCGGCAGCGAGTTCGGCGAGGTGAGCAGCACCGGCGCGCCGGCCGCTGCCCCGAGCGCTGACGCCGTCAACGCGTCAGGAAACGCGACGCCCGAGGCGAGGTAGACGGTGGCCGCCCCCGCCGGAAACGCGTCGGCCGCGATCGCGGCGGCAGTCGCGTAACGGGTCGGGCCGGCGACCCTGACCCAGCCTTGTGACGCGTAGCGGGCTAGCGCCGCGCCGACCGAGTCCGGAAGCGCGTTTGGCCCGCCAACCAAGACGATCTGCGCTGGCTGCAGCCGCGCGACCGCCGCGGTTGTGGCGGACGCCAAGGCTGCCGGGTTGACTAACAGCACCGGGTTGTCGGCGCCGGCCGCGGCGCCGGCGGCGAGTGCGTCGGGGAAGCTCGCACCGGTCGCGACGTACAGCTTGGCCACGCCCGGGTCGTAATCGGAGAGCGCTTGCGCGGACGTGGCGTAACGGTCGGCGCCGGCGAACCGTTGCAGCGCGTCGGTCGCCGCGGCGGAGGCGGCCGCAGTCGGCAGCGCGGTCGGGACGACGTCGCGGTGTGCCACTGCGGCGGCGCTGACTTGCGGTGCGGCCACGAGGGCTGCGGCGGCCAGCGCCGGGACGACGCGGAGGATGCCAGAAAAGCCAATGACGCGGACGGCGCTGCGACGCATGCGGAGGTTCTCCTCGGCGACAGGGTGACCCGGGCAGCACGCCATCGGTTGCCGGGGCCACGCCGCCGGATCAGCTGGGAAGCGGTGTTGCAAGGGCGTGGCTCGCGAATTCCGGATCGGCAATTCCGGCCGTCGCCTTAAGATTTGTCGCAAATGTGCGACTGGCAGTGGACACGTCGTCCATCGATGAACTTCGGCGAGTGAAGGGTTTGGGTCGTGATCCGGGCCCGAAACGCAACGCAAACCCTTCACTCGGCGGATGGGTGCCCGCGGGGTGGCGGCAGCGCCGACAAGACGGCCGTTGCGTCGGCCGTCGCGACGGCTGTTACCCTGGGTCACGATGACGGCGGAGTTCTTCGCCGTCCCTCCCGCGGGCGAGCCGCTCGCGAGGCAACGTCTCCAGCAGGATCGCTCCTTGATCCTCGACGCGCTTGACGCGTCACCGCCGCTTACTCGGCGCCAGCGACGCGGCCTCCGCAACGCTGATGGAGCGTTTGTTTTTCATGCCTGCACCACGATCGTCACGTTCCGCTTTCTCGTCCGCCAACAACGGCGCCAGCAAGCGAGCCACTAACCGAGCAACCGACGGCGCGCCTCGCCGACGCCGCCCGAACCGCGGGGCCAGCAAGGACTTCCGGCCCAGGGTTTCGCCGACGTCCGAGCTCGAGACCGCGCTTGACGCGGCCCTGTTGATCGAACCGCCGGCCGACGCGACGTTCGCCTCCCTCGGGTTGCCGAAGTCGCTCGTCATGGCCTTGGAAAAGCGCGGCATCGAGTCGCCGTTCGCCATCCAGACGCGGGCGATTCCCGACGCGCTCGCCGGTCGCGACGTCCTCGGCCGCGCGCAGACAGGCGGCGGCAAGACACTCGCCTTCGGGCTGCCGCTTCTCGCCCGCCTCGGGTCGTCGACGTCACGGCGGACGCCGAAAGCGCCGCGCGCTCTCGTGCTCGTGCCGACCCGCGAGTTGGCGACGCAGGTGGCAGACGCGTTGCGCCCGCTCGGCGAAACGCTCGGACTGAAGCTGGCCTGCGTCTTCGGCGGCGCTCCCTACGGCCGGCAGATCGAGGCGCTCGAGCGCGGAGTCGACATCGTCGTCGCGACGCCCGGCCGGTTGATCGACCTGATCGAGAAGCGGGTCTGCGTTCTTGGCGCGATCGAAATCGCGGTGCTCGACGAGGCCGACCACATGGCCGACCTGGGCTTCTTGCCGGCGGTGACGACGCTCCTCGACCAGACGCCGTCCGAGGGGCAGCGGATGCTGTTCTCCGCCACCCTCGACCGTGGCGTCGACCGGCTGGTGCGCGCGTACCTCACCCATCCCGCGCTGCATGCGGTCGCACCCGCGGCGGCGCCGATCGAAGCGATGGAGCACCGCGTTTTCGCCTTGCGCGCCGAGGACAAAGTCGCTGTCGTCACCGAGGTCGCGTCGCGGCCTGCCCGCACCCTGATCTTCGTGCGCACCAAGCACGGCGCGGACCGACTCGCGACCCAACTCACGCGCGCCGGCGTCGACGCCGCGGCCATCCACGGCAACCTGAAGCAGAACGCCCGCCAGCGCGCCCTCGACGGCTTCGCCGCCGGACACCCGCGAGTGCTCGTCGCCACCGACGTCGCCGCGCGCGGTATCCACGTCGACGACGTCGACCTCGTGGTGCACTTCGATCCGCCGAACGATTCCAAGGACTATCTGCACCGCTCGGGCCGAACGGCGCGGGCCGGTGCAACCGGCACCGCGCTCATGCTGGTGCTCCCTCACGAGGCAGGTGCCGTCGCTGGGATCCATCGCGACGCGGGTGTCTCTCCAGCCGCCGTGGACGTGGCACCCGGTCACGACGCGGTTCGAGAGATGGCGGCTTCCGGCGAGCCGGTCCAGGTCACCGCGCCGCGCAAGCACGCCGAACGGCGGACGTACACCGAACGGCGGAACCACACCGAACGGCGGCCGACCGCCGAACGGCCAAAGCAGGCGGCTCGGCCCAAGCGCGCCGAACGACCGGACCGCCCGGCCAGCCCCGCCGGTGACACTCGCCGGCCAGGCCGTGCGCCGAACCAGCCGCGCCCGCCGGAGGAGCGGTTTGCCCGTAAGACGGCAGCCAAGGCACGGGTCCGCAAGCCGCGGCACCGGCCGGTTGCAGCCGATAACCGCCGCGAGGGATAGCCGGTCGCGCCGGTAGGCTTTCGGGGCGCAGACCACGCGCCTGCACCCCAGTTGTCCGAGCCCGAATCCCGCCGGAGCCCACCCATGTTGCGCCGAGTCGACCTGCGCGGTCGCACGCCCAGCACCCGCGAGGTTCGCGGCCTGCTGCCGCGGGCGCCGATCGACGTCGAGTCGGCGGTGAGCGCGGTGCGACCGATCTGCGCCGACGTGCGCGAGCGTGGGGCCGCCGCTGTCCGCGAGATCACCAAGCGGTTCGACGGCGTCGAACTGACCGCGCTTCGAGTCGACCCGCAAGCGATCGAGAAGGCCCTCGCTGATCTCGACCCCGCCGTGCGCGCTGCCCTTGAAGAGGCGACAAAGCGGGCCCGCGCGGTGCATCGCGCCCAGTTGCGCGACGACGTCCGGGTCGAGGTGGCTGACGGCGCCGTCGTCACCGAGCGGTTCGTGCCGGTGCGCCGCGTCGGGCTGTACGTGCCAGGTGGGCTTGTCGCCTATCCCAGCAGCGTCGTGATGAACGTCGTGCCCGCGCAGGAGGCCGGCGTCGAGTCGATCGCGCTCGCCTCCCCGCCGCAACGCGACGGCCTGCCGCACCCAGCAGTGCTCGCCGCCTGCGCGCTGCTGGGCGTCGACGAGGTCTACGCCGTCGGCGGCGCCCAAGCTGTCGCGCTCTTCGCGTATGGCAGCAGCGCCGAGCAGGGAGAAGAAGTCGAGCCGGTCGACGTCGTCACCGGCCCGGGCAATGTCTACGTCGCAGCCGCGAAGCGTCTTGTGAAAGGCGTCGTCGGCATCGACGCCGAGGCGGGCCCGACCGAGATCGGCATCCTCGCCGACAAGTCCGCCGACCCCGCGCACGTCGCCGCTGACCTGATCGGGCAGTCCGAGCACGACGAGCTGGCGAGCTGCCTGCTGGTCACCGATTCGGAATCACTGCTCGAGAAGGTCGACGCCCAGCTCGACGAGCAAATCCCGAAGACCAAGCACGTCGAGCGGGTGCGTAAAGCGCTCGCGGGTCAGTCGGCCTACGTCCTCGTCGACGACATCGACGCCGGCCTGCGCATCATCGACGAGTGGGCGCCCGAGCACCTCGAGGTCATCACCGCCGACGCCGCGAAAACCGCTGCCCGGGTGCGAAATGCCGGCGCCATCTTCGTCGGCGCGTGGTCACCGGTCAGCCTCGGCGATTACCTGGCCGGCTCCAACCACGTGCTGCCCACCGCGGGCACGGCTCGGTTTACCGGCGGGCTTTCGGTGCAGTCGTTCCAGCGGATGATCCACGTCGTCGACTACGACCGTTCCGCGCTAGCCGAGGTCGCGCCGCTCATCGATTCCCTCGGTGGCGCTGAGGATCTCGCCGCTCACGTCGCGGCCGTCCGAGCCCGGATCCCGCGATGAGCGAGTTCGACGGGCTGCCACTGCGTAACGACCTGCGCGGCGAAATCCCTTATGGCGCACCGCAACTCGACGTCCCTGTCGCGCTGAACGTCAACGAGAACCCCTATCCGCCGTCGCCGTCGTTGATTTCGGACGTCGCCGCAGGCGTCGCCGCGATCACCGGCCAGCTGAACCGCTACCCCGACCGGGAGGCGTCGGCGCTGCGCGCCGATCTCGCCGGCTATCTCGAGAAGTTCGAGCGCGTCGCGTTCGACCCGTCGATGGTCTGGGCGGCCAACGGTTCGAACGAAGTGATGCACCAGCTGCTGCTGGCGTTCGGCGGTCCTGGTCGCACGGTGTTGGGATTCTCGCCGACGTACTCGATGTATCCGCAGTACTGCCGCGACACCTTCACCGGCTACATCACCGAGCCGCGCGAAGCCGACTTCTCACTCGATCCTGACGTCGCGGTGAAGGCGGTGCGCTCGCATCGTCCTGTCGTCACGCTGCTGACGTCGCCGAACAACCCGACCGGCACCGCACTGCCGTTGTCTACGGCAGCGCAGGTGCTCGAAGCCGCCTCCGAACACGGCGGCCTGGTGGTCGTCGACGAGGCGTACGCGGAATTTCGCCGACCGGGCACGTCGTCCGCGCTTGAAATGCTTGCGCAGCACCGGAATCTGATCGTCACCCGCACGATGAGCAAGGCGTTCGCCTACGCCGGCGCGCGGGTCGGCTACCTCGTCGCGGATCCCGCCATTGTCGACGCTGTGCGCATCGTCCGGCTGCCCTATCACCTCTCAGCGGTGACGCAGGCGGTCGCCCGCACCGCCATCGAACACGCCGACGAGCTGCTCGCGCAGGTCGCCACGCTGCGCGCCGAGCGCGACGCCTGCGTCGAATGGCTGCGGGCAAACGGGTTCACCGTCGCCGACTCCGACGCGAACTTCGTGCTATTCGGCTTGTTCGACGATCGGCATGCAATCTGGCAGGCGCTGCTCGACCGTGGCGTGCTGATTCGCGAGACGGGCCCGAGCGAGTGGTTGCGGGTCAGCATCGGTACCGCAGAAGAGATGACCGCGTTCAAGACCGCCCTGTTGCAAGTGACGAGAGGTTGACGGTGAGCCGAAGCGCGCGCGTGCAGCGCACCACCAAGGAGTCCGACGTGCTGGTCGAGCTCGAGCTCGATGGCGCCGGCCACGTCGACGTCGAGACGGGCGTGCCGTTCTACGACCACATGCTCGCCCAGCTCGGCAAGCACGCCGGCTTCGACCTGCACGTGCGCACGAAGGGCGACGTCGAGGTCGACGCGCACCACACCGTCGAG
>JAICYF010000066.1 GCA_025934355.1 Acidothermaceae bacterium
CTGCAGGAGCAATGGGTCCCGGCCGTCGGCTATCGCGGGGATAGCGGTTTAACCAACGGGTCGAGCAGCGCCTAGACTGACCCGGCGCGCCGCGGGGCGTAGCGTAGTGGCTCGCGCGCCTGCTTTGGGAGCAGGAGATCGGGGGTTCGAGTCTCCCCGCCCCGACCCACGATCAGCCCTGAGCGCGGCTTCGGTAGCCTCGGAAGCTGCCTTTCGTCGTCCGCTTTAAGTGCCCCCGCCATCAGTTCGCCACCCTCCCAAGGAGCCGTGTCCGTGAAGAGCGCCGTCGAGACCCTGAGCCCCACGAGGGTCAAGCTCACCGTCGAGGTTGACTTCGACGAGCTCACGCCGAACCTCGACTCCGCCTACCGCAAGGTGGCCGGCCAGATTCGTATCCCCGGCTTCCGGCCCGGCAAGGTGCCGCCGCGCATCGTCGACCAGCGGGTGGGCCGCGGTGTCGTCCTCGAGGAGGCGGTGAACGAGGCGATCCCGCAGTTTTACGGCAAGGCCGTCGACGAGGCCAACGTGCGGGTGCTCTCGCAGCCGGAGATCGAGGTCACCCATTTTGGCGACGGCGAGCAGTTGGCATTCACCGCTGAAGTCGACGTCCGGCCAGAGATCGAGCTGCCCGAGCTCGACGGGCTGCCGGTCACTGTCGATGACGTCGCCGTGGCCGACGAAGCCATCGACGGGCAACTGAAGAACCTCGCCGACCGCTTCGCCACATTGACCACTGTCGAGCGCGCCGTGCGAGAGGGCGACTTCGTCACGATCGACCTGGCCGTCACCGCGGACGGCGAGCCCGTCGAAGACGGGGTTGCCAACGGCCTCTCATACGAGGTGGGCAGTGGCAACCTCATTGACGGCCTCGACTCCGCGCTGATCGGCCTGTCGGCGGGTGAGTCGGCCGAGTTCGACGCGCCGCTGATCGGGGCGTACGCCGACAAGGCCGGCCGCGCCAGCGTCACGGTCAAGGCGGTGCGTGAGAAGGAGCTGCCGACGCTCGACGACGACTTCGCGCAGACCGCCAGCGAGTTCGACACGCTGGAGGAGTTGCGCGCCGACCTCCGCGCCCGGCTTGAGCGGGTCGCTCGCCTTGAGCAAGGCATGCAGGCCCGTGACAAGGTGCTCGAGGCGTTGCTGGAGAAGGTGGACATTCCGCTGCCCGAGCGCGTCGTGGAGGGCGAGATTGAGGCGCGCGGTGACAACCTCGAACAGCAGCTTGCCGCCAACGGCCTCACCCTCGACGCCTACCTCGCGTCCCAAGGAGAGACGCAGGAGCAGCACGACACGCACGTGAAGGCGGACGTCGAACGCGACCTGCGCACCCAGTTCATCCTTGATGCGATCGCGGCGAAGGAGGAGCTCACCATCGAGGAGGCCGAGCTCAGCGAGTACATCGTCCGTCGGGCCAGCCGGCTCGGTGTGTCACCGGACGAATACGCCGGCCAACTTGTGCGCAGCGGCACCGTGCCGCTCGCTGTCGCTGACGTGTTGCGCAGCAAGGCGCTCGCCCAAGTCTTGGAGCGGGCTGCCATTGCTGACGCGTCGGGTCGCTCTGTCGACCTCAAGCAGCTGGAAGCCGACGCCGCCGCCGCGGCCGAGTAGCTCCCGCGCTGCCGGGGGTTTTCCACCGGCTGTCGCCTGCGCCGTGGTCAGCCTGCGCCCTCAGCGAACAGTGAGCGACAGTGTGCCGCGAGGGGGGATCAGCCGGTTAGGGTCGCATTGTTGAGACCCGATATCCCGAACAGAACGTCGCACCAGCTGATGGTCCACCCCGGTGGCGAGCACCTCGGCAAAGGCGACCGGCGACAGACGAGCAGGTGATCTCCGCGTGACGCTCTACCAGACGGGTGGGCCCGACTTCGGGAACCCCGGCGGCCCAACTAACGACGCGCCGGCAATGCGCATGCCGTCGTCCGGTGTCTCGCCCGACGACGACATCTTCAACCGACTCCTCCGCAACCGCATCGTCATCCTCGGCTCAGTCGTCGACGACGCGATCGCCAACAAGATTTGCGCCCAACTGCTGTTGCTCGCCGCCGAAGACGCCGAGCGCGACATTTACATGCACGTCAACTCGCCGGGCGGCTCCGTCGACGCCGGCATGGCCATCTACGACACGATGCAATACGTGCCGTGCGACGTCGCCACCGTCGGCATGGGCCTCGCGGCGTCGATGGGCCAATTTCTGTTGTGCGCAGGGGCAAAAGGCAAGCGATTCGCGTTGCCCCATTCGCGCATCATGATGCACCAGCCACTCGGCGGCGTCGGCGGCACGGCGTCCATCATCGCGATTCAAGCCGAGCAGATGCTCTACACCAAGAAGAAGCTGCAAGAGCTCATCGCCATGCACACCGGCCAAAGCATCGAGCAGATCGAGCGCGACTCCGACCGCGAGCGGTGGTTCTCCGCCGAAGAGGCCAGGGAGTACGGGTTCGTCGACCACGTCGTCCGCAGCGCCCGCCAGGTGCCGACCGAGACCACCGCGGTCTCCTGAGAACCCGAGGAGCAACCATGACTGACACCTGGGGTCTCGAGCGCCCGGCCAGCCGGTACGCACGCTATATCGTGCCTGAGTTTCGCGAGCGCACCAGTCAGGGCGACCGCATTCACAACCCGTACACCAAGCTCTTCGAAGAGCGGATCATCTTCCTCGGCGTCCAGATCGACGACGTCTCGGCCAATGACGTGATGGCGCAGCTGCTCACGTTGGAGTCGATGGACCCCGACCGCGACATCCAGCTCTACATCAACTCGCCGGGCGGCTCGTTCACGGCGCTGACCGCCATCTACGACACGATGCAGTTCATCCGGCCTGAGGTGCAGACCATCTGCATGGGTCAGGCCGCGTCTGCCGCGGCCGTCTTGCTCGCGGCCGGCGCCAAGGGCAAGCGCATCGCGCTGCCGAATTCCCGGATCCTTATCCACCAGCCGTACAGCGAGGCCGGCGGGCAGGCGAGCGACATCGAAATCGCTGCGCGCGAAATTCTGCGCATGCGGGAGCTGCTAGAGACGATGCTGTCTAAGCACACTGGTCGCTCGCAGGAGCAGGTGCGCGTCGACATCGAGCGAGACAAGATCCTCACCGCCGACGAAGCCGTGGAGTACGGCCTCATCGACGAAGTGATCACCAGCCGCAAGCTGACGCCCGTGGGCGCGCGGTAGGCGGCTGGAGGCAAGCACGGCCGCGTCGTCCGGCACATTGGCGGACACGCGGAAGAGGGCCGACAATCCGGGCCACAGGCGGTACCGTCTGAAGGGCTGGAGAGCGGCGGTGAGACGGCAAGGGCAGTACCGGCGAACGGCAAGAGCAGTACCGGCTGACAGGGAGACGGATCCGCGTGGCACGTATCGGCGACGGCGGTGACCTGCTCAAGTGCTCTTTTTGCGGAAAGAGCCAAAAGCAGGTCAAGAAGCTCATCGCGGGTCCAGGCGTCTACATCTGCGACGAGTGCATCGACCTCTGCAACGAGATCATCGAAGAGGAGCTGTCCGAGTCCGCCGATCTGAAGTGGGACGAACTGCCCAAGCCGCGGGAAATCTTTGACTTCCTTGAGCAATACGTCATCGGGCAGGACGTCGCGAAGAAAGCCCTCTCGGTCGCCGTCTACAACCACTACAAGCGCATCCAGGCGTCCGGCAAGGAGACCAGGTCGGGCGCCAGCGGCCATGAGGCCGTGGAGTTGGCGAAGTCCAACATCTTGCTGATCGGCCCTACCGGCTGCGGCAAGACCTACCTCGCGCAGACCTTGGCCCGGATGCTCAACGTGCCTTTCGCGATCGCCGACGCCACCGCCCTCACTGAGGCCGGCTATGTCGGGGAGGACGTCGAGAACATCCTGCTTAAGCTGATCCAGGCCGCTGACTACGACGTCAAAAAGGCCGAGACCGGCATCATCTACATCGACGAGATCGACAAGATCGCCCGCAAGAGCGAGAACCCGTCGATCACCCGCGACGTCTCTGGCGAGGGCGTGCAGCAGGCGCTGCTCAAGATCCTTGAGGGGACGACGGCGAGCGTGCCGCCACAGGGCGGCCGCAAGCATCCGCACCAAGAGTTCATCCAGATCGACACGACGAACGTGCTCTTCATCGTGGGCGGCGCCTTCGCCGGACTGGAGAAGATCATCGAATCGCGGGTCGGCAAGAAGGGCATCGGCTTCGCGGCCACCCTGCACACCAAGCGCGACCCTGACTCCGTCGACTCGTTCGCCGACGTCATGCCGGAGGATCTGTTGAAGTTCGGCATGATCCCCGAGTTCATCGGGCGGCTCCCGGTCATCACGACCGTCGCCAACCTCGACCGCGAGGCGCTCATCCGCATCCTCACCGAGCCGAAGAACGCGCTCGTGCGTCAGTACCGTCGGCTGTTCGACCTCGACTCCGTCGAGCTCGACTTCACCAACGACGCGCTCGAGGCGATCGCCGACCAGGCGATCCTGCGCGGCACCGGCGCGCGCGGCCTGCGCGCGATCATGGAAGAGGTGCTGCTCTCGGTGATGTACGACATCCCGAGCCGCAAGGACGTCGCTCGCGTCGTCATCAACCGCGAAGTCGTCCTCGACAACGTGAACCCGACGCTCGTGCCGCGCGAGTCCGCCGCCGCGAAGCGCGAGCGCCGGGAGAAGACCGCCTGATCGGCCAGAAGCCCACCCGGGCCGCGCTGCTCAGCGGGCGCGTCGGCGGCTTTACGCGTCAGTCAACCTTTGCGTGCGCCAGCATCGCGAGTCTGCTGGGCGCGAGCGCGTCGGTCCGTTTCCAAAGGGCGGCGTCGATCGCCTGCGCTTGGTCGGCCTGCGCCTCGACGGTCAACGAGTGCGATGCGAGCAGCCGCGACATGTCATCAGGGTCGAACGCGCTTTGCCACGGCTCACCGGTTTGCGCTGCCACGGCTGACACCTGCTCGGCGTAGAGCCGGCCCACGTCGTCCCGCAAATCGTCGGTCAGGATGTAGTCAAAGACGAGTTCGGTTCCCGACGCGAGGGCGCCCACGGCGTGCAGCGTGGCCGCGATCGACCCGCGCGAGAGGTACATCGAGACGCCGAGCCAGCTGACGAACGCCGGTCGGCGCCGGTCAAAGCCGGCCTGTTCCAGGTCAGCGACGAGATGATCCCTCGCGAAGTCACTTGCCACCGGGACGACGTCGCCGCGTGGCGACAGTCCCGCGTCGGCGACAGCGAGCCTTTTCCACCGTTGGGTGACCTCGTGGTCGACCTCGAAGGTGCGCACGCCCGCGGCGAGGTCGTCGCGGTAGCCGAAGGTGTCTAGCCCAGCCCCGAGGATGACGTACTGGTCGACCCCGCGATTGACCGCCCTTGCCAATCTCGTCTCGCTGAAATTCGAGCGACAAACCACCTGCGCTCGTGCGCTCGTCAGAATCGGGTGGTCGCTTTGCCCGCGGTGGTACGCCAGCAACGGTTCGGCGTGCTCGCCGAGGAGCTGCTCAGCCAGTGTGTCGGCGAAGATGCGCGGCTCAGCGTCGACGATGAGATGTGCGGCGCGCGCCGCGGCGGCGGTCAGGGCGGTGCGGCTAGGACCTTGATCAACAGTCATGGCCGCACTATATGCCGCTACCTTCGCACTATAGCACAAAATATGAAATATCGCAATAGCACGGCCGGGCCATCCTCGGCGCCCAGCTCGCTACAGGGGTTCGAACCGGGCGGTGAAATGCCGCAGCGCCGGCGGCTCGTCGACGATGCGCAGTCCGCGCAGACCTGAGGCGCCCTCGGCCACTCGCAAGCAGACCTCGATCACATAGTCGATGTGGCTTTGGGTGTAGGTGCGCCGGGGGATGGCCAGTCGCACGAGCTCCATGGCTGCCGGCTTTTCGTCGCCGTCGGGTTGGCGACCGAACATCACCGACCCGATCTCGCAACCACGCACGCCGCCCGTCTCGTACAACGCGACGGCAAGGGCTTGCCCCGGATACGACAGCGGGTCGATGTGCGGCAACAACGACTTGGCGTCGAGGTAGACCGCGTGCCCGCCGATCGGCAACACCACCGGAACGCCGGCCTTGTCGAGAGCTTCACCGAGGTACGCGGTGGAGCGGATCCGGTAACGCAGGTAGTCGTGGTCGGTCGCCTCGCGCAGGCCTTGCGCGAGCGCCTCGAGGTCGCGCCCGGCGAGCCCGCCGTAAGTGGGAAATCCCTCCGTGAGGATGAGAAGCGTTCGGCATTTCGCGGCAAGCGCGTCGTCGTTCATCGCGAGCCAGCCGCCGATGTTGCCGAGCGGGTCTTTCTTCGCGCTCATCGTCATGCCGTCGGCGAGGCTGGCCATCTCTCGAACGATGTCGCGTACGTCGCGGTCGGCGTACCCGGGTTCGCGGCTGCGGATGAACCAGGCGTTCTCGGCGAACCGGCAGGCGTCGAGGAAGAGCGGCACGCCGTATCGCGCGCAGATTTCCTTTGTGGCGCGCAAGTTCTCCATCGACACGGGCTGGCCGCCGCCGGAGTTGTTCGTGATCGTCATCATCACCAGCGGCACCTCGCCAGGGGCGGCGGCCGCCAGCACCGCCTCAAGCGCGGCGAGATCCATGTTGCCTTTGAACGGATGGTCGGCCCGCGGGTCGCGACCCTCGGCGATGACGAGATCGACCGCTCGCGCGCCGGAGTACTCGACATTGGCGCGGGTCGTGTCGAAGTGCGTGTTGTTCGGCACGGTCTTGCCAGTACCGCCCACCGCGGTGAAGAGGATCTTCTCCGCCGCGCGCCCTTGGTGTGTGGGAATCACATGCTCGAAAGGAAAAAGGTCGCGCACGCTGTCGAGGAAGTTGAACCACGACGGCGAGCCGGCATAGCTCTCGTCGCCACGCTGGATGCCAGCCCACTGATCCCGCGACATCGCGCCGGTGCCGGAGTCGGTGAGCAAGTCGATCAGCACGTCTTCGGCGTGCAAGTTGAACAGGTTGTGGCCCGCGTTCCGGATCGCGGCGCGGCGCTGGTCTTCCGTTGTCATCCGCAGGGGTTCGACCGAGTGGATGCGGAAGGGCTCGATGATCGTGTGAAAGGTCATGCCTGAATTTAGGACGTCTGCCGCGAACACGCGCGGTGACCGTCGAAGTCGCGCCCTGCGGGATCGCGGGTTGGCGTTTCGCCCCGGCAGTCAGGGGAATTCTGCCCTGGTCCCACGACAAGGGAGGACCAATGCTGGTCGCTGTCATCGTGCTCGCAATCGTCTTGGTGATCGTGCTTGCCGCGCTAGCCGCAATGCTGCTGAGCCGAAGGCGTAGTGCCGCACTCCACGAGCGGTTCGGCCCGGAATACGACCGGGCCGTCGAAAAGACTGGTGGCCGACGTGCCGCCGAAGAGGAACTCGAGCAGCGGACGCAGCGTCGTCGCCAGCTCAACATCCGTCCGCTGGACGCGATGCAACGTGAGGCGTTCGCCGCCTCGTGGCGGACCGTGCAGGCCCGGTTTGTTGACCAACCACGTGAGTCCGTCGCGGACGCCGAGTCGCTGGTGCGCGACGTCATGCAGCAGCGCGGTTACCCCATCGGCGAGTTCGACCAGCAAGAAGCGGATCTTTCGGTCGACCATGCTGACGTCCTCAACCACTACCGCTCGGCGCACGAGGTGGCCCTGCGCGACTCGAACGGCGAGGCGACGACAGAGGATCTGCGCGCGGCAATGGTGCATTACCGGGCGATGTTCGACTCGCTACTGAAGCCCGAGCCGTCGAGCGCGGGAGCGGGTGGTCGCCGATGACCGCCACCCCCCAGGGCCCCGGCATTCGGGCGGACGAACTTCGAGTCGTCGACGAGGAGGAGTCGGAGTTCGCGGCGGGGCGGGCCGCCTCGGGCAGCAGTGACCTGCGGATCGAGGACGCCACCGACGCCGGGGCCGCCGGCGGCGGGACTCCAGGGGAGACCGGGACTCCAGAGGAGACCGGGACTCCAGGGGAGACGGAGCTTCTCACCGGCGAGCAGCGCGCCGAGTTCGTGGCGCGGTGGCGCGACGTGCAGACGGGGTTCGTCGACGAGCCGCGCGGCGCGGTCGACCGGGCCGACGCGCTTGTCGGGGACGTCGTCGACGCCGTCACCGCAGGCTTTTCGGCTCGACGGTCGCAACTAGACCAGCGATGGGCAGCCGAGGGCGGGGAAACCGCGACCGAAAATCTTCGACAGGCGCTGCGGGCCTATCGCGAGTTCTTCGATCGGCTGTTGAAGATCTGACGCTGGGTCGGCTCGGGGGCCGATACCGGTTCGGTGAAGCGGCCGGGCGTCCTTAGACTCGACGCCGTGACCAGCGAACAAAACCCCAGCGCGAACCCCGGCGCGGATTCGGCGTTGCCGCCGGTCTACACGCCGGCCGCCGTTGAGTCGCGGCTGTACGAGCGTTGGGTGGAACGGGGCTACTTCACCGCCGACGTCGCCAGCGACCGGCCGCCGTTCACGATCGTGCTGCCGCCGCCCAACGTGACCGGGCAACTGCACATGGGGCACGCCCTCAACCACACACTCATGGACGTCGTGACCCGTCGGCGGCGCATGCAGGGCTACGAGACGCTGTGGCTCCCCGGCATGGACCACGCCGGAATCGCGACCCAAAACGTTGTCGAGCGCGAGCTGGCGAAGGAGAGTTTGTCGCGCCATGACCTCGGGCGTGAGGCTTTCGTCGAACGGGTCTGGCAATGGAAACAGGAGTACGGCGGTCGGATCCTCGGCCAGATGCGCCGACTCGGCGACGGCGTCGACTGGAGCCGCGAGCGGTTCACGATGGACGACGGGTTGTCCGCCGCCGTTCTCACCATGTTCAAACGCTTGTACGACGACGGCCTGATTTATCGGGCCGAGCGGATCATTAACTGGTGCCCGCGCTGCCTTACCGCGCTGTCAGACATCGAGGTCGAGCACTCGGACGACGAGGGCGAGCTCGTCTCGATGCGGTACGGACCCATCACGGTCGCCACCACGAGGATCGAGACGATGTTCGGCGACGTCGCGGTCGCGGTGCACCCTGACGACGAGCGCTACACGCACCTGGTCGGCACCGAAGTCGAGTTGCCGCTCACCGGCAGGCGAATTCCGGTCATCGCCGACGAGCACGTCGATCCGAGCTTCGGCACAGGCGCGGTCAAGGTGACGCCGGCGCACGACCCCAACGACTTCGCCATCGCGCAGCGGCACGGCCTGCCCTCGCGCATGGTGATGGACGAGCGCGGCGTCATCACCGAGCCCGGGCCGTTCGAGGGCCTCGACCGGTTCGAGGCGCGCCCCGCGGTGGCCGCGGCGCTGCGCGACCTCGGCGTCATTGTCGAGGAGAAGCGCCCGTACGTGCACGCGGTCGGCCACTGCTCGCGCTGCGACACGGTCGTCGAGCCGCGGCTCTCCCTTCAATGGTTTGTGAAAGTCGAGTCGCTGGCGAAGGCCGCCGGTGACGCCGTGCGCGACGGCCGCGTCGCGATCAGCCCGCCCGAGATGGCGCGCAATTACTTCGACTGGGTCGACAACATGCACGACTGGTGCATCAGTCGCCAGCTCTGGTGGGGCCACCGAATCCCGGTCTGGTACGGACCTAACGGTGAGACGGTCGTCGTCGGGCCGGACGACGAGGCGCCGTCCGGCGAGGGCTGGCACCAAGACGACGACGTGCTCGACACCTGGTTTTCCTCAGGGTCGTGGCCTTTCTCGACGCTCGGGTGGCCTGGCGAGACCGCGGACCTCAAGCGGTTTTATCCGACGTCCGTGCTGCTCACCGGTTACGACATTATCTTCTTCTGGGTCGCCCGGATGATGATGTTCGGGCTTTACGCGATGCGCGATCGTGGCGCGGACGAAGCGATTCCGTTCCACACCATCGCGCTCACCGGCCTGGTGCGCGACGACCGCGGTCGCAAGATGAGCAAGTCGACGGGCAACGGCATCGACCCGCTGTCGTGGATCGATTCTTACGGCGCCGACGCCACTCGCTTCACCCTCGCGCGCGGTGCCGCGCCCGGCGGTGACGTCTCTCTCGGCGACGAGTGGGCGCAGGCGTCACGCAACTTCGTCAACAAACTTTGGAACGCGGCCCGATTCGCGATGCTCAACGGCGCCGAGGCGCACGCGCCGCTGCCCGACCCGAAACGGCTTTCCGCGACAGATCGCTGGATTCTCTCGAGGCTCGCCACCACGGCCCGCGAGGTCGACGAGTTTCTCGAGGACTTCGAGTTCGCCAAGGCATGCGACGCGCTCTTCCACTTCACGTGGGACGAGTTCTGCGACTGGTACGTCGAACTCGCCAAGCTGCCGCTCGAGAGCGGTGGCCAAGCGGCTGCCGCCACCCGAAGCGTGCTGGGTCATGTGCTCGACGTGTTGCTACGGCTGTGGCACCCGGTGATCCCGTTCGTCACCGAAGAGTTGTGGTGCACACTCACCGGAGGCGAGTCGGTCGTCGTCGCGGCCTGGCCGACCGGCGTCGTCAGTGGCGGCAGCAGACTCCTCGACATCGAGATGAATTTCTCGGACGACGAGAGCCTTGTCGCGCGCCTGCAGGCAGTTGTCACCGAGGTTCGCCGGTTCCGCGCCGAGCAAGGGCTGCGGCCTGGCCAACGGGTTGCGGCCCGCATCGACGGGCTCGCGGAGTCGACGCTCGCCCCGTTCGAGGATCAGATCCGTGCGCTGGCCCGACTGCAGTCGCCCTCCGCCGAATTCGCCGAAACGGCCGGGGTTGTGGTGGGCGACATTCGGGTCGCGCTCGACCTGTCCGGGACGATTGACGTGGCAAAAGAGCGCGCCCGGCTGCAGAAGGCGCTCGACACCGCGAATAGCGAAGTCGTGCTCGCGCAGCAGAAGTTGGCCAATCCCGAATTCACCGGCAAGGCCCCGCAGCCGGTCATCGAGAAGATGCAGGCCCGGTTGGCCGCGGCGCAAGCGGACGTCGTCCGGCTTCGCGGTCAGCTAGACGCGCTGCCCCCAGCATGAGCGACGACGCCGCCCACGCGCTCGCCCGCGTCGAGAAGGAGTTGCTCGCGCGCTGGCCCGAGTCGCGCATCGAGTGGAAGCTCGAGCGGATGACGGCGTTGATGCACGCTCTCGGTGATCCGCACCTGGCGTATCCCGTCGTCCACGTTGCAGGCACCAACGGCAAGACCTCAACTTCGCGCATGATCGATGCGTTGTTACGCGCGCTCGGTTTGCGCACGGGGCGCTACACGAGCCCTCATCTCGAATCGATAACTGAGCGGATTTCGCTTGACGGCGAGCCGATTTCGCCTGAGGTGTTCGTCGATCAGTACGAGCAGATGGCGCCGTTCTTCGACATCGTCGACGCGCAGTCCGACACCAAACTCTCGTTCTTCGAGGCGATGACCGGGCTGGGCTTCGCGGTGTTCGCTGACGCGCCGGTCGACGTGGCGGTCGTCGAAGTGGGAATGGGCGGTCGGCTCGACGCCACGAACATCGTGCCCGCGCCGGTGTCGGTCATCACGCCGATCGACCTTGACCACATGGCGCAACTTGGAAACACGATCGCCGAGATCGCCGGCGAGAAGGCCGGCATCATCAAAGCCGATCAAACGGTCGTCATGTCTCTGCAGCCAGTCGACGCCGCGGAAGTGCTGCTGCGCAAGGTGGTCGAGGTTGGCGCCACGGTGGCGCGCGAAGGGCTTGAATTCGGCGTCGTCTCCCGCGACAACGCGGTGGGCGGTCAACTGATGAGCCTGCAAGGCTTGCACGCGCGCTACGACGAGGTCTTTGTGCCGTTGTTCGGCGGCTACCAGGCGTCAAACGCCGCTTGTGCGTTGGCGGCGGTCGAGGCGTTCACCGGCGGCGAGCACCCGATCGACTCCGAGATCGTCAGATCGGCGTTCGCGAGCGTGCGGTCTCCAGGGCGGTTGGAGGTGGTCCGCTCGTCGCCGACCGTGTTGGTTGACGCCACGCACAACCCGGCTGGCGCGCGCGCCACCGTCGAGGCGTTGGCCGACGCGTTCGCGTTTCGCCGGCTGGTCGGCGTGATCGCCATTCTCGCCGACAAAGACGTGACCGGAATGCTTGAGGCGTTCGAACCCTTTCTCGCCAGCGTGGTCGTCACCGAAAACAGTTCGCCGCGCGCGATGCCGGTTGACGATCTGGCCGCCGTCGCCGTCGAGGTCTTCGGTCCTGATCGGGTTGTCGTCGAAAGCGGTCTGGCCGCGGCGATCGCGACCGCCGTCGAGATTTCCGAAGAAGACGCGGAGTTCGGCGGCGCGGGAGTCATCGTCACCGGGTCGGTGATCACCGCAGGTGAGGCGCGAGCGCTGCTGAGGCCGAAGCGATGACGCAGCCGCAAACCGAACTGACCGACGAGGAACTCGCCGCGCGCGCGGTAAAGGTCCGGCGCGACGCGGTCAAAGGCAAGCGTCGGCTGGCCTCCAGCGTGCTCGCCATGGAGGTCGTGGTCTTCTGGCTTGCGATCATCGTCGCGATCGTGTCGTCGGGGGTGGCCGTGCCCGCCGCGCTCGGTGTCGGCGGTGCGCTGGCGGTCGCTTGCATCGTGATCGCGGCGCGCATCACCAGGGAATGGGCTTTCATTGCCGGCTCAGTGCTGCAGTTTTGTGCCATCGCCTGTGGTGTCGTCGTCCACACCATGTTCTTCATCGGCGTGTTGTTCGCCCTGCTGTGGTTCGCCGCGTTGCGCGTGGGCGACAGCGCCATTCGGGTCGCCGACCGCTTCGCCGCGAGCCTCCGGAAATGAGGTAGCACCCGCCGATCTGAGGTAGGCGGCGACGATTCTCAGTTGCGTGGGAAACCGCCTGGCGAGATACGGTCGTCAGTTATGTCCGTCGACGAACCCGAGCCGCTGATCCATGCCCGCGGGCTGGTGAAGCGATTCGGTGACTTCGTCGCCGTCGACGGCATCGACCTCGACGTGATGCCGGGCGAGGCCTTCGGTTTCCTCGGGCCGAACGGCGCGGGCAAGAGCTCGACGATGCGAATGATCGGGTGCGTCTCGCCGCCGTCCGACGGGGTGCTGCGCATTCTCGGCCTCGACCCGCGCACCCAGGGGCCGCGGATCCGAGCGAAGCTCGGCGTCGTCCCTCAGCTCGACACGCTCGACCTCGAGCTGACCGTTCGCGAGAACCTGCTCATCTACGGGCGGTATTTCGGTTTGCCGCGCGCAGTGGCCCGCGAGCGCGGCGACCAGCTGCTGGATTTTGTGCAGTTGCTCGATCGCGCCGACGACACGGTCGAGCCGCTGTCGGGGGGCATGAAGCGGCGGCTCACCATCGCCCGTTCGCTGATCAACGAGCCGCAGTTGCTGTTGCTCGACGAGCCGACCACCGGGCTCGATCCGCAAGCCCGCCACGTGGTGTGGGATCGGCTGTTTCGGTTGAAGCAACAAGGCGTGACCCTTGTGCTGACCACGCACTACATGGACGAGGCCGAGCAACTGTGCGATCGGCTGGTGGTGATGGACAAGGGCCGGATCGCCGCCGAAGGCTCACCACGCGACCTCATCGAGCGGTATTCAAGCCGTGACGTCGTCGAATTGCGCTTTGCCATTGGGGAGAACGAGGTGAACGCCGAAAAGTTGACCGGGCTTGGCGATCGCATGGAGGTGCTGCCGGACCGGGTGTTGCTTTACGCGGACGACGGCGATGGGTGCCTGGAACTCGTGCACGACCGCGGCGTCGTCCCGCTGTCGGTGCTGGTGCGACGAAGCACGCTCGAGGATGTCTTCTTGCGGTTGACCGGCCGAAGTCTGGTCGAGTGACATGGTCGCGTTGACGTCGTCACATGTGATGCGCTCGTACGCGTACTGGCTCGTCGTGTACCGGCGCACTTGGCGCGGCACGGTCATCACCAGTTTGCTGAGCCCGGTGATGTACCTCGCCGCGATGGGCGTGGGGCTTGGCTCGCTGGTCAAGGGCGGGAACGGCACCGACGGCTTGACGTATCTGCAGTTCGTCGCGCCCGGGCTATTGGCCGCCACGGCGATGCAGATCGGTAGCTTCGAGTCGACCTACCCTGTGCTCGGCTCATTCAAATGGATGGGCAACTATCACGCTGCCGCGGCGACACCGCTTACGCCATCGGCAATTCTGGTCGGTCACCTGTTGTGGATGGCGACCCGGGCACTCATCGCTTCGAGTGTGTACCTCGCCATCATCGCGGCGTTTGGCGCGCTGCGCACGCCGCTCGCGATCCTCGCCCTACCGGTGAGCGTTCTGGTGGGCCTCGCCTTCGCGGCGCCGATCACGGCGTTCGCCGCGAGCCGCGACCGCGACAGCGGTTTCGCGGCGTTGCAGCGGTTCATCGTGGTGCCGATGTTCTTGTTCTCCGGCACTTTCTTCAACGTCACCCAGCTGCCGGCGGTGATTCGACCGATCGCCTACGTCACCCCGCTGTGGCACGGCGTCCGGCTGTCGCGCGACCTCACAACCGGGCAGCTCGAGCCGGGCGCGGGTTGGCTGATCCCGCTGCATGTGCTTTACCTGGTCGCGCTCGTCGTCGTGGGTGTCGTCATCGCGCGCCGGGTCTACCAAGCCAAGCTGGCCAAGTAGCGATGGCAACGCTGGTCGCGAGAATCGCGCCGTATCAAGGGCTCGCCGGGCTTGCCGGGCTCGGTGTCGGGCGCGGGCACGTGCTCGTTGAGCGCAGCCTCATGGTGTACCGGCGCACCTGGCTCGTCATCGTGTCAGGTTTCTTCGAGCCGCTGTTCTACCTGCTTTCCATCGGGGTCGGGCTCGGCAAATTGATCCCGCACCTCACCGTGGGGGGCCAGGACGTCCGCTACACCGCCTTCGTGGCGCCCGCGCTGCTCGCGTCGTCCGCGATGAACGGTGCGATCTTCGACTCGACGTTCAACATTTTCTGGAAGATGAAGCACTCAAAGCTGTACGACGCGGTGCTGTCGACTCCCCTCGGCCCGCTTGACATCGCCACCGGCGAAATCACGTGGGCGTTGGCGCGCGGCGTCATTTACTCCAGCGCGTTCCTCATCGTGATGGCGGCGATGGACCTGTTGTCGTCGCCATGGGTCTTGCTGGCGTTGCCGTTCTCGATTCTCGAGGCGCTCGCGTTCGCCGCGTGCGGAATGGCGGCGACGACGTTCATGCGCAGTTGGCAGGACTTCGAGTGGGTCACCTTGACGATCCTGCCGATGTTTCTTTTCTCCGCCACGTTCTATCCGCTGTCGACGTATCCGCACGTGCTCGCGGACATCGTGCGCTGGACACCGCTCTACCAAGCGGTCGACGTTCAGCGCGCGCTCGTGCTCGGGCACGTCCATCCCGGCTTGCTCGCGAACGTCGGCTACCTGGTGGCGCTCGGGCTGGTCGGCTTGTGCATCGCGACCCGGCGGCTCGGCGGATTGCTGCTGAAGTAGGCTCCTGCGCACCGTTTGCTGCTGGAGTCATGGGGAGTTCTTGGTGTCGGACGTCGAGCGCACGC
>JAICYF010000020.1 GCA_025934355.1 Acidothermaceae bacterium
AGCGCGGTGATAATGGTCGCGCTCGCGGTGTGGTCGGCGCTCTCGGCCGCAGGCGTCGCTTAACGCCGGGTGCCATCAGGTGGCAACTGTCTCCTGACCCGGCGACAGCGGCATGGCGCCGACACTGACGTCACCAGCCTCGGCGTGGTAGTCGCTCTCGTCGGTCTGGTCTACACCGCGCGGTAGCTTCGCAAAGAACGGGGTGAGCAGCGCGGCCAACACCATGTTGATAAGCACAGTGGGGATGCCGATCCAAATGGCCGACTTCGTGTCGATGCCGATGTGCGACAGCGCCCACTGCGCTCCGCCGAAGTGCTTGTGGTTGGTGGCCGGGTTGGGCACGTACCACAGCATCCAGAACGAGATCGCGATGCCGGCAACCCAACCGATGAGCAACGCCCAGCGATGGAACCACCTTGTGTACAAGCCAAACACCACTGCCGGCAGGATCTGAATGATGATGATGCCGCCGATGAGTTGGAAGTCGAGCGCGAACTGAACGTTGATGAACAAGATGACGAGCAGCGCGCCGAACTTCACCACCAACGACACGATCTTTGAGACTTGCGCCTCCTCGCGCGGTGACGCGGTCGGCCGCAGATACGGCCGGTAGATGTCGCGGGTGAACGTGTTCGCCGCCGCGATCGACATGATGGCCGCCGGGACAAGCGCGCCGATCGCGATCGCTCCGAACGCAATTCCGGCAAACCACGACGGGAACTGGTTGTCGAACAACATCGGCACGATGGTGTTCGAGTCGGGCTTGCCGTTGGTGCCGTTCGCGGGCTTGACGCGGGCTGCGATCGCCATGTAGCCGAGCAGCGCGAGAAATCCGAGCATCAGGGAGTACGCCGGCAGCAGGGACATGTTTCGCTTCACCGTGTCACGGCTTTTAGCTGCGAGCACACCCGTCACCGCGTGCGGATAGAGGAACAGCGCAAGCGCCGAACCGAACGCAAGTGTTGAATACGCCAGGTACTGCGCGTCGTGCAAAGTGAGCGCGCCTTTGCTCGCTTTGGCGGGCAGCGCCTTCGCCGCGGCGTCGAAGATTTTGTCGTAGCCGCCGAGCTTGTACGGGATGTAGACGACCGCCACGATCACCACGATGTAGATCAGGGTGTCCTTGACGAACGCGATAAGTGCCGGCGCGCGCAACCCGGAAGAGTACGTGTAAGCCGCGAGGACGACGAACGCGATGATGAGCGGCCAGTGGTTGTTCGTGATGCCGATCGCTTCGATAACGGCCTGGATTCCGACCATCTGCAGCGCGATGTACGGCATCGTGGCAACGATGCCCGTGAGCGCCACCGCAACGCCGAGCGCATTCGAACCGTGCCGCCCGCGCACGAAGTCGGCGGCGGTCACGTAGCCCTGCCGGTGCGCGACCGACCACAAACGGGCCGCTGCCAAGAACACAATGGGGTAGGCGACGATCGTGTATGGCACGGCGAAGAAGCCAAGCGCGCCCGCGCTGAAGACCAGCGCGGGCACCGCCACGAACGTATAGGCGGTGTAGAGGTCGCCACCGACCAAGAACCAGGTGACCCATGTGCCGAAGTTCCGGCCGCCTAGGCCCCATTCGTTCAGGTGATGCAGTGAGCCGGACCGCTTCCAGCGCGCGGCGACGAAGCCGACGACCGTGACGACGACGAACAGCGCAATGACGATTCCAAACTCGACGCCGTTCATCTACCGCTCACCCCGCGTCTCATCTACCGCTCACCCCGCGTCGCTCGGTAGACGATGTAGGTCAGCGTCACGCTGATCGGAATCCACAGCAGCTGGTACCAGTAGAAGAACGGCATGCCCCCGATGGTCGGTGCGGCCTTGTTGTAGAACATCGGCGGCAGCGTGCCGATCAACGGGATCAGCAGCAGCAGGTTGACCGCTCGAAAATTGATCCGCCCGGATCCGGACCGGGTCGCGGGCGGGACCGGGTCGTGTTGGCCCGAGGAGCTGTGCTTCGGATGCTCGCTCATGGGGCACCTCCGAGCGACCGTGTTCCCACCTTGATCGGGATCTAATCCGGGCCAGACTGGGAAGTACCGTTCGCTAGAGGAGGCAGCATGGACGACGAGGGCATCCACGACACGATCAAGCGGTTGGTCGACGAGGAGCACGCGATCTGGTCGGGCGGCGCGTCGAGCGACGAGGACCGCGCCCGGCTGCGGGAGCTGAACGCCTCTCTAGACCAGTGTTGGGATCTGCTGCGGCAGCGCGAGGCGCTGCGTGAGGCCGGCGCGAACCCGGACGCCGCCCGCTCCCGTCCCACGGACGACGTGGAGTCCTACCTCCAGTAGCGCGGGGCAGCCGCGCACGGCGTGGTTACGCTGGGCCGGTGCCTGATCTCGGACATGAGCTCCTCTTCGGCGCTTTCGTCACCCCCGACGCCCGGAACTACCACCAGACGATGGCGCTCGCCCGGCTCGCCGACACGCTCCGGCTCGACGTGGTGGGCGTGCAAGATCACCCGTACCAACCGAGTTTCCTCGACACCTGGACCATGCTCTCGGCGCTCGCCGCGCAGACCGAGCAGGTAAGGCTCTTCCCCGACGTCGCGACCCTCCCGTTGCGGCCGCCTGCGGTGCTGGCTCGCGCCGCCGCAAGCCTCGACTTGCTCAGCAACGGCCGCATGGAGCTCGGACTCGGCGCAGGCGCGTTTCCGAAGGGCGTGGCGTCGATGGGCGGCCCCGCGCGCACGCCGGGGGAGGCGGTCGAGGCGCTAGAGGAGGCGATACAGCTGATTCGCGCTCTGTGGGCGCCGGGAGAGCGGATTTCCTTCACTGGCAAGCACTATTCGCTGGTAAACGCGCAGCCCGGCCCGGTGCCATTGCACCCGATCGGCATCTTCGTGGGCTCGTACAAGCCGAGGATGCTTCGCCTCACCGGACGGCTGGCCGACGGATGGATCCCGACGTCGTCGTACGCCTCGCCGTCCGAGATCAAAGACCTTGCGGCGATCATTGACGCCGCCGCGGTCGAAGCGGGCCGGACGCCGTCCGACGTGCGTCGTTGGTACAACGTGATGGGCTCGTTCACCGCCCGCGACGGCGATTTCCTGCATGGCCGCCCGACGACGTGGATCGAGCAACTGACCGAGTTGGCCCTCGACCAGGGCGTGAGCGGCTTCATCCTCGGCCCCGGCTCGGCCGCCGAGTCTGACCTGCGCCGGTTCGCCGAGGAGGTCGTGCCGGAGGTTCGCGCGGCCGTCGCGGCCGCACGCGGCGTCCAAAGTTCGGACGACGACGACCAGCTCGACCTGGCGCCGGCCGAGCGGACCACCGGTCACGTCGCCGATCTCGACGAGGCGACCAGGCCGCACCTCGGTCGCCCGCGTGATCATGCCGGCGGCGATGTCGAGGGGCCCGGCGCGCGGTCGGCCGACTTCTTGGTGCAGGTGCATGACCACCTGCGCTCGGAGCTTGAGCAGCTGAAGGGGGTCGTCGCTGAGGTCGCGGCGGGCCACACCAGCCCCGCGCTCGCGCGATCGCTGATCAACCGAATGTCGATGCGGCAGAACTACTGGTCGCTCGGGGCGTTTTGCGCGGCGTATTGCCGGGTGCTGACGATCCACCACGCGATCGAGGACTCGCGGATGTTCACCGATTTACAATCGCGCGACGAGAGCCTTGCGCCCGTGATCGAACGGCTCAGCGAGGAACACGAGATGATAGCCGGCATCTTGACCAGGCTCGACGAGGCACTCGTGCTGATGGTCGACGACTCGTCGGAATTGCCTGGTGTGCAGGCGGAGGTCGAGCGGCTGAGCGAGGTCTTGCTGTCACACCTCGACTACGAGGAAGAGGAGCTGCTCGGGCCGATCGCCAACCTCGGCATCGAGATCTAGCAGGCGGCTTCGGCTTCGCGGGGCAGCGCAAGGGACGCCGAGCGGGCGGCGAGTTCGAGGCAGACCATCGCGATCGCCGTCGAAAGCACCACGCACGCGCTGATGCCCACGGCGAGGTCGGACGTGCCGATCGCGTAGGCGAGCCAGCAGCTTTGCGAGCCAATCCGCAACGACCACGCGCTCACCGACACGCCTGAGTTGATGTGACCACGCCAGTTGGCGATGGAGTCGGCAAGCTGCGGCAGTCCGGAGAAAAGCCCGATGGAGAAGGCGAAGTAGCCAACCATGTGGGCGGGCAGCACGAAGGCGATCGTGGTCAGCAGCGCGGCCGCGCCGCCGAGCAGCAGGGCGCGTCGCGCCCGGGAGACCGAATGATGCACGAGCAGCACGACAACGGGCGCGCCGCTGACGAGCAAGACGTTGCCCGGAATTTGCGGCGCGGCATGTGTGCGAACCCCGTAGATCAGCCAGCCAAGACAGGCAAGGCTCGTCATCGCCCACGACAGCGGCGAGACGCCAGCCAGACCTGGGAGCCGCACGATGCGGGCGATCTGCGGAACCACCATCACCACGCCGAGCGCGGCCCCAAGGTACCCGAGGCCGACCGCCACCTCGTGAATCGTCACCGCGCAGCCCACCCTGGATAATCGCCCTAGTCGGGCGCTCGCCGTGGCCGCGCCCTCTGTAACGATATAGCAACGGTCGGAGGGGCGCGCAGGTTATGGAACGTCCTACGCTGCAATCCGTCGCGAAAGCGGCGGGCGTGTCGCCGATGACTGTCTCCAACGCGTTCAATCGACCCGATCAGTGCTCGAGCGACACCCGCGAAAAGGTCCTCAAGATTGCGCGGGAGCTGGGCTACGCCGGTCCGGACCCGGCGGCCAGGTCATTGCGTCGCGGGCGCACCGACACGGTGGGGGTGCTGCTCACCGAGCGGCTGCCCTACGTGTTCACCGACCCGGGCATGGTGGCGTTCCTGCACGGTCTTGCGACGACACTCGCCGACGCCGGCCAAGCGCTCTTGCTGCTGCCCGTCGAAGGCAACGCGCGGCACGGGCACGTGCGCAACGCCATCGTCGACGCTTTCGTGCTTGCCTCCTTGCTGCCGGACGACCCTGCCGTGGCCGATGTGCTCGAACGCCGGCTACCGGTGGTCAGCTGGGGTCAGCCGCGGCTGCCTGGGGTGCTGCGCGTCGGCGTCGACGGCGCGCGGTCCGCCGCGAAGGCCGCCCAGCATCTGCTCGACCTTGGTCATCGCCGGTTCGCCATCGTCACGTTAGGAGCGGATCCCGACGGAGACGGCGGAAACCGGGTTCGCGGCGTGCACCAAGCGATGGCGCAACGAGTGGCTGGCTTCACCCGTCAACTGCGTCACGCAGGCGTCACCGACGTCACGGTCCTCGAGGCGTTCTCCAACACCCGCACCGCCAGCGCCGAGGCCATCGCGCGCTGGCTGGAAAATCCCACCGCCACCGCGGTTTTCGCGGTGACGGACGTGCTCGCGCTCGGTGTGCTCGACGCCGCCGCGGCTCGCCACGTCGCGGTGCCCGCCCAGCTCTCCG
The DNA here is from genome assembly GCA_025934355.1 of Acidothermaceae bacterium. GTDB lineage: Bacteria > Actinomycetota > Actinomycetes > Acidothermales > Acidothermaceae > JAICLV01. Next base: position 5,410 of record JAICYF010000020.1, read on the forward strand.
TCGTCGGCTTTGACGACGTGGCTGAGGCGGCCGCGAGCGTGCCACCGCTGACCACCGTGTCGCAGTCGTTGTTCGAGCAGGGCGCCTTGGCGGCGCAAACGGTGCTCGACCAACTGGCTGGCCGCCAACCAAAGTCGCGGCCGATTCGCAGCGAGGTGGTCGTGCGCGGCAGCACCACGTCGGCGCCTGCCCAACCACAAGCCGGACGACGAAGCCGGTGAGCGTGGTGGAACCAGAGCGGGAGTCGGAGTCGGAGGCAACCACTCCGTGGCATCGCCGGCTCGAGACGCCGTTTCGCGAGTTCTTGCAGACCGAGGCTGGCAGCTCGGCGGTGCTGCTGCTCGCTGCGGTGGCCGCGTTGATTTGGGCGAACATCGACGTCGGATCCTACGAACGGCTGTGGCACACCTCGCTGTCGATCCGACTCGGCGACCACGCCGTGACGCAGGACCTTCGCGGTTGGATCAACAGCGGACTGATGACGCTGTTCTTCTTCGTCGTGGGCCTTGAAGCCCGTCGCGAATTCGACGTTGGCGAGTTGCGCGAGCGGCAGCGACTGATGCTGCCCGTGCTAGCCGGGGTCGTCGGCATGGCCATCCCAGCAGGGATTTTCCTCGCCATCAACGCCGCGTCGAGTTCGGGAGCGGTTCGCGGCTGGGGAATCGCAATGTCGACCGACACCGCGTTCGCGTTGGGCGTGCTGCGACTTGTTGGACCGCGGTTTCCCGACCGGTTGCGCGCTTTCATCCTTACGGTCGTTGTGGTCGACGACATCATCGCCCTCGTCGTCATCGCCGTGGCGTACAGCTCATCGATCGTGTTCACGCCGATCCTGGTGGCGGTCGGCTTCTTCGGCGTCGTGTTGGTCGTGCGCTGGCGGGGCGTCCGCGCTGGCATCGTCTACGCCGTGCTTGGCGCGGTGATCTGGGTTGCGTTGCTGAAATCCGGCGTCGACCCAGTGGTCAGCGGTCTCGCCCTCGGTCTACTGACCTACGCCTACCCCGCCGCCCGCGCGGACCTCGACCGCGCCACCGAGGAGTTCCGGCAGTTTCGCGAACAGCCCACCGCGGAGCTGGCCCGGCAGGCGCGCCTTAGCGTCGAGTCGGCCATCTCCCCGAACGACCGGCTCCAACAGCTTTTCCACCCGTGGACGAGTTATTTGATCGTGCCGGTGTTCGCGATCGCCAACATCGGTATCCAGCTGACGCCGCATTTTCTCGGGACTGCCTTCACATCGGCGGTCACACTCGGCGTGCTGTTCGGGTACGTCGTCGGCAAACCAGTGGGCATCGCAGGCGCCGCGTGGCTGCTGACGACGGTGACCCGCGGTCGCTATCGCCCGCCGGTTGGCTGGGGTTCGGTCGCCGGAACGGGAGCGGTCGCCGGCATCGGGTTCACGGTCGCGTTGCTGATCGCCGACCTCGCCTTCACCGGTGAGCGTTTGCAAGAGGCAAAGGCCGGCATTCTCGCGGCCGCGATTTTGGCTTCGCTGCTCGGCTGGCTCGCCTTTCGGGTCATTGACTGGTTGCCCAAGCAGGCGCGAGCGATCGCTTTGCTCGGCCGTTCCGAAGCCATCATCGACCTGGTCGATCCGGTCGATCCCGACCGCGACCACATCCGCGGTCCGGCGGAGGCGCCGGTCACGCTCGTCGAGTACGGCGACCTCGAATGCCCCTACTGCGGTCAAGCCGAGCCGGTCGTCCGCGAGCTGCTTGCCGACTTTGGCGACCTGCGGTACGTCTGGCGACACCTGCCACTGAGCGAGGTCCATCCCAACGCGCGGCTGGCGGCGGAGGCGACCGAGGTCGCCGCGCGGCAGGGCGCGTTCTGGGAGATGCACGACCTGTTGTTCGCCCACCAAGACGCGCTGGGCAAGCGCGATCTCGTGCGCTACGCGGAGGATCTTGGGCTCGACGTCGACTGGTTCATCGACGACCTGCGCAAACACGTTGGCGCCGCGCGGGTGGAGTCAGACATCAGCAGCGCCGATCTGAGCGGCGTGTCGGGCACCCCGACCTTCTTCGTCAACGGACGTCGGCACCATGGCGCGTTCGACATTGAGTCACTGAGCGCCGCGGTCAAAGCAGCGAGGGCGCGCGCGGCGATCGTGTCGTGACCATCGCTTTTCGGACGACGCGCCTCCGGCGAGCGTCCGGCGAGCGTCCGGCGAGCCTCCGCCCGAATCGGGCGACGATCGGTCAGGATTCAGAAAGACGTGAGGCCCCTCTATGTATGAGATAGAGGGGCCTCACTCACATGACGTTGCCGCCATGTGGGTCACGATCGCCGTCGGCAGCGGCTGCTCGATCGCCTTCTTGACCTACCGCTCGAGTCGCCCCGCACGATAGCTCAATCCAGTTTCTGAACTGCCCACTCCAGCACCGCCGTCTCGCTTTGACCGAAAGAACCCGAAGGCTCTCGCGATCGCCTCGACACGAACTTGGCGCCGGCGCCTCAGGCTGGTGGTTGACCGACATCGCGCGGATCGCCCTTGCGGTTACCCGCCAGGTTGAACTTTGCGTTGCCGCTCGCACACCACCCGGTGAGCGCTGCCGTCGGTCATCTCGGTCGCCCTTGCGGTTGACCTCGAATTCCGCCGGTTTTGCTTGCCCGGTAAACCCTTGGTGCTGTCTTCCGTGATCGGTGACGTGGGAGATTTCTAGCGGTACCGCGAGTCGCTGACAAGGCCTTTCCCGCAAGAACTTCTCGCAATTTCCAAGATCTTTTGGTGGTCCACAGGTTTGCCGAGGTTGTCCCCCGTCGGTGTCCCGATCTCCACCAGTTGTGCACCGGTCCATCCACAAGGCGAGCTGTATTGGCGGGAAGGCCAGCCAGCTACGGTGGCCTCCATGCGCACACTTTTTCGCGGCGGCAACGTGTTCGACGGAACTGGTTCGGCGCCGGTGCCAGCCGACATCGTGGTCGAAGACGGCAAAATCCTCGACGTCGGCTCTGGTCTCGACGGTGACGAGGCGGTCGAGCTCGGCGGCCGCGGCGTGCTGCCCGGATTGTTCGACTGCCACACGCATGTGACGGTGTCGCAGTTTGACTACATGCGCCTGCTACAACGCCCGTTCTCGTACATGTTCTACGAGGCGGTGCGAAACCTGCGGCGCACGCTGGACATCGGGATCACCTCGATCCGAGACGCGCACGGCGCCGATCTCGGCGTGAAGCAAGCAGTTGAAGACGGCTTGATCGCCGGGCCCCGCATGCAGATCTCGGTCACGGCGTTAAGTCAGACCGGCGGTCATGGCGACGGTTGGATGCCGTCGGGAAACTGCGTGGAGTTGATGCCGAGCCATCCTGGTCGGCCGACCGGAATCGCCGACGGTGTCGACGAGATCCGCCGCAAGGTGCGCGAACTCGTGCGCGCAGGCGCCGACGTCATCAAGGTCTTCACGTCGGGCGGCGTGCTGTCGCCGCGCGACGATCCCAGGCACGCGCATTACCGGCTGCCTGAGTTGCAGGCGCTCGTCGAGGAGGCCACCGCCGCGGGCGTGTGGGTGATGGCGCACGCCCAAGGCGCCGACGGCATCAAGAACGCCGTTCGAGCCGGCATCCGGTCAATCGAGCACGGCATTTTCTTGGACGACGAGGGCATCCAGCTCATGCTCGACGCGGGCACCTGGCTGGTTCCGACGTTGTCGGCGCCGCAGGCGGTCATCGACATGGTCGACGCGGGCGGGAGCCTGCCGGAAGCGGTGGTCGCCAAGGCGCGGTCGGTGATCGAGATTCACCGCGTCGCGGTGCGGCGGGCCGTTGACGCCGGAGTCAAAGTCGCGATGGGCACAGACAGCGGCGTCGGCGCGCACGGCGACAACCTGCGCGAGGTCGAGCTCATGGCGGAAGTGGGCATGACGCCCGCGCAAGCACTCGTCGCCACGTCGTCCGAGGCGGCGAGACTGCTCGGTGTCGAGCACGAGCTCGGCACCATCGAGCGCGGAAAGCGGGCGGATCTCGTCATCATCGAGGGCGATCCGCTCGACCTGCGGCGCCTCGGCGAGCGCGTCGTCGCGGTCTGGAAGGACGGCGTGCGGGTCGACAGCAACGCGGCGTCCGAAGGCTTACCCACTAAATCCCTAGGGTAACTAGCGCAACCGGTTGATCGTCGCTACGATGGCCCACATGTCTGTTGGAGCACGCCTCGTCGAGCGCCGCTTGGTGCAGCGGCGGCACGTCGACCTGCTCCGCGTCTGCAGCGCGGCGTGTTAGTCGTCAGCACTTTTCGCTGACCGTTCTTCCGCCGCACTCGAAAGCAGACTTCACATGCATCTGTCATTGAACTTGGTTGTGGCCGGCGCCCTCGTCGGCTTTCTCGTCGGCCTCACCGGCATGGGCGGTGGCGCGCTGATGACGCCGATCCTCATCATGTTCTTCGGCGTGGCGCCGTTGGCCGCCGTCTCCAGCGATCTGGTGGCGTCGCTCTTCATGAAGCCGGTCGGCGCGATCGTGCACCTACGTAAGGGCACCGTCGACAAACGACTGGCGTTATGGTTGACGATTTCCGCTGCCCCATCGGCTTTTTTGGGCGTCCTCGTCTTAAAGGCGATCGGCGGCGGTGCCCGGGTGCAAGCCGACATCAAGGTGTTTCTCGGCGTCGCGCTGTTGTTGACCGTGGCGTCGATGGTGGTGAAGTCATGGATCGTCCTTCGGCGCGACGGTGCTTCGACCCCTGCCGTCGGGGGGCCTTCGAGGGTGGAGATTCGCCCGGTGCTCACGGTGCTGATCGGAGTGTTCGGCGGGTTGGCCGTCGGCATGACGTCGGTGGGCTCAGGCTCGCTCATCATCGGCCTTTTGCTGCTCGCTTACCCCAAGTTGCGCGCCGGACAGCTCGTCGGCACCGATCTCGTCCAGGCGATTCCGCTTGTCGGCGCGGCGGCGCTGGGGCACGCCCTGTTCGGCGACGTCCGACTGCCCGTCACATTGTCGTTGCTGATTGGCGCGATTCCAGCGGTCTATCTCGGTGCCCGATTGTCAGCCACCGGCGCCAACAGGTACGTGCGTCCGGTGCTCGCGGCGGTGCTGGTCGCCTCTGCGCTGAAGCTGGTCAATGTCAGCACCGATTGGACGATCGCGCTGACAGCCGCGTGGGTCGTGGGCCAGCTTGCGGTCGGACGGGTGCGGCGCCGCGGCGGCCAAGTCCGCCGATCTGAGCCGCTTGACGAACTCGAGATCGGCGAACTCGACGCGGTGACCGCGGCGTCCTGACCGGTCAACGGTCCCAGGGCGCCTCGTCGTCCATCTTCTTGTAGTACTTCTCGAGATGACTCTTGACCCGAGGTATGTCGTCCTTGGGTAGGTCGACACCACCCCGACCGCCCTGTACGACGTTGCCAGCCGCCATGATTCCGCGAGGCACCGCGACCAACTTGCCGTCGACGACGTCGGCAATCAGCAACTTGTACGCCGTGAAGTTGTCTTTCTTGTCGGCGTCGTACCACAGATGCGCGTCGCGATACTTGGCGTTCGGCTCGTCTTTCGCGTTCGCCCAATCTCGCACACGCCGCTCGGCGGCCGCGCCGTCCCATTCGCGGTCGCGATCGGCGACCGGCAGGTCTTGAAACGATGTAACTGCCATGGCGTCCTCCTTGCACGACGTCGAGGATTGTCTAGTGATGCCGCTCTCTATGGCGTTGCCGACTTCGCGGGTGTCAAACACTGCCCTTATCGCCGCGCAAGATCGCGGGAGCCTCAGGATTGGACGGTGATCGTCGTCGCGTGGGCCAGGAGAACGTATCGGCGCCAGAATGGATCGTCGAGCGATCAGCCGTACGATCAGGCCCGTGAACCCTCGAACGCACAACCTCAGCGCGCAGACCGTCTCGTATCCGAGCGCCGACGGCGCTCAGATCGAGGGTTTCCTCGCGCAACCATCTGACCTTGGCAGCTTCCCGGGTGTCGTCGTCATCCACCACTTGCCGGGTTACGACCAGGCGACCAAGGAAATGGCGATGAAGTTTGCGTCGCAGGGTTATGCGGCCCTGGTGCCGAACCTGTACAGCCGCGAAGCGCCAGGTGCGGCGCCGGACGATGCGGCGGCCATCGCTCGCGCGCAGGGCGGCATCCCGGATGACCAGTTGGTCTCCGATGTCGAGGGCGCGGCCAGGGAGCTGCGCGGGTTGGCTGGTGCGAACGGAAAGGTCGGCGTGATCGGCCATTGCTCGGGCGGCCGGCAGGCGTTTCTTTCGGCGTGCCGGTTGCGGCTCGACGCGGCAATCGACTGCTACGGGGCGTTCGTGGTCGGCACGCCACCACCGGAGTCCGGGTTGAAAGCCCAACCCCTGTTGGACCTCGCGCCGTCTTTGTCGTGTCCACTGCTCGGGTTGTTCGGTGCGGACGACAAGTTTCCTTCGCCCGCCCATGTGGCGGAGTTGGAAGCCGCGCTGCGTGCGGCAGGCAAGGACTACGAGTTTCACAGCCTCGCCGGCGCCGGCCACGGGTTCTTCGCCGTCGACCGTCCGAGTTATCGGGTGGAGGCCGCCAACCAAGGCTGGGCGTTCGTCTTCGATTTCCTCGGTCGCCATTTGCGGGGAGCAGCCGCGTGAGCCGGCCGCAAACACGAGAGGGATGCGCTGATGTGCACGTACCTGACTGAGCGGCTGGCCGTTGAAGGCAGCGCCAAGGCCGGCGAGCGATGGGCGGCGGTGAGTTCGGCAAGCGTGTACTTCGACCATCCGGTGCACGCCAACGCGGAGCACAGCGTGAACCTCGACTTCTTTGACGCCCGCGACAGTGGGCTGAGCCGACGGGTGGCTGTGGAGTTGACGCCGAGCGCCGCGCGCGAGCTGGCGGCCGCGATCGAGCGGGTGCTGGCGAGCGCTCCGGCTGAACTCATCGCCAACTGAGAGCTTGAACTCGGCGCTGACGCTACTCGACCGCTACGGGCGCGCTTTCCTGCTGCGCGTGTTCGGCCGCGCTCTGCTCCACGGCTGCGACATGCGACGCCCGACTCGGCAACGTGAGCGCCAGCAACGCGCCCGCGAGCGCGATGAAACCGCAGACGACGAACGCGCGATCGTAGCCGGACGTCGCCGCGGCCGCCGCGCCGACGTGGTGGGCGAGCAAACCAGTCGAGCGGTCGGTGGCGATCGTCGAAAGCGCGGCAAGACCGAGCGCTCCGCCGACTTGACGGGTGGTGTTCAACAGACCCGAGGCGAGCCCCGCCTCGCGACGATCGACGCCCGACGTGGCGGCGACGGTGAGCGGGACCATCGACATGCCCATGCCGAAGCAGACCAGCAGCATCGGCACGAGCAGATGCTCGGCGTAGTTGCCGGACGACGGCAGCCGGGAGAACCACCACAACGAGCCGGCCGACAGCAGCCCGCCGATGACGATGAGCCGGCGTGGCCCGACATGGCTGACCAACCTGGACGACATGGTGGCACCACCGATGATGCACAAGGCGCCCGGCAAGAACGCCACGCCGGCGACGAGCGCGCTGTAGCCAAGCACGTCCTGCATGTACAGCGACAAGAAGAAGAACATCGAGAACATGGCGGCGCCGACCGCGATGGCGATGCCGTTAGCCGACGACAACGCCCGCAGCTTGAAGATGCGCAGTGGCACCATGGGCCGCGCGGTGTATCGCTCGATGACGACGAACGTCGCGAGCAACGCGGCCGCGACCCCGAGCGTGCTCAGCGTGCGGGCCGAGCCCCAGGGGTGGGTGTTGGTGCCGACGATCGCGTAGACGAGGATCGCCAGCCCGGCCGTCACGGTGACGGTGCCCGGGATGTCGAGGCTGCGCACCCCGCGGACCTCGCGCTCCCCGTGCGCGCCGGCCAGGCCGCTGTCGGCGCGCGATTCGCGCAATGCGACGGCCGCGGCGGCGAATAGCGCCGCGCCGATCGGCACGTTGACGAAAAGCACCCACCGCCAGCTGACCAGATCGGTGAGCACGCCGCCGGCCAGCGCGCCGAAGGCGCCCCCGCTGCCGGCCGTCGCGCTCCACACCCCAAGCGCGCGGGCCCGCGCCCGGTGCTCGGTGTAAGTGGTCGTGAGCAGGCTCAAGGTCGACGGCGCCAGGATGCCGCCGCCGAATCCTTGGACCGCCCGAGAGATCTCGATCATCGCGGCATTTTGCGCGAAGCCGCCCACCAGGCTCGCCACGGTGAAAATGCTGAGCCCGAACAAGAAGACCTTCTTGCGGCCGAACAGGTCGCCGGCCCGACCGCCGAACAGCAGGAAGCCGGCGAAGGTCAGCGCGTACGCGTTGACCACCCACTGGAGTTGGTCGTGGTTGAGGCCGAGGCCGTGCTCCGCAGCCGGCTTGGCGATCGAGGGCAGCGCGACGTTGACGATCGAAATGTCGAGAACCACCATGAACTGCGCCACGCAGGCGATCGCGAGGACCGCCCACGCCGGGACGTGCGCGTGGGTGTGCGACTCATGGAGTTGCTCGCTGGACGAGCCTTTGAACGACTGGGTAGCACTCATCGCGGAGCTCCTGGGCGGGCGGGTTGGTCGGCCAACCGACGTTACGGGGTAAACCTAGGAGCCGTCACCGACATTTCCGGCGGGTAGCGTGAGCACGAGACGCCGGTCCGCGCTGACATGCGACTGACGAGACTGACCAGAGGAGCGCACCGTGGCCATCGCGACGACGAACCCGGCGACCGGTGAGGTCGTGAAGTCCTTCGACCCCATGTCGGAGCTGGAGATCGACGCTCGACTGGCCGCGGCGTCCGCGGCCTTCGCCGTCCTGCGCCGCACGTCGTTCGAGCAGCGCGCCAGCTGGATGAGGAGCGCCGCGGACATTCTCGACGCCGAAGTCGATGACATCGCTCGAACGATGACCCTCGAGATGGGCAAGACGTTCGCGTCGGCGAAGGCGGAAGTCTCAAAGTGCGCCAAGGCGTGCCGGTACTACGCCGAGCATTCGGCCGCGTTGCTCGCCGACGAGCCCGCAGACGCGTCGAGTGTCGGCGCGGTCCAGGCCTACGCGCGATATGAGCCGCTCGGCCCGGTGTTGGCGATCATGCCGTGGAACTTCCCGCTCTGGCAGGCGATGCGCTTCGCCGCCCCGGCGCTGATGGCGGGCAACGTCGGCGTCCTGAAACACGCCAGCAACGTGCCGCAGACGGCGTTGTTCATGGCCGAGTTGTTCCATCGCGCGGGTTTCCCGGAGGGCTCGTTCGAGACGCTGCTGATCGGCTCCGACGCCGTCGAGCGGGTGATCGCTGACGAGCGGATCAAGGCGGTCACGCTCACCGGGAGTGAGGCGGCTGGCCGGTCGGTCGCGGCGATCGCCGGCCGGGAGGTCAAGAAGAGCGTTCTTGAGCTTGGCGGCAGCGACCCGTTCGTCGTGATGCCGTCGGCCGACCTAGCCCGCGCCGCCGACGTGGCCACCACCGCACGCTGTCAAAACAACGGGCAGTCGTGCATCGCCGCCAAGAGGTTCATCGTCCACACCGACGTGTACGACGCCTTCGTCGCCCTCTTCACCGAAAAAATGGCCGCGCTGACGGTCGGCGACCCGATGGACGACGCGACCGCGGTCGGCCCGCTCGCCACCGAGCAGGGCAGGTCGGACGTCGAAGAGCAGGTGCGCGACGCGGTGTCAAAGGGCGCGGCTGTGCGTTGCGGCGGCCAGCGCCCGGAGCAGCCAGGCTGGTGGTATCCGCCGACCGTCGTCACCGACATCACACCGGACATGAAGATGTGGTCTGAGGAGGTGTTCGGGCCGGTCGCCGGTGTTTACCGTGCCGACTCGATCGACGAGGCGCTGCGGATCGCGAACGGCACGTCGTTTGGGCTTGGCTCAAACGCCTGGACGACGGATCCGGCCGAGCAGCAGCGCTTCGTCGCAGAGCTTGACGCGGGCGCGGTGTTCATCAACGGGATGACGACGTCACATCCCGAGCTGCCGTTTGGTGGCGTGAAGAACTCCGGCTATGGAAGGGAATTGTCGGCGCAGGGGCCGCGCGAGTTCTGCAATCAGAAGACGGTCTGGATCGGCGACGGCGGCGGCGCGAACACGTCGGCCGGCAGTCACGCTGAGTGAGCGCGCGCGTTCGTCGTCGTCCGCACTGAAAGCTGTGACAACAACCGTTCGGTGACGGCTGTGATGTCACGCACCGCGTCGTCAAACGCGGCCTGATTCGCCGTCGACGGCTTTCGCATGCCGGCAACCTTTCGAACGAACTGCAACGCCGCGGCGTGTGCGTCGTCCGGGGTGGCGGCCTCGACGTAGGGCGGGCGCAATGTCTTGATGCTGCGGCACATGCGGTCATGGTAAGCCGACTGCGGCGGCGCGCGCTGAGCTACGCGCGATGGTTGAGCTGCTCGGCTTCGAACTTCTTCGCCCGGGCCAGTCGCAGCCGGTGCGCCGCGTGCCCAACGTGCATCGACAGATACGGTCGCCCGTTGGCGTGGGCGTGCAATGTCGCGTGTCTGATCTCCATTTTGCGAAATGTGCCCGAGGTGCCAACCAAGAGCACGCCGACCACCATCGCGACGAGCCCGCACACCTCCAGGGCCAGCGCCGCCGGATCGACCCGAAGGTGCTCTTGGAAGACGACGACGCCCACTGCGATACCGGAAAGCGGCTCCGCGGCCGTCAGCGCCGGTAGCGAAGCGCGCAACGGACCGGCCTCGAACGCGCTCTGCGCAAGCAGCAACCCGACCGCGCCGACGGCCACCAGCGCGTACGGCGACCACTGGAGGAGAAGGTGGGAAACGCTGCCGTCGAACGTTTTTGTGACGCGACGCGTGAGACCGTCTTGGATTCCGAACAGCAGGCCTGCCCCGGTGGCAAGCAACATCGAGCGGACGACGTCGGTGTGCCGCCGAGCGGCGATGATGCAGATTTCGGTGAGGACGAGGATGCCCATGGCGAGCACCCAGCGCGGCAGCGAGTCGCCGTCCGGGTTGCCACCCGACGGCTGGCTCCCGACGATGAACATCGCGACGCCAGCCGACAACATGAGCGCGCCCGCCCACTCGTTGAACCCAAGCGATTCGCGATACAGCAGATGCGCGATCACTAAGGCGAACAGCAAGTTGGCGGTGAGCATCGGCTCGACCAGCGACACGTCCGCGTTGGCGAGCGCCGTGCCTGACAGCAGCTGGCCGACCACCATGGCGCCGACACCGGCGACCCAAATCGGCTTGTGCAGCAGGTCGAGCAGGAGTCGGAACCGCATGTAGTCGACAGCGGGGGCGCTTTGGGCGGCGTGCTGTTGGAGCACGAAACCAAGGCCGAGGCAGACTGCGGCCGCGAGTCCGATGACGTAGATCATGCCGCGGTTGACTTCGCCGTTGGGCCGGGTCGCAGGTCCATGACCGCGGGGTACCCATTTCGGCGCCGCGATCTGCGTATCCCGCGGATCCGCCCAGCGCTTCGACGGCGTGGGCTTGCGACGCAGCGCGGCGGGTAGGAGCCCGCCATGCGGTTGCGCCGATTGTTCAGTGTCCGACGCGATCTTGTGGTCATGGTTGCGTTGCCTCTGGTCAGCAAGGGTATTTCGTTAGCCGCCCGCGAGTTGCGCAACCGGCGCACCGAGAGTCGCGCGGCGGACCGCCTTGACCAGGCGGGTCGCCTCCTCGTCAAAGCGCGGCGCTTTCTCTAGCGACTCGAGCCCACGGGTCCTCGCCTAGCTGTGCGGGCCCAGCAGCGCGCGCTCAATCAGCTTGCGGGCAGGCGGCGCGATGATTCGCCCGACCGGACTTTGTTCGGCCAAGGCGGCGCGTGCCGCGTTCGAACCGCACGCGCCGTGCACCGCGCCGCCGGGGTGCGCGGACGCCGAAGCCAAGTACAGCCCGCGAATCGGCGTCTCCGACCTGCCGAGCCCTGGGGTGGGCCGGAACACCAACTGCTGGTGGATCGCGGTCGTCCCGTCGTTCAGCGCACCGTTCTTGAGGCTGTCGTTGTAGGCGTCCATGCCGAACGGACTGGTGGCCACGCGCGCCTTCACCCGCTCGCGAAACCCTGGCGCGAAGGCTTCGATCCGCGCCTCTATGCGATCGGCCATCGCGTTGGTCTCGCGCTCGTCCCAGTTTCCGGTGATGCCGTCGTCGCCGGCGTCGCCACGAATGCGCTGTGGCACATGTGTGTACGCCCAGAGCGACTCGGTGCCCGCCGGTGACCGACTGGGGTCGGCGGTGGTCATCTGGCCGACCAACAAGAAGGGGCTGGCGGGCACCTGGCCCATCGCGATCTCGGAGGTGAAGCGGGTCAGATCGTCCATTGACTCGCCAATGTGCACCGTGCCTGCGCCTCGCACATCCTCCGCGAGCCACGGGACGGGTTGAGACAAGGCCCAGTCGACTTTGAACGTCGCGTAGTCCCATTGAAAGCGCTGGATGTCATCGCGCAGGCGAACGGGCAACTCGTCCCATGAAACCAGGCCGCCGTAAAGCGACGGGGCTGGAACGTCGGCGAGGATTGCCTTGCTGGCGGCGAATTCAGTGCCGTTCTGAGTTCGGACGGCAACCGCGCGGCCGCCACGCACCACCACTTTGGTCACCCGCTGGTCGCAGACCACTTTTCCGCCGCGGCTCTCGAGACGCCTCACCATCGCTTCGGTCAAAGCGCCCGCACCGCCTTGAGGGACGGGAAATCCGACCTGTTGCCCGAGCATCGCGAGCAGCCAGCCGAGGGTCGCGCTCAAGTTCATCTCGGGACTGAGGTCGGCATGCAAGGCGTTGCCCGCCAACAACATCGCGGCCTCGCCGGCGAACTCCTCCTCGGCGAGCCAGCGCACCGGCAACAGGCTGAAGCGGGCGAACCGCAGCAGTCCGGCCGTGCGCAACGACCAAGCGAGCCGGAGCGCCGCCCGCACGGGCGGAAACGGCGTCGTGATGGCGTCAAGAATCGCCGGATTCAGTTGCAGCCACAGGTCGTACAGGCGTCTCCAGGCGGCTCCGTCGCCAGGAGCCAGCGCGTCAGCCGCCGCGACGGTGGTGTCGAGGTCGCGTGACAGCAGCGCGCAACGACCGCCGCTAAGGGGATGGGCGAGAACATGCGGAGCATGCAGCCAGCGCAACCCGTGGTTTTCCAACTCGAGCTTCTGGATGACCGGAGATGCGACAGCCATCGGATAGAAAGCGCTGCAGTGGTCGGAGATGAACTCGGGGTCGACGTATCTGCCGCTGCGAACCGCGCCCCCAGGCTCGGGCTGCGCCTCGAGCACGAGCACGCTCCAGCCGGCGTCGGCCAGCAGGTTCGCCGCGACCAGCCCGTTCGGCCCAGAACCGATCACGATCGCGTCGAGGGTCACGTCGTCCCACCTACCCTTGCCGGATTGTCGTCACCCGTTGAACCCTTCGCGCGGGCCGCGGCTGTTCTGCGCCCTAGCGGGGTAAGTCGCCGACATGGCGGTGAACCGGAGATACATGCCGTACGAACCATCGTTGATCTTCAGCGTATTGCGTGACGGCTGGAGCTACCACAAATGGGTGGTCGGGACGTCGCGGATTCGCGCGGTCGACGCGACTTGGCCGCAGCCCGGCGCGCGGCTGCACTACCGGCTCGGCCGAGGTCCGGTCAGCAAGGACGACGAGACGCGGTCGGTGCGGCTGGTCGACGGTTCGGAGTTGGAACTTGAGGCGGTGGGGCGGCCACTCGGAACGGCCCGCGTCGACTTCCGCATCGACCAGGTGCGCGATGGCGCGTTGGTCACGATGATCGAGCATCCAACCAAAGGGCCGCTGGCCGACTTGCACAACCCGGGATTTGAGCTGCTCATTTACCTGCGCAACCTGGAAACACTGCGCCGTCTCGAGCGCGAGGTCAGTCGTCGGACGGCGAAGGGCCGTCCCAAAGGCCGGTGATCTCCGCGAGGTCGGCGAGTTGAAAATCCAGCCACTTGGTCACGTCGTTCGCGCGGACGATGAACGCGGCGGCCTCGCGCAAGTCACGGCGGCGTTGGGCTGGCATCGTCAACGCCTCGTAGAGGGCGTCGGCCTGTTGCTGTACGTCGAAGGGGTACAACGTCACCGCGAACGCGCCCAGTTCTTCATGCGCGCCGGTGTTTTCTGACAGCGCGAGGACGGCGTCGCGGCGTGACACGGACACCGCTTCTTTCGCGACCAGGTTCATGCCGTCGGCGATTGAGTTGACCATCACGACGTCGCAGATGCTGTAGGCGGCGACCGCGGTGGGAAAGTCCTCGTGCAGCCGCAGGTCGATCGGAGCGTCGCCGCCTCGCGTGTATTTGGCGTTGATGCGCGCGACCACCGACCCGATGCGCCCGACGTACTCGACGTACTCGTCGACGTCGAGGCGGCTTGGTTGCAAGAACGCGAGGAACCGCACCTTGCCGACGAGTTCGGGATGGTCGTCGAGCAGCCGCTCGAAGGCGAGGAAGCCGCGGACGATGTTTTTCGACGGGTCGGTGCGGTCGACCCGCACGATGAGCTTCCCGCCCTCGGCGACGATCCACTGCTCGAGATCGTCAAGTCGGCCGCGCACCACCTTGCTGTTGGCCACCTCGACGAGTTCGTCGACGTCGATGGAGATCGGATAAGTCTTCGCTGTCACCGTGCGCGGACCGACCTGCACGGTCATCTTGTCGAGGTTGATCGACAGACCCAACAACTCCTGCGCGCAAAGCAAGAAGTTGCGCGCGAAGCGCTCCGTGTGAAACGCGACCACGTCATTGCCGAGCAGACCGCGCATCAGCCGCTCACGCATCTCCGGCGGCAGCACCCGCCACGCGTCGGGACCGGGCCACGGGATGTGCACGAAATGCGAGAGGACGACGTCCGGGCAACGCTCACGCACTAACGCCGCGACGAGATAGAAATGGTAATCGTGCAACATGACGAGTGCCCGGCCGCCCTGCTGCTCGACCTCGTGCACGACCGCGTCAGCGAACGCCTGATTGACCGTGACGTAGCCGTGCTCGAAAGCGTCGCTCTCGCGAGTGCCGATGTTTGGCGCCCTGGTTAGGTCGTAAAGACCGTGTTGGATGAACCACAGCAGTGGATTCGAGATGACCGCGTAGAAGTCCTCTTTGGCGGCAGGGTCGAGTTCCACCATGCGCACGTGCAGCACCGGGGCGCCGGCCTTCGACTCATCGCAGTCGATGACGCGGGGCGCGCCTTTCATCACCAGCGGGATCGCTTTGCCCTTGTGCTCGTTCGCGACGGCCGCGTCTTCCTCGGTGCTGGCGGCGCACACCCATACCGCCTCGTTCAACTGCTCGGTCAGACCGACCAGGGCGGTGACCAGGCCACCGGCGCCCCTGCGGGCGAGTCGCTTCCCGGCCTCGCGACGGAACTGCACGGGGGCGCGATGCGACGCCACCACCACCGGCACCCCAAGCTCGTGGGGGTCAATCGCCCGGCGAGTGCTCCCGGCCGGCGGCGACGGCTGGTTCGGCTGGCTGCTCACAGTTCCCTTTTCTATCGGGTCGGTGAGTGATCGCTTCCCTGCGGAGGCCCGGTCCACTCGTCCGCTCTGGGTTGTGTCGGGGGTTCATGCCAGGGTGACCGGTATGCCAAAGCCCACGCAGGTCTACTTCCAGCTCGGTCGATCTCGGGTCTTCGCCTGCGCCGTCGAGTGGCCCGGTTGGTGCCGACGCGGCAAGACTGAGGAGGACGCACTCGAGGCGCTCGCCGAGTACGCGGCTCGCTACGCCCCGGTCGCCGCCGACGCGGGCGAGCCGCTGCCATCGGCCGCGGCCGACTCCTTCGATGTCGTCGAGCGCATCGACGCCCCGCCTGGCGACTCGTACTCCGGCGTCGACTTCGGCACGATCGACGCCCCGTGCCAGCTCGATCTACGTCCGCTCACCGCCGCCCGAGCCAAGCGACTCGCCAGCATCGTCGAGGCGAGCTGGCGCAAACTCGACGACGTCGTGGCTCACGCGCCGGCCGAGTTGCGCAAAGGCCCGCGGGGCGGCGGTCGTGACCGCGACAAGGTCTACGCGCACGTCTTCGGCGCCGAAGCGGCGTACGGGCGCAAGATCGGCGTCCGGCACAAGCAACCAAGCGTCGACGACGCCGCCGCCATCGCGGCGCTGCGGGCCGACATCGCCGCCGCGCTCATCTCGGCGCGGGCTCGCGAGCCACTGACCGAGAACGGCTGGTTGCCGCGCTACGCGGCACGACGCATCGCCTGGCACGTGCTCGATCATGCGTGGGAGATCGAAGATCGAAGCGAGTGATCGGCGCGCGCTAGGTTGCGATGCATGACGCAACCTCAAGAGTCCTTCGTTGCGTTGGCCGCGGCGGCGGTCGACGACATGCTCGCTCATCAACCGACGATGGCGACCTCGTTGGGCGACCACCGCTTCGACGACCGGCTCGACGACCTGCGTCCGGAGGCCGTTGATGACGAAGCGCGCGTCTTGTCGGCGCGACTGCGCGAGTTGGACGACGTGGACGTCGCGGCGCTGCCGGTCGCGTACCAAATTGACGCGCAGGTGCTGTCGGTGCGGCTTCGTGAGCGACTTTTCGAGCTGACCGAATCGCGCGAGCACACGTGGAATCCGCTGGTCGCCAACCCCGGCACCGCCTTGTATTTGCTGCTGGCCCGCGATTTCGCGCCGTTGCAAGAACGGTTGGGGAATGTCGCGAAGCGGCTGACCCAGGTGCCGGATCAGCTCGCGGCGGCGCGCGCTGAGTTGGCTCAAGTCTCGATGCCGCGCGTTCACGTTGAAACGGCGATCGACCAATTCACCGGCACGCTCGGTCTCATCGAGAACGAGATTCCGCGGCACTTGAAAGAAGCGTCGGGCGTCGCGCGCGATGTCGAGCCGGCTTTGCTCGTCAGTCGTGACGCGGTCGCGCAGCACATCGGGTGGCTACGTGAGCAAGTCGACGGCGCCACCGGGAATCCGCGGTTGGGCAACGGTTTGTTCGCGAGCAAGCTCGCGCTGGTGCTTGATCTTGACCGCTCACCTGAGCAGGTGTTGGCCGACGCGCTTGCCGACATCGATCGGGTGGAGGCGGAGATCGCGGCGGTCGCGGCGACGCTTGGCGGCACGCCGTCCGAGGTGCTTGCCCGACTCGCCGTCGACGCACCGACCGATGACACGGTGGTCGCGGTCGCCCGCGACGCACTCGTTGAGACGCGCAACTTCGTTGCGCAGCACGATCTCGTAACGCTGTACGACGACCCGGTCGACGTCATCGTCATGCCGGAGATTCATCGCGGCGTCGCGGTGGCGTACTGCGATTCGCCCGGCCCGCTCGATCCCCCCGACGCGACCACGTTTTTCGCCATCTCGCCAACTCCTGAGGATTGGTCGGTGGAGCGGGTGGCGTCGTTCTATCGCGAGTACAACGTGTACGCGATGCGCAATCTCGTCATTCATGAGGCGATGCCCGGTCACGTCGTCCAGCTTTCGCATGGTCGGCGTGCGCCCGAGACGACCAAGGTCCGGCAGGCGTTTTGGAGCGGCCCGTTCGTCGAGGGATGGGCGGTGTTCGCCGAAGCGGAGATGGTTCGCCACGGATTCGGCGGCCCGCAAGTGCAGATGCACCAGCTGAAGATGCGGCTGCGTACCGCGATCAACGCGGTTCTCGACGTCCGAGTGCATTGCGACGACCTGTCACAAGACGACGCGATGGAACTGATGACGGGCCGCGGTTATCAAGAGGAAGGCGAGGCGGCTGGGAAGTGGCGGCGTGCGCTGCTCACCAGCGCGCAGCTTTCGACGTACCACGTCGGCGTCACCCAGGTCGGCGAGGTGGCCGCGCGGTTGCGGTCGGGGCAGCCCACGTGGAGTGATCGGCGGATCAACGACGCGCTGCTCGCGCATGGGAACCCGCCGCCGCGGCACCTGCCGGCGCTGTTGGGCTTGCGCTGACACCGTCGGCGGAATGATTGCGCGCGCAACTACGTTTCGAGGGTCGGACGCCGTAACCTAGCGGCGAGTCCTCCAGGAGGTCCCGATGCCAGCAGTGACCGTTGAAAACACCCTCGCATTGCCGCGGCTGCCGCAGACTGACCCCGCGGTCGACATCGACCGCCCTGTCGTGTCGGTGACCACCGCGCCGTCAGGCTTCGAGGGCGAAGGTTTTCCGGTGCGGCGCGCGTTCGCCGGCGTCGACCTTCGCGCCCTCGATCCCTTTATCCATATGGATCAAATGGGCGAGGTCGAATACGCGCCGGGTGAGCCTAAGGGCACGCCATGGCACCCGCACCGCGGTTTCGAGACCGTCACCTACATGATCGACGGCCTGTTCGAGCACCACGACTCCAACGGCGGCGGCGGGCTCATCACCAACGGCGACACCCAGTGGATGACCGCAGGCGCCGGCATCCTGCACATCGAGACCCCGCCCGAGTACCTGGTCGCGAGCGGCGGGCTCTTTCACGGCTTCCAGTTGTGGGTGAACCTCCCCAAGACGCTGAAGTTCGCCGCGCCGCGTTACCAAGACATCCGCGCGTCCGCGGTCTCGCTGCTCACGTCGCCGGACGGCGGCGCGCTGCTGCGAGTCATCGCCGGTGAGGTCGCCGGTCACCCCGGTCCGGGCGTCACGCACACGCCGATTTCCTTGGTGCACGCGACTTTGTCGCCCGGCGCGTCTGTCACCGTGCCGTGGCGGCCTGACTTCAACGCGCTGGTCTACACCCTGGCAGGCAAGGGTTCGGTCGGGGCGGAGCGTCGTCCGGTTCAGATGGGACAGCTAGCGGTCTTCGGCGCGGGCGACACCATCACGATCACCGCCGACCAGGCGCAGGAGTCGCGCAGCCCTTCGCTCGATGTCCTGATCCTCGGCGGGCAGCCGATCCGCGAGCCGGTCGCGGTGTACGGACCGTTCGTGATGAACAACAAGGCGGAGCTGCTGCAGGCGTTCGAGGACTACCAAGCTGGTCGGCTCGGCGTGATCCCAGCTGAGCACGCGCCGTTGCCGCACTCTGGCGTCTCGGGTGAGACCACGGCGGACGACGTCGATTGAGGCGCCGCAGCACGTCGTCCTAACGCTGTTAGGTAGACCGAATAACCTTCTGGACGACGCGCTCCGCGGGGTAGGGCGACTCGAGGGCCTGTTCTCCGCGGTCCAGCCAGGCCTCCAGGTCGGGGGCGTGCAGCCGCGCGCCACTGGCGACGAAGAGCGCGACGAGGGCGAGCAGGCCCGCCGCCGTCACACCGACGGTGATCCAGCTGGCGAAGACGATGCCGTGCTGGAGCGGGGTGTGCAGCACCGCGATGTACACAAGCACCGGTCCAACCAGATACGCGGCCTCGGAGCGAAGTAGCTCGACGAGGGCGAAGGCGCGGCCGATCCGGTTGGACGGCACGCCCATGCCCGCGAGGAAAAGTCCCGGCGACACGGTCGCTCCGGCACCAGCGCCCAGCAACGCGGACGACGCGACGGCCGTGGCCGTGCCCGTTCCTGTCGCCGTGAGGACGCCGCCGCCGATGATGAGCAGCATGCCGACGGCGACGAGCACAGGCAGGTATCTCGTGCGGAAGAGCAACGCGAAGACAATTGCCGCGACCGCTACGCCGACAATGCCTGGTGACGAGGTGACGCCCACCCGAAGCGCCGATTCGTGTCTTCCCTGCAGCGCGGCGGTCGCGCTGAGCTCGCTGATCGTGACGAACGCGGCGCCTGCGATCATCGCAGCCAGCGTGCCCATGACGGGTAACGACGTCGACAGCGCTTCGACTGGCATCAGCGCTTCGTGTTTGCGGTACTGCTCGATGATCAGGGCGATCAAGACAAAGAGGCCGACGATGAGTGGCGCGAGAACGATCGCCTGCCCAAACTTGGCCGAGACCAACTGGGATGTCGCAAAAAACGGCAGCACCGTCGCGATGGCGGCCAGGCCGAAAGCGGGTAGGTCGGGTTTGCGGCCGCGGTCGAACGCGTCGATCTCGGGCAGTGCGAGGACGGCGAGGACCAGCCCGATCGCACCAGCAACCGTGACGATGGCGAAGACAACCCGCCAGCTGACCCCGGCGACGGCGCCCGCGAGGATCGGGCCGACGGTCACTGCGCCGAACAGTCCGATGTTGACGGCGGCCGCCGTGCCGGGCAGCTTCTTGACGCCGTATCGGGTGATGAGCGGCGGCAGCGCGACGACGAGCATCAGGCCGGTCGCGAAGCCCTGGATCACCCGGCCAATGAAGTAGGGGATTGGCGTCCATGCCGTGGTCGCCAGGATCGAGCCGATGACGAAAAGTGCTTCAACGTTGATAAACAACGGACGCTGTCGGAATCGCTGAGTCAGGAAAGCGCCCAGCACGGCCCCGAACGCGTAGCACGCGTTGGAGATGCCTTCAGACTCCTGCATGACGAGTTTTGAGATGTGGAGATCGTGGGCGATTGGCTTTTGCAGCAGGGTGAATGCCGTCGTCAACACGATGTTCGGCGCGAGGGCAAGCAGCGCGACGGCGACGACCCAGCCGTAACGCGCGTTCAGCGGCGGTTCGATCGCGGCCGCGTGCGCGGGCGCGTGCGGCGTCTGGGCATGCGACACAGTCATCCCGGGAAGGTCGGTTGCGTGTGAGTGGTCAGTCGACAACGGGAGTTGTTCTGCCCGTTGTCGACTGGCTGAACACGTTGCCTCGGCCCGAGCCCGTTGCGGGGGACGGTGTGTGCGGTCGCAACCCCTTTGCTCTGAGTCATAAGTTCTGAGTCATAAGTTCCGAGTCACTGCAGCTGGATGGGCGCGGTGCGCCGCGTTATTGGCGGGCACATGTGTCGTGACCCGGTCGCGTTCAGCTGAACCGCATCCCGGGCGTGTCGCGTTGCCACCGGCGTGGGCTAGCGCTTTGTCCATTCAATGGTGTTTCGGAAGCCGAGGTCGTGGCGCATCGTGGCCCCCGGCATCACACGCTTCACCGTACCGCCGATCTCGGCGTAGGTCAGACGTGGATCCGCGACGGGGAACGCGGGCGGCTCCACACCTTGTGGCGAAGCCCACGGGTGCTTGATGTAGCCGATGACGGGATTGGTAATCGTCGAGGCGAGGTCCCACGCGTAGTCGGCCACGGACCCCGGACGGGCCAGACCGACGCTCAGGAAACGACCGTCGGGCGCCAGGAGGCGACGGACGTCGGAGAGCGCCTCCTCGATGTCGATGTGGTGGAGCACCGCGACCATGGTGACCAGGTCTACCGGCCCGGCGACCTGACGCAACGGCTCGCCGTCCACGGTCACGTTGGGCAATCCCGCGCACCGGGCAGCGGCGGCTTCGCGCATCGTCTGGTCGACGTCCACGCCGTGGACCTCGTCGAACTGCGTCGCGAGCTTCGCGAGAAGTTCTCCCCGCCCGCACCCGACGTCCAGGGCCCGCCGTCGCTGTTCGGGGAGGCGCGTGAGGATCCAGGAATGAAAGTGGTCGTTGTGACTCCACGGATGGCGGGCGTTTATCGCAGCAATTGCGGTCGACATCCGCCCACCCCAACGATCCCGCGCGATCTCCCGAATGCCCACGAATAAGACCCTCTCATCCGACGGAGACCCCAACGTTCAACGACGCGATCGGGCGTGACTCAGAACTTATGACTCAGAGCAAAGCGGCCTGCTCAAGTAGCCCGGTTCGACACCATCGCAGACCAACGCCAGTCATCCGCTTCGAGAACCTGCCATTCGTCTCGCCAGTCGTTCAGCGGCGGCTCGCACAGTCGCGGCCAGCACGGCCCGCTCGTCGTCCGAGGCAATTGCGGACGACGGGAACGTGCAGCTGATCGCGGCGGCGGGACGGCGTCCGTAGTCGAAGACGCACGCCGCGACCGACGCGATGCCGAGTGTGACGTGACCGTCTTCCTCCGACCACCCGCGCCCGCGTTCCAACGCCAGCAACTCGCGCAGGTCGGTCGGTGTCTGCGGCCCGAGCCCCGTGCGGTTGACGAACGCCTCGCGATTGGGAAACAACGCTCGCACTTGCGGGCGTGGCAACGCGGCCAGCATCGAGCGTCCGCTTGCGGTGAGGTGCGCCGGCAGCCGCACGCCGACGTCGGTGATGAGTGGCGCGGCATGTCCCGGCTGTTCCTTGACCACGTACAGCGTTTCCCGGCCATGCAGCACACCGAGGTGGACGGTGTTTCCGGTCTGTTCGACTAACTGCCGGAGCAGCGGTCGCGCCAACCGCTCAAGCGGGTCGTTGCGCAAGTACGCGGTGCCAAGTTCGAAGGCGCCCACGCCCAGCCCGTACGCCCGCGACTCCGGCAGGTGGACGACGAAACCCTCGGCGGCCAGCACGGTCAGCAGGTGGTAAACGGTAGACCGCGGCAGCCCGAGGTCGCGGGCCAGCACGGCTGCAGGCACCGGCCCGGGGTGCGCCGCGAGCGCGCGTAGCAGCCCGATTGCGCGGCTCACCGCCGGAACGCTGCTCAAGGACGCCGACCTCGTGTCTGGGATCTCAGACAGAATCGTAGGCGTGGTCCGCGACAAGGTGGGGATCTTCGCGGTCAACTAGGCCTATGACG
>JAICYF010000048.1 GCA_025934355.1 Acidothermaceae bacterium
CGAGCCGGTGGTGCTCCCCCCGTCGTCCAGCGCCTCGATGCGCACCACGATGACGCGGCACAACCCGAGGCGGCTGCCATGAGCGCCGCCGACGACATCTTCAACGCCGCCCGCCGGGTGGTCGGCGACAAGCCGTTGTTCTTGCTTGCGGGTGCGGGCGATCTCGTCAACGAGAAGCTGCGCGAGCTGCCCACGCGGCTGTCTTCGATGCAGGACGACTACCGCGACGTCCCGATGAAGGCGGTTGGCAATTTCGCGGGTCAAGTCTTTCGGGCCAACCTCAAGCTGGGCGAACTTTACGACGACCTGACCCGCCGCGGCGAAGAGGTGGTGGCCAAGATGCGCGGCGAGCCGGTTTATGACGACGGCGACGAGCCGTTCGTTCGTGAGCCTTACCTGCCGGAGCCGGTGCACAAAATGGCGCAACCGCCAGCGGCGCCGTCAATGAAGTCGGTCACCAAGAGGGCACCGGCCAAGAACGCATCGGCGAAGAAGACGACCGCCAAGAAGACGA
Organism: Acidothermaceae bacterium; assembly: GCA_025934355.1. Taxonomy (GTDB): domain Bacteria; phylum Actinomycetota; class Actinomycetes; order Acidothermales; family Acidothermaceae; genus JAICLV01. The sequence goes on from JAICYF010000048.1 coordinate 515, forward strand.
CCGCCAAGAAGACGGCCGCCAAGAAGACGGCCGCCAAGAAGACGGCCGCCAAGAAGACGGCCGCGAAGCGGCAGCCGAAGAAGGGCTGACCCGCTTCTCGTAGGCTCGGCGGTATGCCAGCGATGACCTACCGCCAACTTGGTGACAGCGGCCTGACCGTCTCAACGGTCGGGCTCGGTTGCAACAACATGGGCCGCCGACTCGACAAAGACGGCACCCGCGCTGTCGTTGACGCCGCTCTCGACGCGGGAATCAACTTCTTCGACACGGCGGACGTATACGGCAGCGAGCCAGGCGCGTCGGAGGATCTGCTTGGTCAGTCGCTGCAAGGCCGACGCGACGACGTCGTCATCGCCACGAAGTTTGGCAAGCCCATGCAAGGGGCCACTCTTCCTGAGTACGAAGCCCGTGGCTCGCGTCGCTACATCCGCGCATCGGTCGAGAAATCCTTGCGCCGCTTGCGCACCGACTACATCGACCTTTACCAGATGCATGAGCCCGATCCGCGCACCCCGATCGACGAAAGCCTTGACGCGCTCGACGAGCTCGTGCGCGAGGGCAAGGTCCGCTACATCGGCTCGTCGCAGTTCGCCGGCTGGCAGATCGTCGACGCCGACTGGGCCGCGCGCACGGCCGGCGATGTGCGATTCATCAGCGCGCAAAACGAATACAGCCTGCTTGAGCGTGCGATCGAGGCCGAGGTCCAGCCAGCCTGTGAGCAAATCGGCGTCGGGATCTTGCCGTACTTCCCGTTGGCCAATGGCCTGCTAACCGGCAAGTATCACCGCGATCAGCCAGCGCCCACCGGCGGTCGGCTCAGTGAATCCCGCTACGCCGAAGTGCTGAAGAACGCGAACTGGGACGTCGTAGAGGGCTTGCGCGCGTTCGCCGCGGCCCGCGACCTCACCATGCTCGACGTCGCCATTGGCGGTCTCGCCGCGCAGCCGGCGGTGGCGAGCGTTATCGCGGGCGCGACGTCGCCGGACCAGGTCCGTGCGAACGCGCAGGCTGGTTTGTGGGAGCCGTCCGCCCGCGACCTCAGCGACCTCGACGCGATTACCGCGGCCGGACGACGGTAGCCGCGAAAGCGGTTACCGTTGATGCCATGCTCGGCGCTTCGACGATGTTTTGGCGGCTGCTGTGGCTCGCCGTCTTGGGCATCCAGGTGTACGCACTGGTCGATGCCGCGGTTCGTCCTGCCGCCGCATATGAGGCGGCGAATCGGTGGACCAAAGTGGGCTGGGTGACCGTGCTTGCGCTGTCGTTGGTGATCGGGCAAGCGCTGTCGCTGTTCAGTTTTATCGGCCTCGCCGCGTTGGTGGCGACCATCGTTTATTTCGTCGACGTTCGGCCCGCGCTCCAGCGGCTGAGTTGAGGCGGAGCGGTGTCGACGTCCTGGCGCTTCCTGCGCCGACTGGCGATCAGCGTCGTCGGGCTCATCGTGCTGCTCGTCGGCGTTGTGATGCTTGTCGCGCCCGGTCCGGGTTTCTTGGTGATCGCGCTCGGCCTGCTCATTCTCAGCGTCGAGTACGAGTGGGCCCGCCGGCACCTCGATCGGGCCAAGTCGCACGCGCGCACGCTGGCTGACAGGGCCGCCGCCAACCGGCTGTCGACCGCGTTGAGCACGCTGTTCGCCCTGGGAATCATCGGCCTCGGAGGTGTCCTTGCGCTGACCGAATTTCTGCCGGCGTCGGGCATCGCGACCGGTGCCAGCGTTGCCTTCGGCGGCGTCGTCGCTTTGTCAACGATCGTCTACAGCGTGCTTCAGCGGCGTAAGCGGCTGACCGGTGAGATTGACTGATGAACATCGAGCTCGTGCTCGGCGACATCACCGAGCAACATGTCGACGCGATAGTCAACGCCGCCAATTCTTCGTTGCTGGGTGGCGGTGGTGTCGACGGTGCGATCCATCGTCGGGGCGGTCCGGAGATCCTGGAGGAGTGCCGCGTGTTACGGGCGGGCCGTCTCGGCGACGGATTGCCGACCGGCAAAGCGGTCGCCACGGCCGCCGGAAACCTCAACGCGCGCTGGGTCATCCACACGGTCGGCCCGGTGTACGCAAAACGCGAGGATCGCTCTTACTTGTTGGCATCCGCCTACCGTGAGTCGCTGCGGGTTGCCGACGATCTCGGCGCGAAGACCGTCGCGTTTCCCGCGATCTCGGCTGGTGTTTACGGCTGGCCGGCCGACGACGCCGCGCGCATCGCCGTCTCCACCGTGCGCGACACACCCACGAGCGTCGACGAGGTGCGGTTCGTGCTCTTCAGTCAACCGATGTACGACGAATTCGTCGCTGCCTTGGCGGATTTCTGACGTTTGCTGTTGCTCAGCAACACTAAACGTCATCAATCCTCGGCGGGACCGCCGCTCGTGGCGAACGTGCGCGTGGCCGGGAGCGTGCGCTCATGGCCCAGAGGTCGTGTACGGGTCGGTCGGCGGATGCGGCTCGGGGTTCGGCGTCGAGGCGGCCGACCCGTATATGCCGACCCGCGGTGAGAACAGCTTGCGAAGGAGTCGCTTCACCAGGCCGTCGTCCTTGCTCGAGCCGAACAGCATGACGTCACCCCTCCAGTCCTGCAGTCAAGTCGAGGTCGGACGGTGGCGACACCGGGCAGACCCAATGAATGTAGGGCTTTCCCCAGTCGTCGTGATAGTCGTTCGCGCGCCGCACCATCGCGGCGTAGGCCGCTTCAAACGCGGTGCCGTCGCCGGCCCGGATCGCCGCACGCACCGGCTCGCAATCCTCTGCGAGATAGGTGGTGATAGGAGTCTCGTACTTCGGACGGGAGAACGCGCACAGTCGAAGCTGCTTTACCACCGACTTGTAGTAATACTCGGCAAGCCGCCAGTTGCCGGCGGCGCCGGCGAACCGGAGCCGATGCATGCGCGGCCCGAGTTCGGCCATCAACCGGTCAAGCCCCGGCTGCGTGGTGGCGAGCTCGTCGATGGTGAGATCGCGTTTGCCGTTGTTGACGACGTGGGTGTGGCTTGGCTCGAACGATTCCGTCACGATGACCACGCTACTTGGGGCGACGGATAGAAGTTCACGCCCAGCTGGCGCCAGCGCGGCGCTTGCTGCGCGAGCCGCGGCACGTACGTCGACCACGCTCGCTCGTCGCGCGGCGTCCAGCCGATCTCGGCGATGCCGGCCATCCGCGGCCAGGCCATGTACTCGATGTCCGACATCGTGTGCAGGGTCTCGCTCCACAACGGTGCTTCGACGCCGAGCAGCGACGCTTCCGATATTCGGCCGCCGTCCAGCGGATCCCACGCGTAGGCATCCTCGACGCTGACATATCCGGCCCACCTGAGGCCGAGCTTTGTGAGGCTGTCGTACTTCTGGTCGAGGTAAGCGTGATTCGCCGGCGCGGCAACGACCTTGATGCCTTGCTCGGCGGCCGCTTGCTCGGAAACACCGCGGTCGCTGAAGTTCCAATACTCGGCGACCGCGCCGGCGGCGAGCTTCGCCGCGGAGATCTCCGCCCAGCCCATCAAGCTTTTGCCGTGTGCCGCCACAATCTGCTGCGCCTTCTGCACGAAAGCGATGTAGTCGGACGACGGTGTGCTCTGCGCCTCGTCGCCGCCCAGATGGATGTACGGTCCGGGTGTCAGAGCGGCCAGCTCTCCGACGACGTCGTCCAAGAACTTGTACGTCAGCGCTTTGTCGACGCACAGCGAACTGAAGCCGACGAGCTCGCCGGTGTACAGCGGCGGCGCGACGCCGTTGCAGTTCAGCTCCGGATACGACGACAGGGCGGCGTTGGTGTGGCCTGGCGTGTCGATCTCGGGCACCACGGTGATGAAGTGCGCTGCGGCGTATTCAACGATCGCCGTGTAGTCGGCCTTCGTGTAGTACCCGCCGGTGGTGCGGCTGCCCACCTCGCTCGATCCGCCGTGTGCCGCGAGATTTGGCCAACTGTCGATCGCGATTCGCCAGCCTTGGTCGTCAGACAAGTGCAGATGCAGCATGTCTACCTTGTACAGCGCGAGCTCATCGATGAAGCGCTCGACGTCGGTCACCGTGAAGAAATGCCTTGTGACGTCGAGCATCGCGCCGCGATAGGCGAAGCGCGGGTAGTCGATGACGCGACCACCGGTGACTCGCCACGGCCCCTGTGAAACCTGCTTTGCCTCGATAGACGGCGGCAGCAGTTGACGCAACGTCTGCACACCGTGGAACAGCCCGGCGGCGGCGTTGGCTGAGATAACCACGCCAGAGTGCGCAACCGTCAGGCCGTAGCCTTCGTCGCCAAGCGTTTCGTCGCCGTTGCCGAGTCGCAGCACGATGGAGTTGTCGGGTGCCGATGGCTGGTTCGTCGTCGACACCGGCAACGCGAAACCGGTCGCCGGCCGAAGCAATCCGGCGAGGTCGTCGGCGACGGCGCGTACATCGGCGCCCTCGCCAGCCACAATTCGAGTGGCTGCCGTGAGCGTGAACGACTCTGACTCATCGGTGCTCGCCGACACCGGCAACGGCACAAGCGACGCGGTGATTGCGCCGCCGCCGGTCGCTGGACCTGGACTGGGCCCGACCTCAAGCGTCGGCAGCAAGTCGGCGGACGGTGAGGGCAGCGCAACGAGAGCGGCCGACGAGGTAGGAGATGAGCTTTCCGGAGAAACGGTCGCCCCCGCGCCGTACGACACCGGGGGGTCGTGCGTCGTGCAGCCTGCGATGAACACCAGCAGCGCCCCCGCGCCTCCGGCCAGCGCGCGCGGTCGCCACCGGGGGCTTGTCACGTCGTCCGATGCACTTTGTGTTGGGCGGCTTGTGCGAGCGGTTTCACCACGAGCAAATCGACGTTCACGTGGGCCGGTCTGGTTGCACACCAGGCGATGCAATCGGCGATGTCGTCGGCGGTGAGCGGCGCGTCGACACCTTCGTAGACCTTGGCGGCCCGCTCGGAGTCGCCGTGAAAGCGCACCAGGCTGAATTCCTCGGTGTGCACCATCCCCGGCGCGATCTCGGTCACCCGCACCGGCTGCCCGCACAGCTCGAGCCGGAGCGTCTCGACGAGCGCGGCGACCGCGTGCTTCGCCGCGGTGTAGCCGGCGCCACCCTCGTACACGACTCGACCCGCGGTCGAGCCGACGACGATCACGTGCCCCGCGGCTGAGGCGATCAACGCGGGCAGCAACGCTTGCGTCACCCGCAACACGCCCAAGACGTTGACGTCGTACATGGTCTGCCACTCGTCAGGGTTGGCCGAGCTTATCGGGTCGGCCCCCAGTGCTCCGCCCGCGTCGTTGACCAGCAGCGAGCAACGCGGCACTGCGGCGGCCAGCGCGGCCACCGAATCGGACGACGTGACGTCGAGGGTGATCGCATCCCCGTCGATTTCCGCGGCGAGCTCGTCGAGACGCGACCTTCGGCGGGCTGCGCACACCACGCGGTAGCCCGCTGCGGCGAGCCGTCGGGCCGTCGCCGCGCCGATTCCGCTGCTCGCGCCGGTGACGACGGCGACCGGTCGATGATCCGTTGAGGCGTTGCCGGTTGGGGGCGTGCTCACGAGGGCATCTTGGCAGGCGGCTCGGCGACCTCCACGCCGACCGGGCAAAGCCGCGCCAGGGAATCGGATCTGGGCAGGGATCGTTGCGGTTTCCGGAGCAGTTGACCGCCGGACCGATCCGGTTCAGGCAGGGTCGGCGCGCTCGCTCAGAGCACGTGAGGAAGGATCGAGCCGTGGTCGACGTCGACGCGCGGATAGCGAACCGCACGCTAAGCGCGGTCACTCCGCTTACGCGATCACGACGCGGCCGCTCGCTGCCGGTGCGGCGGGTGGCGATGCTGAGCCTGCACACCTCGCCACTCGAGCAGCCCGGCACCGGTGACGCGGGCGGCATGAACGTCTACGTCGGCGAGCTCGCGAAGCGGCTCACGGCGCTCGGCGTCGAGGTGGAGGTGTTCACGCGGGCCACATCGGGCGACCGCGCTGCGATCGAGCGCTCCGACGCCGGGTTCTTAGTGCGCAACGTTGTCGCGGGCCCGCTCGAGCCGCTGCCGAAGGCGGAGTTGCCGGCGCAGTTGTGCGCTTTCACAGCCGCGGTGTTGCGGGCCGAGGCCGCTCGCGAGCCCGGCTGGTACGACCTGGTGCACTCGCATTACTGGCTTTCTGGCCAGGTCGGTTGGCTGGCCAAAGAACGGTGGGGCGTGCCGCTGGTGCACAGCATGCACACCATGGCCAAGGTCAAGAACGCCGCGCTCGCCGAAGGTGACTCGCCCGAGCCGTCAGCGCGGGTCATCGGAGAGGCGCAGGTGGTCGAGGCCGCCGACCGGCTGGTCGCCAACACCGACGCCGAAGCGCGCGACCTCATCGACCTCTACGACGCTCCCTCGGACGACGTCGCGGTGGTGCCGCCGGGCGTCGATCTCGCCCGCTATCGCCCCGGCGCGGCGGCCGACGCCAAGCGTCGGCTCGGCCTTCCGGTCGAGCGCGACGTGCTGCTGTTTGTCGGCCGTATCCAGCCGCTGAAGGCCCCTGACCTGCTGATCCGGGCGCTGGCCGCCGCCGTCGAGCGTGAGCCGACGATGCGAGATCGGCTGCTCGCCGTCGTGGTTGGCGGCCCAAGTGGTTCGGCGGCCACCTCGCCCGACTACCTGCGCGATCTGGCGCGTCGGCTCGACGTCCAAGATCTGGTTCGGTTTGAGCCCCCGGCGACCGGGGATCGGCTGGCTGACTTCTACCGCGCCGCCACGGTCACCGTCGTCCCGTCCTACAGCGAGTCGTTCGGCCTGGTCGCCCTCGAGTCGCAGGCCTGCGGAACGCCGGTTGTCGCCGCCCGGGTCGGCGGTTTGACCACAGCGGTCGCCGACGGCGTTTCCGGCGTCCTCATCGACGGGCACCGGCCGCACGACTACGCCGACGTCCTCACCAAGCTGGTCGTCGACGACGCCCTGCGAGAGTCGTTGTCCACAGCCGCCGTCGAGCACGCCGCGCGCTTCGATTGGGACCGTACAGTCGAGGGTGTGCTCGGCGTGTACGCCGACGCCATCGCCGTCGCTGGAGAGCGGCAGGCCGCCGAATTGTCCAGCGCGGCCGCACTGGTGGGCAGGTCTGGGTAAGGAAGCGGTATGAGTTGGTTCGCTCGCACCGAGATCGCCGAAGTCATCAGGGCAACGCTCGACGAGCGGGAGGTCACCTACGACCAGGTGGCCGACAACGCCTACGTCGTCCGGCTTGAAGGAACGCACCGGTTGCTCACCGCGGTGCGGCTGGTCGTGGGCGACCAGAGCTTGCTCGTCGAGGCGTTCTTCGTGCGCAAGCCCGATGAGAACGCGGAGGCGTTTTACCGTTTTCTGCTCGAGCGCAACGGCCGCATGTACGGCGTGCATTTCGCCATTGACGCGCGCGGCGATGTCTACCTGATCGGGCGGCTCCCGTTGCTTGCGGTCACACCCGACGAAATCGACCGGTTGCTTGGCTGCGTGCTGACGTACGCCGACGAAACGTTCGACGCGGCACTGGAAATCGGGTTCGCCGACAGCATCAGGCGCGAGTGGCAATGGCGTACGTCACACGGCGAGTCGGTTGAGAACCTGCGCGCCTTCGCCCGCATCACCGACCAGGTCGAGCTGGACGACGACGTCGAGTCGGCCGGCGCGGGCGGGCGGCATCGCCGACGTTCCTAAGCCGGTTTTCCCGCCGCAGACAGATCTGGCAGGCTGGACGCATGCCTGAATCGACGTCGTCCGAACGCACTTTGGTCCTGATCCGCCACGGCGAGAGCGAGTGGAACGCCAAGAACTTGTTCACCGGGTGGGTCGACGTCGACCTGTCGGCCAAGGGCGAGGCGGAGGCCGCCAACGGCGGCCGGCTGCTCGCGCAACGCGGGCTGCGACCCGACGTCGTCCACACCTCGGTGTTGCGGCGGGCGATCCGCACCGCGAACATCGCCCTCGACGCCGCCGATCTGCTGTGGCTGCCGGTCAAGCGCAGCTGGCGGCTGAACGAGCGCCACTACGGCGCCCTGCAGGGGAAGGACAAGAAGGCCACCCTCGAGGCGTACGGCGAGGAGCAGTTCATGCTCTGGCGGCGCTCCTACGACGTGCGGCCGCCCGCAATCGCCGACGACGACGAGTTCTCGCAGGCCGCCGACCCGCGCTACGCGACGCTGCCCCCCGAACTCAAGCCCGCCACCGAGTGTCTGAAGGACGTCGTCGCCCGCCTGCTGCCCTACTGGTACGACGCGATCGTTCCCGACCTCGCGGCCGGCAAGTCGGTGCTCGTGGTCGCGCACGGCAACTCGCTGCGCGCGCTGGTGAAGCACCTCGACCAAATCTCGGACGACGCCATCGCCGGCCTCAACATCCCGACCGGGATTCCGTTGATGTACCGGTTGGACGCCGACATGCGTCCGGTCGTCGCCGGTGGCGAGTACCTCGACCCGGACGCTGCCGCGACGGCCGCCGCGGCGGTCGCCAACCAGGGTCGCTAGTTCGCTAGCTCGAGGACGCCGGGCTGGACGGCGGCGCGCTCACCGCACCGCTTGCGGGCGCACTGGCCGGCGCACTGCCCGAAGCCGCCGGTGACTCAAGGCTCGAGCCCGCGGGCGAACTCGGAATCGACGGCGGCGCGCTCGGCAGGAACGAGCTGCCAACCACGTCGCTGCCCTGCACGGGCACCAGCACGTTGTCGATCGAGCCGCCTTTGGCGAACTGCAGGCTGACCAGCACGGAATCGCCCTGCGAGATCGGCGCGGTGAGCGACATCAGCGCCACGGTGAGCCGGGCGGTGCCGGGTGTCTGCGCGTTCGCCGCCGGGATGGTGGTCGAACCGACCGGCAGCGTGCTTTTCGAGAGCTCGCCGGACGCACCAGAGCTGCTCGGCGCGGCGCTTGGTGACGCGGTGCCGCCGTTCGAAACCTCGGGAAGTGCGGGGCCGGCGGCCTTCGCCGACGCGGCGACCAACTCGTCCGGCTGCGAGGCGGTGTTGGCGACGTTGAACTCGATGTACGCGACGTCGCCGACGTCAGCGTTGCTGCCGGTTGGCAAGGCCACGATCAGGCCGTCGATGTGCAGGTCGCTTCCGACGTCGACGCTGGTTGCCTGCAGGTTGGCGACGGTGTGCCGCAGGGGCGAGCCGAAGGTGGTGGCGCAGGCGGCGAGCACCGGCACGCAGCCCATCGCAATCACCAGCGCGGCGAGGACGCCGCGGCGGGACCGAACGGCGTCTTGAATCCTGCTCGCTTTCACGACCTGACCCCTTCGGCTGCCGCCGGGCAGCCGGATGCCACCCTTCGCGCCGGTAAGCGTAACCAGCGCGCAGTCGGTCACCTCACGGCGGCCCTGCTTCCTTCAGGGACGCGAGCACCGGCCCCAGGCTGGTCTGCGGCTTGAAATCACGGATCACCGCCGCGGTGACGCCGTCGGCGTGCACCGGGACAACGGTCAGGCCGACTGGAGCGTACGCCGCCGCGAAGGCGCCGTCCGGGTCGATGAGCGCGTGCACGTTGGGTGGGCTGACCGCCAACAATTTGTCGAGGTCGGCGCGCTGCGCGGGCGACCCGATGAGGTAGAGCGGAAGCGCGCTGGCGGCGGCGCGACGGGCCAACGCGTCGACGGCCGACCCGCACTTGCAGTCGGTTGGAATGATGCCGACGACGCCCGGCCGCAGGTCGCGCGCCGCCGTCGCTCCCGTGTCGGCGGTCAACGTGGCGTCGGGCAGCAAACCGCCGGTTTTCCCTACCTGGGCGGTCGGGTCGGCCAACTTCAGCGGCACCGGCGGTCGGGTCGGTGGCGTGGCCCGGGTGGTGACCAACGTCGCGGTCGCCGAGAACAACCCGATCGCGACCACGATCAACGCGATTACCGGCACCGCGACGCCGCGCTTGCCGCGCGACTCGCGGTTTGCCCGCCACCTTCGCGGCAGGGGCAGTGACAACAATGTCAGTCGCTGCAGCCTTTCGCGGCGTCGTCGCCACCGTTCCTCGCGTCGCCATGCCTCTGCGTCGCGGTCGAGTTCGCGCGCGTCGTCCGGCACTTGCAGGGCACGGCTGAAGTCCTCGCTGCCTGACGGCGGCTCGACCGGATCGCCATTCATCGCGCCCACTTCCGCGGCGGTTGTGCGGCTCTTTGACCAGTATCGCGCGCGCTTGCGTGAATGTGTGGTGGGGCTTTGCGACGCACACGCCGCGCTGTTTGTCAAGCCCTCAAACGAGTAGGCCGGCCGAGGAAAACGGCCTCTGACCTGCGGTTATGCAAACAGCGGCCAACTCGGGGGCGGGTTTCGCGTGGTATCCTCGATGCGGCGGAAGGGGTTTGTGCCACATGACGTTCCAAGTCGGCGAGACAGTCGTTTATCCCCATCACGGGGCTGCTTTGATCGAGGCCATCGAAAGCCGGGTGATCAACGGTCAAGAAAAGATGTACCTCGTCTTAAAGGTCGCTCAGGGTGATCTCACCGTGCGAGTGCCCGCAGAAAACGCTGAATTCGTCGGCGTCCGCGACGTGGTCGGCCAGGATGGCCTCGACCGCGTGTTCGAGGTTTTGCGCGCCCCCCACACCGAAGAGCCGACCAACTGGTCGCGCCGTTACAAGGCCAACCTCGAGAAGCTTGCCTCCGGCGACGTCAACAAGGTCGCCGAGGTCGTCCGTGACCTTTGGCGGCGCGATCGTGAGCGCGGCCTGTCGGCGGGCGAGAAGCGAATGTTGGCGAAGGCCCGTCAAATCCTTGTGAGCGAGCTCGCTCTTGCCGAAGGCACTAACGAGGACAAGGCCGAAGCGATCCTCGACGAGGTGCTCGCCTCCTAAGGGCCGCGCGCTTGCGCGCCTACGATGGGGCTCGTGCCGCGTCGCGATGATCATGCGGCGTCGTTGAGTTCGTCCGGGTCAGCTCCGGGCGGCCGAGCGCGGAGCGAGAGATGACGGCGAAGAAGGGCGCGCCCAGCGGCGTCGTCGATTTGTTGCGCCTGTTCATTGTGCTTTTTTGCGCGGGCGTCGGATACCAGGTCGCTCAACATCTCGATGACACAAAGTCGGTGCTCGGTCCGTTCAACGGCGTGGCGGTCGGCGTCATCGTGGGGTCTGGTGTCGGTTACGTCGCGGGCGGTGTGCTCAGCCGCACTGCGATCACCGTCGTCGGCCGCACCGAACAATCACTTCGCCAGGTCTCCGCTGAACAGCTCGTCGCGGGCGTGTTCGGCGCGGCGATGGGCGCCCTCGTCGGCGCTGGCACCACATGGTGGCTGTTCCTTGTGCTGGCGCCGGTGCTTGCGTTCCCCCTTTTCGGATTCGTCGTCGTCGTCATGGCAATCCTCGGCTACCGCATGGGCGCGGTTCGGCGCGAGGAGATGCTGCGGTTGTTCGGCACTCACGCCGGCATGGCACCACGGCCGATGGCGACGTCCGCACTACCGCGCATCGTCGACACGTCGGTCGCGATCGACGGCCGCATCCTTGATGTCGCGCGGGTGGGCTTCTTGCACGGGACGCTGCTGGTGCCATCGCCTGTGCTGGCGGAGCTGCAGGGCCTCGCCGACGCGGGCGACGATTTGCGCCGCGCCAAGGGCCGCCGCGGGCTGGCCACGCTGGAGGCGTTGAAGCGTGAGCCCGGCGTCAACGTCGAGGTGTTGGACGACGATGTGCCGGCGGTTCCCGAGGTCGACGCCAAGCTCGTGCGGCTGTGCCTCGATCGCGAACTCCCACTGCTGACGCTCGACACCAACCTGGCCAAGGTGGCCGCGCTGGCCGGCGTGCACGTGATGAACATGCACGGGCTCGCGCTCGCACTTCGGCCACCGGTTTCGGCGGGCGACGACGTCATGGTGCATCTGCTTCGACCGGGCAAAGAAGCCGGCCAGGCCGTCGGTTACCTCGACGACGGCACGATGGTCGTCGCCGAACGCTCACGTGAGCACATTGGCGAGGAGGTCACCGTTCGCGTCACCAGCGTGTTGACCACGGCCAATGGCCGACTCGTCTTCGGGCAGCCGTTGGCGCCGCCGCGCGGGCTACACGCCGCGCGGGTTAGCGGGGGCCGCCCGTGACGGTCGCCGCGATCGTTCCGGCGGCTGGTCGCGGCGAGCGGCTCGGACCCGGCCAGCCGAAAGCGCTGCGTGAGCTGGGCGGCGTGCCGATGCTGGTGCACGCGGTGCGCGCGTTGTCGCGGGCTCGACTCGTCGACCTGGTGGTTGTCGCGGCTCCACCCGACGGCGTGTCCGAAGTGAAAGCGCTACTTGACCTGCACGACGTCGGCGCGGAGGTCACGGTCGTGGCGGGCGGTGCGGAGCGGCAGGACTCCGTCGCGTGCGCGCTGGCCGCGTTGCCACCCGATGTCGAAACAGTGCTCGTGCATGACGCCGCCAGGCCGCTCGCGCCAAGCGAGCTCGTCGACGCGGTGGCGACGGCTGTGCTTGCTGGCAATCGCGCCGTGGTGCCGGGCTTGCCGGTGGCCGACACAGTGAAGCGGGTCGGAGTCGGCCGGGGCGCAATCGAGCCCGTGATCGAGACGATGTCCCGCGGCGAGTTGCGGTTGATTCAGACGCCACAGGGTTTCGACCGGGCGTTGCTCGCCGAGGCGCATGCTGCCGCCGACCAGCTGGCCACCGACGACGCCGGGTTGGTCGAGCGGCTCGGGCAGCCGGTGGTCGTGGTCCCAGGTTCAACCGAGGCGTTCAAGATCACCCGGCCGATCGACTTGGTGTTGGCCGAGGCGGTGCTCAGCGATCGGCGGGCGAACGGTGCCCTCTGAGTTCGTGGTGCCTCGCGTTGGGATGGGCGTCGACGTCCACCCGTTCGAGGACGGACGCGCCCTTTGGGTCGCCTGCCTCGAATGGCCCGGCGAGACCGGGCTGGCTGGTCATTCGGACGGCGACGTGGTCGCGCACGCGTGCTGCGACGCGCTGCTCACGTCGTCCGGAATCGGTGATTTAGGGGTGCAGTTCGGCACGTCTGCGCCGGAGTGGGCCGGCGCGTCGGGCGCTTTGCTGCTTGCCGAGACGGCACGGCGGGTGCGCGCGGCGGGATTCGAGATCGGCAACGTGTCGGTGCAGCTGATCGGCAACCGGCCGCGGCTGGCCGATCGTCGCGAGGAGGCACAGGGCGCGTTGAGCGCCGCCATCGGCGCCCCGGCGTCGCTGGCCGCCACGACGACCGACGGGCTTGGCCTGACCGGCCGCGGCGAGGGCCTCGCCGCGATAGCAACCGCCCTCATCTTCACCGCCGCCGCCCCTACCGGTTGATCAACCTGGCCGGGCGGCCGGGCGGCGGGGCGGTGGAGGCGGCGAACGCCCTAGGCTTGCGGCGTGAGTTTGCGCCTCTACGACACTGCCAGCCGGCAGGTTCGCGATTTCGTGCCCCTGACGCCCGGCCGGGTGGGCATCTACCTGTGCGGCGCCACCGTGCAAGCTCCGCCGCACATCGGCCACGTGCGGTCGGCGGTCGCGTTCGACGTGCTCGTGCGTTGGCTGCGGGCCAAGGGCCTGGACGTCGTGCTCGTCCGCAACGTCACCGACATCGACGACAAGATCATCAAGGTTGCCGCGGACGAAGGCATTCCGTGGTGGCGGGTGGGGTCGCGCAATCAGCGGTTGTTCGACGAGGCGTACGCGGCGCTCGGCTGCTTGCCACCCACGATCGACCCGCGCGCCACCGGCCACGTGCCCGAAATGATCACGCTGATGCGCCGCCTCATCGAGCGTGGTCACGCTTACGCCGACGGCGGCGACGTGTACTTCTCCGTGCGGTCGCTGCCTGAGTACGGCTCGCTTTCTGGCCAAGACCCTGAGTCGATGCAGCAAGGGGAGTCCGACGTCGACAACAAGCGCGACGCGATCGACTTCGCGCTGTGGAAGCACGCTCGCCCTGGTGAGCCGTCGTGGGAAACCCCTTGGGGCGAAGGGCGTCCGGGCTGGCACCTCGAGTGCTCGGCGATGGCCACGAAGTACCTTGGCTCCGCGTTCGACATTCACGGCGGCGGGCTCGATCTCGTCTTTCCGCATCACGAGAACGAGCAGGCGCAGTCGCACGCCGCCGGCGATGGGTTTGCCAACATCTGGATGCACAACGGGTTGGTCACGCTCGGCGGCGACAAGATGAGCAAGTCGCTTGGAAACACCCTGTCGATCCAGCACTTGTTGCAGCAGGTTCGGCCGGTCGAGCTGCGTTACTACCTTGTCGCCCCGCACTACCGCTCGACCGTTGACTTCACGCCGTCGTCCCTCGAAGAAGCGGCGACAGCCTACCGTCGAGTTGAAGGTTTCGTCGTTCGCGCTGCCGAGCTTGTTGGCGAGCCGGACGTCGATCTTTCCGTACTACCAAGCGAATTCTCCGCAGCGATGGACGACGACCTGTCCGTGCCGCAGGCGCTCGCGGTGTTGCACAACAGCGTTCGCGACGGCAATGCCGCGCTGGCTGCCGCTGACAAGCCGCAGGTGACACAGCGGCTGGCCGAGGTCAGCGCGATGCTGAAGGTGCTCGGGCTCGACGAGGCATTGGACGACGCGACCAGCGGCGACGAGCGCGCCGTTATTGATGCGCTCGTGTCGTTGGCTTTGGAACAACGGGCGGCTGCCCGCGTGCGTAAGGACTACGCCGCAGCCGACGCGATTCGAAACCAGTTGGCCGACGCCGGTGTTGTCGTAGAAGACACGCCAGCGGGCGCACGCTGGCAATTGAGAAGGGACTGAGCTTTGGCCGGCGGTAAACGCGGGGGGCAAGGTGGTCGTGGCGCCAAGCCTGGCTCACATCGCAAAGGCGCGTCAGCGGGTTCTGGCGGTCAGCGGCGTAAGGGATTAGAGGGCCGCGGGCCGACGCCGCCGGCCGAAGCCCGTAAGGGCCACCCTGCCGCGCGTCGCGCGAAGGCGGCTGCGCGCGCCGGGGCGAGCGCAACACGTCGCCCCACGACAAATCAGAGGGCGGGCCAGCGGACGTCGCGGCCCGGTAGGCCCGACGGCGGCGGTCCCGAGATCGTCGTCGGTCGCAATCCGGTTGTGGAGGTGTTGCGCGCGGGCGCGCCTGCGTCGGCGCTGTATGTCGCAGCGGGCATGGACGTCGACGATCGCGTTCGTGAAGCCGTGAAGCTGGCAAAGAACCGCGAAATCCCGCTGCTCGACGCCGATCGTCACGAGCTCGACAAGTACGCGCCAGGTTCGGTGCATCAGGGTTTGGTGTTGCAGATCCCGGCGTTCAACTATCTGCATCCCGACGACATGCTCGACCGTGCTTTTTCCACTGGGATACCGCTAATCGTGGCGCTCGACGGCGTCACCGACCCGCGCAATCTCGGCGCCGTCGTGCGTTCGGTCGCGGCTTTTGGCGGTAACGGAGTTCTCATACCCGAACGACGGGCAGCGGGGATGACGGCGACCGCGTGGAAAGCCTCGGCCGGCGCTGCCGCGCGAGTTCCGATCGCGCGCGCGACAAATCTGACCCGCACTTTGACATCGTTCGCTGATCGCGGCGTGCTCGTCGTTGGGTTGGCGGCTGATGGGTCCCTCGACCTGAGCGACCTTGAAGCGGCGACCGATCCGCTCGTCGTCGTCGCCGGTTCCGAGGGCAAGGGTTTGTCGCGGTTGGTTCGTGAGCGCTGCGATCTCGTAGTCCGGATTCCCATCGCAGCGGCGACAGAATCGCTGAACGCATCGGTGGCGGCGAGCGTGGCTTTGTACGAAGTCGCGCGCCGCCGCGCGCTCGCGTGACCGTCAGCACCATGGATAGAGCTCACGGCTTAGTCCGCGGACAAGGCAGTTGCCGCTACAGTGACACGCGAAGCGTGCCGATTTAAGGGGAGCGTGGTCGTGAGCGTGTTGAGGCGACTTGTGCCCATGCGATTCGTCAGAAGGGATGCCATGTCCTCGGCGCCTCGCCCGCTCTCCGCTGACCCCGTTCGCTTTGAGCAGTTGTTGACTGAGGCGGTCGACGGTTTGGCCGCGCGCGACCTGTCAGCATTCTTGGACGAGTTGAAGGCGGCAGGTGTTCGCCAGGTTCGCGAGCCCGACAGTTCTGCTGTCGTTGAGTTGCTAGAGAGCCTCGCGCTGACTCATGCCCTCGCGTCTGATCCCGACTATCAGGTTGCCGCAAAATCGGTCATCCATCGCGCCGAGCCGCTTCAACCCGAAGATCTCGAATCACTCCGGATTCAGTACAACATCTCGGCGTGAGCGGCCGGAAACGCAAGCTGGGCACGCTACCCGAGCAGGTACGGAACTGGGTTCGGCACGCAACTCATGGCGAGCGCCGGAGCTTCTTCTTGGCGGTAGGAGCGCTCGGTGGTGATCGTGGCCCACGACTGATGCGCCCGTATCACCCGCGTCCGGTCCTGGGATCGGATCACTGGGCGCTTCAGCTCCCGGATGGCCTACTCCTGGTTTGGCGCGATCCGCCCGAATCGCCGTATCTGTTCGAGATCGTCTACGTAGGACGCATCCCCGGATTCGACTAGGCGCCGTGCAAAGTCGGCTGTTTCCAACTCGTCAACCGGGGTGCCAAGCACCGCCTGCTCGTCGGGGCGGAAGCGCAGCACGTTGTCGACGTAGGACTTGGTCGCGGCGTCCATGCCGACGTCGCTGCCAGCCGCCTCTGACATGTACCAGCGGTGCACCAGGATCTCGTGAAAAAGTTCTGCCGGTTCGAGTTTTTCGCGCAGTTCGACAGGAACGCGTTCGATCGCGGGCTCGAAAACGTCGGTGAGCCAGTGTCTGGCCACGGTCACCTCGTCGACGTCGACGCCCGGCATCACCGCTGCGGCGCGGTAACTGTCGAGGTCGTTCAACAGCCGACGGGCTTGGTTTTCCTCAACGTTCAAACCGGTGAGCTGCGACAGCCTTCGCTTGTGGTGGCCGGCCTCCACGACTTGGGTCTGCAGCTTGAGTCTGGTGCCGCCGGGTTCATCGACGAGTTGCACTTCACCGACGTCGTAGCCCAAATCGTTGAGGCGCTGGAGCCGGGCGTCGATGCGCCACCACTCATTCGGGTCGACGTATTCGGTGCGAGTGAGTTCCGACCACAAGCCCTGGTAGCGCGTGACAACGCTTTCGGCCACGGCGACCGCGTCGACCGTGTCGGCGATCAATCCGGCTGCTTCCAGGTCGAACATCTCACCGGCGATGTTCGTCGACGCGATGTCGAGGTCGTGCAGCCGTTGTCCGTCGGACAGTGTGTTGCGCAGCTCGCCGGTCTCTGCGTCGACCAAGTAGGCGGCCAGCGCGCCCGCGTCGCGCCGGAAAAGGGTGTTGGACAGTGAGCAGTCCTTCCACGCGAAGCCGACGAGATGAAGCCGCACGAGCAATTGCGCGAGAGCATCAAGCAACTTGTCGGCCAGCTCAGGGTCGAGCCGGCGCGAGAAGAGCGCCCGATACGGCAGCGAGTACCGCAGATGCTTGGTGACAAGCGCCGAGTCGAGCTCCTCGCCGTCCGGGCTGGTGCGTTCGATGACCACACCCCGGGCGCGAACGACGGGCACCTCGCGCTTGCCAAGTTCGCGCAGTAGTCCGTACTCGCGCTCGGCTACTTCCTGCGGCAACTCCTTGATCGCGTACACCGTGCCCGCGACGCGCACGAACCGGACGACGTGCCGCGAGATGCCTCGCGGCAACGACACCAGCTGATCGGCTGGCCAATGCTCGAGCGGAGTCGACCACGGCAAGGCCAGCAAGTCGGCCGGGTCGCTGATCGTGGAGAACTGCAAGCGCACGTCACTACTGTCACATGGACGGCGTTAGGATCGGCGAGCAGTCTGGCCGGTGTGGCGCAATCTGGCAGCGCATCCGACTTGTAATCGGAAGGTTAGGGGTTCGATTCCCCTCGCCGGCTCTCCATCGAAATTCTTCGCCGCTGATGGACGACGTCGGCGATCTCCCGAGCCGAGGACGCGACGTCGTCGTGCTCCCAGACGACCACGAGCAGCCAACCTGCCGCGGCCAGTTGTTGAGCGCTCGCCAGATCGCGGGCCATGTTGCGGGCGACCTTGTCGGCCCAGAACTGCTTGTTCGCCGCGGGTGCCCGGTAGTGCTCAGGGCAGCCGTGCCAGAAACAGCCACGGACCTCGACGGCGACCTTCGCGGGTCCGAACACGATGTCTGCCGTGGTGCGCACCTTCCGCAGCGGCCGGGTGCACACCCGATAGCGCAGGCCCATCCGGTGCAAGGCTTGGCGCAGCGCCAGCTCTGGCCCGGTGTCGCGGCTTCGATTGGCTTGCATGGAGCGTCGAACGGCGTCATTCGTCGCCCAGGATTGCCCTGGCACCCGACTAGGTTACGTCCGTCCGGTTTTGGGTATCCACGCACCGAGTGAACACGGCGGCAGGCAGCCCCGGCACCCGCTCCCCCCAGCGGGTGACCGGGGTTTTGCGCTGGACTGCGGGTTGGCGGGCTGCCGGGGTGGCGGCGGCAGGCAGGCGGACACCGCGACCGCCGGGCTAGTTTTGCCGGCCAGCGAGGTTCGCCACGCGACTCTGGAGATACTCGCGCGCCAACCGCTTCACCGCGTCGGCGGTGGCTGGCTGGTGCGAACGCTCGAGCGCGTGGCGGGCGGCTGCGACCGCCCGCTCGACCGTCTCGATGGGGAGGTATTCGCCGAACTCCTCGGTCAGCGTTGTGTCGCGGCCGACGTCGGGCAGCACGATCACCCGGGGTGGCACGCGCGAGTCTGCGTGGTCAACGCGTGATTGGTGAAGGGGCGATGTCAAGAACTCTCCTACTGTCGGCCACTCGATACCCGCTGCGGTGGTTCCTAGACATGACGATTTCGTTGCAACGGCTGGGACGACGCCGAACGGGCGAGGCCGTGACCGGCCTC
>JAICYF010000037.1 GCA_025934355.1 Acidothermaceae bacterium
GCTCGCCGACGCGATCGATCCGCTCGGCAATCTCGACAAGAACGAAAGCGTGGTCGTGAGCCATTCGGTGCGCGACCCGAACATGCCGTACTACCCGGTCATGCAGTACCACGCCGACGGCCACACTCCCGATGACTGGGAGTTCCACCGACCGTGGGCATATCCGCAATACAGCGAATACGAGGACGGCGGCAACAACACAACCGTGCCGACGCCGACGGAGACCTACGACCCGAGCAAGTGCGATCCCAACGGGCCGGCCACCGCGTACAAGCCGATGCGTCCCGGCCCCTATCCCGAAGGGACGACGCCGGACCAGGTCTTCTTCAGGACCAATGCCAACGTCGACGCAGCAGGCCGCTACAGCTACGAGAACGCCCAGACGCCCTGGCAGACCGACCAACTCAACGAGCAGTACATCGGCAAGGCCCGTGCGCGCGTGAGCCCGCTGGGCGACCCGGTGCCATTTTCCGCTTATCTCATTGGACGTTTGGTCAATCCGACCGGCTACGCGACACAGTTCAACCTGGACGCCGACCGCGCGTACGCCTACCTCACGTGGGACTGGATCCGAGGAAACGACGTCGACAAGACCGACCTCGGATTCCCGTATCAGCTGCCGGTCGCCGCGCCGTGGCGTGACACAGCGCGTTGGAAGCAAGGCGCCGAACCGATGCAGTTGCACTACGTCGATCCGCCGCCGCAAATCATCATCGAACGTCGTGACGACGAAGCTGGGGGTGCGGCATGAGCAATCAGGACGACGTGTTGTCGGTGTGGGGAACCCGGTCGAAGGTCGAAGCCGCAGGAGCCGCCAATCGCAACTGCCCTGACCGCGGCGGTGACTCTGGTGGTTCGGGGGGATCGGGTGGTGCTGGCGGGTCCGGCGGGTCCGGCGGCGGTGCCGGTGGCAACGGCGGCAAGGGCGGCAACGGTGGCAACGGTGGCAAGGGTGGCTCGGACGGCACGTCGTCCGATTGTGAATGCCGTTGCCAGTGTTGCCACGAGCACTCGCGGCACGACGAGCACCACCACTGCCATCACCACCGTGACTGTGGTTGTGGCGAGCGGGAGCCTGAGAAGCCGAAGCCTTCACACCCTGCTAAGCCGGCGGGCACGAGCATCGGCTGGAAGAACCCGAATCGTCCGGGCCGGCATTGCGGAACGTCGACCGGCCAGGTGCCCGGCGGGCAGCTCGACCCGTGCAACTTCTCAACTCCGCCGTGGAATCAATGGCCCGGGCAGCGCGGCGACTTGTACCTGCCGTTCCTCTTCATGCGCGCAAACGCGGGCGACCTCGGCGCGCGCCCAGTCGTCGGCGCGTTTTGGGAAAGTCCTGACATCCTCCTGTTGGCTGGCGTAGAGGCGTCGGTGGCGCCCGCAGTGCCGCCCGACCTTGGGCAGACCGCGTTAGCCGGCCAGCCGAACACGCTCTACGCGCACGTGTGGAACTTCGGGTTGTCGTCGGCGCCGAACGTCGTCGTCGAGTTCTATTGGTGCGACCCCACGTTGGGCATTGGCCCAGCGGGTGCTCATCTTGTCGGGACGACGTCGGTGTCGTTGGGCGCGCGGGGCAGCGGGCAATCGCACGCGGTCGTGAAGTGCCCGACGACGTGGGTGCCGACCTTCGTCAACGGCGGCCACGAATGCCTCGTGGTTCGGGTGTGGGACGAGACGAGTGACGGGCTGGGCACGCCGCCGTGGGATGCCTCGCTGAACCGACACGTGGCCCAGCGCAACATCCACGTCGCGGCCTCGGGTGAGGGCATGCACGCGATGGCGCACGCTCTCGGCGGCGCACCGCTATTGCTGCCAACGCCGATGGCGCCGCTGACGCTGAAAGTCGGACCGCTTTATGGCGAACCGGCACAAGTGCAGGTCGCCCGCGTGGCGCCGCACGAGATGCCATGGCTGCAATTGCGCACCGGCACACGTGGTCAATTCCCAGCTCAGGCGGCACCTACCGGCGATGTGTCGTTGTCGGCGCCGACGACGATCGGCGGTGGCCCGTCAACCGGAGGCGCAGCTACTCAACATCAGGTCGTCGGTGATGACCAGCAGCTCGCCTTCACGACAGGGGACGCCGCGCCGGGCCCTGGTGAGGCGCACGTCTATCGGGTGACGGCGAGCCAGCAGGGCCAGGTGTTTGGCGGCTACACCGTGGTGCTGCTCGGCTAGCGGCTCTGCGCAGCGCGCGGACAACGCCGCGTCTTGAACCAGCGGACGCGCAGCAGCGTCGAGACGGAGGTGAGAGCTTGCCGGCCACCCGTGCGGAAGAAGTTCGCGACCGCGAGCCTCTTCGTCGGCGCTCTCGTCTTGCTTGCGGGATGCACGGGCGACCACCGGGCCAGCGGCTTGGCGAGCCCGGCGCTGCGCGTTCTTCAACTGAATCTATGCAACAGCGGTGTCGCCTCGTGTTACACCGGTCAGTCCGTCAGCACGGCCGCCGCACTGATCGCCGACAGGCAACCTGACATCGTCACGCTCAACGAGATCTGCCGCGACGACGTTTCCCAACTGCGGCGGTCGATGTCGGCGGCCCACCCCGGCAGTTCGGTCGAAACGGCGTTCAAGGCTGACCCCGACCGCCCGAGCGGCGGACCGACCAGATGCGCCAACGGTCAGGACTTCGGGATCGGCGTGCTCGCCGCGGTTCCCGCCTCGGTTGCAAATGACCGCGTGTATGGCGACGTCTATCCGATCCAAGACCCGACTGATCCCGAGGAGCGAGTCTGGCTCTGCGTTCACGCGGACGGGGAGTTCTACGCGTGTGTCACGCACACCGCCAGCGAGAACACCTCAGTCGCTGTCGATCAGTGTCGCTATTTCTTGCAGTCAGCGGTGTCGGACATACGCCGTGACGGCGGAAACGACCCGGTCATTCTCGGCGCTGACCTCAACCTGCCCGCCCACCATTCGCCAAGCCCGCAGTCGTGCCTGGCCAGCGGATACCAGCGCGCCGACGACGGCGCGCGTCAAGACGTCATCACGAGTTCGGAGTACGCGGTGGAATCGCGCACGGTGATCAGCATGCGGGGCACCACCGATCACCCCGCGTTGTTGGTCGACCTGATCCGGCCGACCGCCTCGTCGTAGTCTGGTGACGTGGGACATGGGCGAAGTCAGCTGCATGAAGTGAGCTGCGCGGCGCCGCCGCCCGGTCGTACCGTGTCAGCGTGTCGCCCCTTCGTCGAACCCGCGCACACGCGTTCGGAGTCATCGTGGCGGTCACCGCCTTCGCAGTCGCGTGCACCAGCTCGAGCCATCCTTCGGCGAATGGTTCTCGGTCGACGGTCGTGCCCAGCTCCCCGGCGTCGAAGGACATTAAGGGCGCGCACGTGCACGTGCTTGGCATGTGGAGCGGGCCGGAGCTCGACAACTTCATGACGGTGAAGTCCGCATGGGAGCACGACACGGGTGCGACAGTCGATTGGGAGGCGACGCAAGACCAAGCGGGCGGTCCCGATGCCAGCGTGCCAGCTAGCGGCCAGCCCGACGTCGCGATCGTGTCGAACCTCGAGGTGATGCAGCAGCTGGCGGCGGACAACAAGCTTGTGCCGCTCAACGACGTCCTCGATATGAAACAGATCGACCATGACTACCCGCAGGCGTGGCGAGACCTCGGCAGCCACGACGGCAAGCTTTTCGGCATCTTCTACAAGGTCACCGACAAGGCCACCGTCTGGTACAGCCCGAAAGCGTTCGCCGCCGACAGCTACTCGGTTCCAACGACCTGGCGCGACATGATGGCGCTCGCCGACAAGATGGTTACCGACGGCCATGTGCCATTCTCAGTTGTCGCCGCGAATGGGCCGGCAAACGGATGGGCGCTCACCGACTGGATTTCCGAGATCGTCCTCAACAATTGCGGCCCTGACGTGTATGACAAGTGGGTTGCCGGCCAGATCCCGTGGACGGATGCCTGTGTCAAGCAGTCGTTCGGCTTGTTTCTCGACGTCGTCCAGAAGAAGGGTTACGTGTTGGGCGGCGCGCAACGAATCGTCTCGACCGGCGACGACCACGGCGCTGACCCGTTGTACAGCAACCCTCCTGGTGCCTACATGTACTACCTCGCATCGTTCACGCAAGGCTTCGTTGCCGCGAATTTCCCAACCCTGGCCGCCGGAACTGACTACGGCTTCTTCCCGTTCCCTAGCATCAATCCGCAGTACAGCGGCAGTGATGTCGTCGGAGCCGACATCGTCGTCATGATGAAGAACACGCCGGCCGCGAAGTCGTTCATGCAGTACCTCGCGGGCGCGAAAGCGCAAGAGGCGTGGATCAAACTGGGCGGCTTCACGTCGGTGAACCGCAGCGTCTCCCCGGACGCGTACCCGGATCCGGTCGCGCGCGCGATCGCCGCTGACCTCACTGATGCGAAAGTCATCCGGTTCAGCGCCGGTGATGTGATGCCGGCCGATCTTCAGCGGGCTTGGTGGGCGGCGATGCTCGAACTCTTGGGCGATCCGACGAAGCTTGACGGCGTCTTGACCTCGCTCACCAGCGCAGCGCAGAGCACCAGCTAGCCAACGTGCCGGGCCGAGGACACCTGACCGTGTCCGAGGGCATTGGTATATCGGTGTCCTCGGGTGACGTCAGGTGTCCAGGGCCCGGGCGCGAGACGAGAGGCGGCAACCAGATGGTCACGGCTGACGACGTCCGAGAAATCGCACTTTCACTCCCACGCGCGTACGAGGCGCTGGTGCGCGATCAGGTCAAGTTCCGGGTTGGCCGCATCGTGTTCGTCGCGTTGTCACGCGACGAGACGCTCATGGGTTTCGGATTTCCGAAAGACGAACGCGCCGCGCTGGTCGCCAACGACCCCGGCACCTTTGTGATGCCGGTCAAGTCGGACGAGCGCTACAACTGGGTGCGCGCCCGCCTTGCCGCTCTCGACGTCCGACAGCTTCGTGAACTCATCACCGACGCGTGGGCGATGTGCGTGCCGAAGGGAGTCGCGCGCGCGTACTTCGACGGTTCGAGCAACGCGGACGACGCCAAGAGCCGCTAGCGAAGCCGACGGCGGGCCGGTTCTTGGTGAGTCCGAAAAGCCGATGGCCGGCCCGTTCCTGGCGGGCCGGCCATCGACATCTATGACGCGCTAGTGCTGCGAGGCACCTAGTGCAGCGGCGGCGTGGCCAACTGCGCTAGCTGCAGCGCTTGCTGCGGGAACCAAACGCCCGCGGCCGGGTCAGACATTCCCCATAGCGGGTCGTTGTTTTGCTGTTGCGTCGAGTCCCAGTTCCACGGGTTGTATTGACTGTAGTCCCACGCACGGGCGCCGCCAGCGATATTGCACTGACCGTCCGATTGGCCCGGAGTTTTCACCCAGAGGAAGGCGTCAGCCAACGGCACACCGGTGTTCGTGGTCGGCCGAAGTCCGAGTCCCGCACCCGGCGGGTTGCACCAGTTTCCGTTGGCCAGCGCCGTAATGACGCTTGCCGGTTGGTTGTACGGCGCCGCCGCGTACGCGCTCATGCTGTTTGGCCCGCGGCCGTTACGGCTGGTGTCGGCGACAAAGTGCGCCGTCGGCGTCACGTTTCCAAGGATCGACGCGTACCGGCTGGTGATGCCCGCGGTATTCAGCGTCGGGTCACTCGCCGTGTCGCTCCAGACGCCGTACCGGTCGAGCGCCACGCCCGTCCAGTTGTTCGCCGGGCCGCCGCTCCAGTACATGTCACCGCAGCTGCCGTAGTCGCCGACATTGACCTTCTCGGTGTACGCCAAGCACTCGGAGACCCAGGTGCCGTAGAAGTCGGTGTTCGTCGTGTACTGGTAGTTCGACACGTTGAGCGAGAAGCCTTGCACACTCGCGACTCCGGCTTGCTCAAGACGGTTCGAGATGTCGCCGACGGAGTGCCACGCGCTGTTTCCCGCGTCGAGGTAGACCAGCGAGTTCGGGTCGGAGTTCTCGATGGAGGTGGCCGCGTACTTGATGTCGGCGATCCGACCCTGCGTCAAGGCGTTGGCGTCCTGGCCGGGATAGGCGGCCGGGCAGTCGCTCGGCAGGTTCGCCAGGCCGTCGGGCTCGACGATGATGATCGCCCGAGCGTTCCCAAGACCCTTGACCACGCCGTCGATCCACGCTTGATACGCGGCATCGCTGCCGGCGCCGCCGGAGGAGTACTGCGAGCAGTCGCGGCCCGGCACGTTGTAGAGCACGAGGGCGGGCACCTGGTTGAACGCGCCCGCGCGGGTGACGGTCTCGCGCACGTCTTTAGCGACCTGCTGTGGCGTGCCCTTGGTGAACCACACAGCCTGCGGCGTAAGGGCCATCTGCGCGACAAGCGCTGCATCTCTGACGTCGCGGTGACGGAGCAGATCGACGACCTGCTGCGCGGCGCCCTTGTCCGGCGGTGGCGTGTACAGCCGGGCGTTCTGCGGCAGAGTGTGCGGCGGCGTCGTCGGCTTGTGCGGTGACGCCAACGCGGTGCCGCTAAGACCGACACCCAGCGCTGCCGCGGCAGCGGCGGCGATGAAGAGTCGACCCTTTGGACTCGTTCCCACGGCTTCACTTCCCTTTACTTCGTTGGAAAATCGGAATGACTGTGGAACTGCGCGCCCCGCGGGCACGCCCCGACGGTTGGAGTAGGCGAGCGACGATAACGCCGGCCGCTGATCCCAAGATCCGCTGCAATTCCCTTGCCCGTACGGATCCGCGCCGCGACGACCTCCTCCCCTAAGCCTGAGGCGGCACTCATGGGAACGTTCCCTCGTAGTTTCAGGACCGTCCCCTCCGCTGTCAAGACCCCGATTCGGTTACCGTCGCATGGCGCGCCGCCGCCGGCCGCTGGACGTCGTCCGCTTACGCTCTTGATCCGACGGAGGGCGCGCGCTTGATCAAGTACCTGGGTTCGAAGCGACTGCTGGTGCCGGTGTTAGGCGCGATGGCGAGCGCCATCGAGACGCGGACCGCGATAGACCTGTTCACCGGCACGACCCGGGTGGCGCAGGAGCTGAAACGGCGGGGTGCGACTGTGACCGCGGTCGACACCGCGAGCTATTCCGACGTCCTGGCGCGTTGCTACGTAGCGACCGACGCGACGACCGTCGACAAAGACGAGCTGGCCGAGGCATTTGGCGCATTGGCGGCGCTGCCGCCTGCACCCGGCTACTTCACTGAGACATTTTGCCATCAGGCGCGCTATTTCCAGCCCAAGAACGGCGCTCGCATCGACGCGATTCGTGAGCACCTCGCGGCCTCGTACGCCGACTCCCCGCTGCTGCCGATTTTGCTGACGTCGCTGATGCTCGCCGCTGACCGCGTCGACTCGACCACGGGCTTGCAGATGGCGTACCTGAAGCGATGGGCGCCGCGCTCGAACAACGACCTCGAACTGCGCAGGCCCGAACTGCTGCCAGGCAACGGGAAATCCGTGCACGGTGACGCGCTGTCGGTCGTGTCGGCGCTGCCGCCGGTTGACCTCGCGTACCTCGACCCGCCCTACAACCAGCACCGCTACTTCACCAATTACCACGTGTGGGAATCCTTGGTTCGCTGGGACAAGCCGTCGCATTACGGCGTCGCGTGCAAGCGGATCGACTCGCGTGACGATGCGACCCGTTCGCCTTTCAACAGCCGGCGAACCATGCCGGACGCCCTGCGATCGGTCATCTGCGGGGTTAACGCGCGTGTGGTGATCGTGTCGTACAACGACGAGTCGTGGGTAACGCCTGAACAGATCATGGGGTGGCTGCGCGACGCCGGGCACGACGACGTCCGGATGCTCGGCTTCGACTACAAGCGCTATGTGGGGGCGCAGATCGGGATCCACAACCCGGCTGGCATGAAGGTCGGCAAGGTGTCGCACCTGCGCAACACCGAGTACCTCTTTGTGGCTGGCCCGACCGATTTGGTTGAGGCCGCGACGGGCGCCGCCCCGGCAGCAGCCCCGCGCGCCTCCGCCTCCGCCTCCCGCGGGTATTGATCACGTTCAGGGGGTTTCCGTCTCCGAGGACACCTCCACATGCCTGTCCTTGGCAGCGTCCAGGCGCCTAGGGCCGCGAGTCCAGTGCCCTGCCGTGCCTGCCGCGGACCCTGTGGACAACGCGGTCAGCGGTGGCCTCTCGTCGTCCAAGATTCTCGTTATGACATTGGCGCCTCGGCTGGCCGCACTCGCCTCCGCGCAGGGCGGCGTGTTCACCGCGGCCCAGGCGACTGCCGTCGGCTACAACAACCGGGAATTGGCGCGACTCCACAAATGCGGTGCGTGGGTGCGGCTCCGACGCGGCGTCTACGCCGAACGCTGCGTGATAACGGACGACGCGGCGGCGCGTCATCTGCTGCAACTGCGAGCAGCGCTGCTCACGTTGAAAGGTCCGGTGGCGGCTAGTCATGTAACCGCGGCGGTCATGCACGGGTTCGCGCTGCTCCACCCTGATTTGTCACTAGTGCACATCACGCGGGAGGGCGCCGGATCGTCACGAACGGAAGCCGACATCCGGCATCACGACGCGTCGCTTCCGCCGGCGCATTTGACGAAGTTCGATGGCGTCTCGACCACCAGCGCAGCGCGCACCGCCGTTGACCTCGCTCGCGTGACGACTTACCAGGCAGCGCTGGTTGCGACTGAATCGGCGGTGAACAAAGAGTTGATGACGCTGCGGGAGTTGCGCGAGGTCATGGAGTTCTGCAAAGACTGGCCCGGCGCGCGCAACGCCGGACGTGTAGTGGCATTTGCGTCGCCGTACTCCGAATCGGCCGGCGAAACGCTCGGTCGGATCGCCTTTGACGAACTCGGGGTGCCCCAGCCCAAACAGCAGGTGCTCATCTACGACCGGTACGGACTGATCGCGCGTTGCGACTACTTTTTCGAGGGCCGCGACACCGTCGGGGAGTTCGACGGCAAGTTGAAGTATGTCGGCGAGAACGCAGCCGACGACCCGCTCTACAAAGAGAAGCAGCGCGAGGACCGGCTTCGCGAGGCAGGGCTCGAGGTGTTTCGAATCGGCTACGCCGAGTCACTCGGGAAGAAGCCATCGGTTCGCCGCAAGGCGTTCGCGGCCTTCGAGCGCGCCGAGGGTTCGAGCCGCACGCGAAGCTACCGACACGTGCTCCCGCCGCCGCGCGAATAGATCCGGCCGAGAAGGGCCCTCGGCAGCGGGCCCTAGGTGCCCGAGCACCCCCGAGGACAGGTCTGTGGAGGTGTCTTCGGAGACGGAAACTCCCTGAACGTGATCAACTCGCGCGGCGGGACGTGATCAACCCGGAGGGTCGTCGCGGTGGCGGCGCGTGTGGTCGGCCAGGAACCGCTCAAGCTCCGCGCCCAACTCCTCGGCGGTCGGCAGGTCGGCGGCGTCGGTGGCCAGCAGGTCTTGGCCCCGACCGCGCAGATAGGCGTCGTATTGCTGCTCCAGTGAGCTGACGAGCGCCATCGCTTCGTCCGACTCGGCCACCTGCTTGTCGATCTCGTCGCGCGCCGCAGTCGCCGCCGCGGTCAGGTCGTCGGTCATCAACACCAGCCCGGACGACGCCGCTATCGCGGACACCAGCCGTTCGGCCGCGGGAGCGAACTCGGTCTGCGCCACGTAATGCGGCACATGCGCCGCGAGCCCCACGGCGTCGAGCCCGCGCTGCCGCAGCCGGAACTCAAGCAGGTGGCTGGCGCTCGCCGGCACCTGAACCCGCTGCAGCCACGGCTCATTCTCAGGGATCAGTTCCTGGCGCGACGCGTGTGACGTCAGCCCGATCGGTCGGGTGTGCGGCACTGCCATGGGGATGGCGTTCAGCCCGATCGTCAGTCGTACGCCGAACCGCTCGATCAGGCTGATCACGGCGGCCACGTAACGCTCCCACTGGACGTCCGGCTCAGGCCCGGTCAACAGCAAGAACTCGGTGCCGGCGTCGTCGGTGAGCGCCTGCAGCAGCAACTCCGGATCCGCATAGCTCTCCCAATGGTCGACGTCGAAGATCATCGCCGGACGTCGAGCCCGGTAGTCGTGCAGTTGATCGACGTCGAATCGTGCCACGATGCGCTTCTCGAAGGTCGAGAGCAGGTGGTGCTGCGTGAGCCGCACCGCCTCGCCCGCGTCGACGTAGCCGCTCAGCGCGTGGATCAGCACCGGCGACTCTAACTTCGGCTCGGCGGCCGAGGCCTCCAGGCTGTACAACTCACGCGGGTCGAGCACGAATGCACCCCTTGTCGCAGCTACCTCTAGAACCAGCGGGTCAACTCTTTCGTCATTGTCCCGCAACCGACCGGTGCGCCCGACCATTCCAGACATCCCAGCTGTTCGTTCATTGCTTAACACGCCCCTAGACGGCTTAACACGCCCCTAGACGGCGCCGAGAGATGATGGACGCCGGAGGAGGTGATCGCGTGCGTGCGACGGCACGGCTGCTCGACCGGCGGCGGGTGATCCGCGACGCGCTTGAGCGCGGCACGTTCGACGTCGTCGTGATCGGCGGCGGCATCGTCGGCCTTTCGACGGCGTGGCAGGCCGCGAGATCTGGACTCCGCGTGGCCGTGGTTGACGCCGGCGACCTCGCCGGTGCGACGTCCAGCGCCTCGACGAAGTTGGTGCACGGCGGGCTGCGTTACCTGGCGATGGGCGACGTCAAGCTGGTTTATGAGAACCACGCCGAACGCCGCGCGCTCGCCGACAAGGTTGCGCCGCACCTGGTGCAACCGGTGCCGTTTTTGGTGCCGCTCTACGAGGGTGGCCCGCACGGCCGGGTGAAGATCGGCGCCGGCATGTTCGTCTACTCGGCGCTGTCGAAGTTCGAAGAGGGTCGCGGCAAGCTGATGTCGGCCAAGAAGGCCGCCGCGATGGTGCCGGCGCTGCGCACCGACGGGCTTCGGGGAGTCGGCCTCTACTACGACCACCAGATGAACGACAGCCGGGTGGCGCTGATGGTCGCGCACGCCGCCGCTGACGCCGGCACCGTGCTCGCCAATCACCTTGAGGTGGTCGGATTACGCGACGTCGACGGGCGCATCGCCGGCGTCGACGTGCGCGACACCTTTTCCGGCGACGAGTACGGCGTCAACGCGCGCGCAGTTGTCAACGCCACGGGTCCGTGGGTTGACCGGATTCGCGAGATGGAAGATCCGACAGCGGCGCCGAGCGTGCGGCTGTCAAAGGGCGCGCACGTTGTCATCAGCCAAGACCAGCCGTGGGAAGCCGCGCTGACCATTCCCTTGGACGGCGGCCGGGTGTCGTTCGCGATCCCGTGGGAGGGCCAGCTGCTGCTCGGCACCACCGACGAGCCGTTTGAGGGCGACCCGCGGACGGTCAGGTGCACCGACGACGACGTCGCGCAGATTCTCGGAGAGGCGGGTCAAGCGGTCGACGCGCGTCAGCTTCGTCCTGACGCGATCCGCTACCAGTTCGCTGGGTTGCGCGTTTTGCCGTTGGGTGAGGGTGACACGCAGCACGCCAAGCGCGAGACGGTCATCACCGAGGGCCCGCGCGGCCTGATCAGCGTCGCCGGCGGCAAGTGGACGACGTTTCGCCGCATCGGCCTTGACGTCCTGGAGAAAGTGCACGAGGCATTGCCCGACGCCGACATCGACCGCTCAGACGCGGTGTTGCCCGGCGCCGCGCACCCCGACTCCGTCGCCCGCGTGCTTCGCGCGTCGACGCCCGACCTGCCCGACGACGTCGTCGCGCATCTCGCCCGCCATTACGGCACGTACGCACACGAGCTCGCCACCCTGATGGCGGCAGACCATTCGCTCGCCGAACGCATCCATCCCGACGGCCCCGACGTGTGGGCCCAGGTCGTGTACGCGGCGACCGACGAGTGGGCCTTCGACGTCGATGATGTGGTGCGTCGCCGGACGACGGTTGAGGTGCGGGGCTTGGCGACGTCCGAGATTCGCGCCGAGGTCGCCAAACGGCTCGCCGCGACGCCGGTGCCGCAGTTCAGCGACCATCGTCGGGCATGGCGCGGACGACGCGCGCGCCGTCGTCAGGTCGCCGGCGCTTAACCCTTCAAGTGTGAGACCAGGAAGTCGGCGGCGTCGCCGAGCGCCTTGATTTCGTTGGCCCGCTTAGTGAATCCGTGACCCTCGTCTTCGTACACGTCGTACCGGACGTCGACGCCGCGGGCGCGCAACCGCTCGACGATTTGGTCGCTTTCGGCCTTGACCACGCGCGGGTCGTTCGCGCCCTGGATGACGAACAGCGGCGCGACGATGTCGTCGGCGTACGTGACCGGCGAGCGCTCGAGCAAAAAGTCGCGCTCGGTCTCGGCGTCGCCGACCCACTTCGCCATCAGTCGCAACCAGGTGGGTGGCACTGCTTTGACGAAGGTGACCAGATTTGACGGGCCGACGAGCGAGACGCCCGCGGCCCACAGTTTGGGTAGCCGCGAGACACACGACAGGGCGGCGAAACCGCCGAACGAGCCGCCGAAAACGGCGATGTGGTTGGGATCAACCCAGCTCAACGTGTGCAAGTACTTGACGGCGTGCTCGAAGTCGCGCAACTCGTCGCCGCCCCAGTCGTGGTGAATGAGCTTCTGGTAGGCGGAGCCGTAGCCGGTCGAGCCGCGCACGTTCGGCGCGAGCACGCCGACGCCTTGAGCGAGCAGATATTGGTAGAACCCGCCGTACATGTAGCTGGGTCGCTCTTGCGCTTCGGGGCCGCCGTGGATCGAGAGCAACACCGGGAACGGCCCGTCACCGTCCGGGCGGTAGAGAAACGCCGGGATGTCGCGGCCGTCGTGCGTTAGAAAGCGGATCAGCTCCGGCTCGACGGCGATGACCTCGCGCAACGCAGGCGGCGTGCTATCGGTCAGCACATGCACGACACCTGTTGCGATGTCGACAGCCACCACCTCGGTCGGCTGGGCGGCTCTGGCCAGCAGAAACGCCAGAACCCCGCCGTGGGAGGAAACTCGCAACGCGGCGATCGTGCCGCCTGGAATCGATGGGATCGGGATGTCGTCGCCGGTTCGCAGGTCTCGCGCGTGCACCCGCGAGTAGCCGTCCTCGTTGACAGTCCAGGCGAGGGTCGAACCGTCGGCGCTGACGACGGCTTGTTCGACGTCCCACGGCGGCCGCTCCACCCAACGGATTGCGCCACCGGCGACGGGTATTTCGGCGAGACCGGTGAAGTCACGGTCTTGGTCGGTGATGACGTAGATGGCGTCGCCGTCGGGTGCCCAAGGCGCGGGGTCGTTCTTGACATCGCCATCGTGCGGCGTCAGCACACTCGGATGGGCGGGGTCGGTGACCCCCGGCTCGACAAGGAGCACAACGGCGTCCGTGTTGGAGTTGAGTCGGGTGACGCCGACGTGTCGCTGATCTGGCGAGAACCCGATCGGGAAATGCAGTCCCTCGGCCGCGACAATGCGTTGCACGTCGCCGGTCTCGAGATCGAGGATCAGCACGTCTTGGCAGGTGCGCTCTCGGTCGTTGCCCGCGTACAGCACGAAACGGCCGTCGTGCGAAAAAGGCTCGATGGTGGCGAGGTGGTGCTGCACCTGCGGGGCGTCGGTAAGGGCGCGCGGCTCGCCGCCGTCGGCGTCGACCACAAACAGCTGATGAAACTCGTTGCCGTCATGGTCGGCGGTGAACACCAACTTGGCGCCGTCCGGAGACCACGCGACGTCACGGACTGCGCGGTCGGTGAAACGGGTTAGCTGAGTCGCGATCGTGCCGCCGATTTCTTGCCGCCACAGGTTCGACTGCCCTGACGCATTCGACGAGAACACCACATGACGACCGTCGGGCGAAATCGCGAGCGCCGATTGGAAACGTTGCACGGGCGCGAATTCATCGAACCGGCGCTGGGTCATGTCGTCGTCCTTTCGGCCATGCCGCGCAGCATGAGATCGAGATGGTCGACGCCGCCGATTGCCACGCGCACCGGGATCCCCCAGTCTTGCTGATGCAGGTGGCAGGCGGCGTGCTCGTCGTCGTCATCGCAGGTGGCGGCGCTCACCGTCACATGCAACACCCCGTTCGGTGTGTCGCTGATCACTAGGGTGCGAATGAGTTCTTCCCCTTCGCCAGCGCCGTCGAGCAACAGTTCGGACGGCGTCGCGCTCACGCTCAGTTTCGTCGCCGGCCCGAAGCTGTTGTCGAAGTGCTGGCCGGTCGGCGGGGTGAAGGCGACTTGTAGGGTGAACTTGCCCGGCGCGATCTCGGTGGTTGCCCGTTGCGTCGCGAACTCGCGTGCTTCGACATCGAGATACTTCGACGCCAACGAGATGGCCACGAGCCGATGGCTCGCAGATTCGACCACCACCAGATTGCCGTTGGCCACGACCGCGCCCGACGGTTCGGACAGCCCGTTGGCCAACGTCGACACGGTCGCGGTCGCGGGCTCGTAGTGCCGAATCGCGCCGTTGTAAGTGTCGCAGATCGCCACCGAGCCGTCGGGCAGCGCCGTGACGCCGAGGGGATGCTGCAGCAACGCGTCGGCAGCCTGGCCGTCCTTGTGGCCGAACCGGAAAAGACCTTGTCCGACGGCGGTCTTGACTTCACCTCCGGATATCCAGCGCAATGCCGAAGTCTCAGAGTCGGCCACCCAGAGCCGGTCGCCGTCGACGGCCAAACCGGAAGGTTGCGCGAACCACGCGTCGTCCAATCCGCCGTCGATGAGGCCTTCGTGGCCGGTGCCGGCGAACACCTCGATGGTCTCGCGGAATGGATCGAAGGCAGCCAGTTGATGCGTGCCAGCCATCGCGATGATCAGCTTGCCGATGGCTGGCCACCACGCGACGTCCCAGGGGCTTGAGAGCTCAGTTTCGCGAGCCGCCGTCGCTCCGACGTCGAACGACGTCATTCGTTGGTTTCCCGTGCCAGCGATCGTGCCGGCGGCCAGATCGTCGAGGCGCAGACCGCGCAGGGCGTGGTTGACGGTGTCAGCCACGACGACGTCATAGCCGACCGCCGACGCCACGTCGTCCGGAAGCAGGCAAAGCCCTTGTGGCTCGCTGAATTTCGCCTCGTTCGCGCCGCCATCGGCGAACCCGCGTTGGCCACCGCCGATTCGAGTGCGCACGGTTTCGAGATCCGGTTCGAGGACGACGAGGCGATGATGTCCCGAGTCGGAGACGAGCACCGCGCCGTCGGGCAACGCGAGCGCCTTGCCGGGGAAGCGAAGCTCCGACGACGGCGACACGGTTGGTACGACCGGTGAATCGCCGCGTCGCAACGTGCCTTTCGCGTCGTGTTCTGCGATCAACTCCGCGATCAGGCCGTCGAGCCCATGCGCGTGGCCTTCGCCAGACAAATGCGCGACGACGTAACCCTCGGGGTCGATGACGACGAGGGTTGGCCAGGCGCGAGCGGCGTACGCGTCCCACGTCTTGAGCTCTGGATCGTCGAGCACGGTGTGTTCGATGCCGTACCGCTCGACGGCCGCCACGACAGCGTTGTGGTCGGCCTCATGCACAAACTTCGGTGAATGGACGCCGACTACCACGAGCACCGCGTCGTCGCCCTTCGCATACTTCTGCTCGATCGGGCGCAACTCGTCGACGACGTGCAGGCAGTTGACGCAACAGAAGGTCCAAAAGTCGAGCAGCACGATCTTGCCGCGCAGGTCGGCCAACGTCAGTTGCCTGCCGCCCGTGTTCAGCCAGCCGCCGGAACCGATCAGCTCAGCGGCGCGGACTCGCGGACCTCGAAGCGTCGTCACCCTCGCAGTCTCGCATCTGGCGTGCCGAGGCGAAGACAGCTATTGCAGGCCTCGCCACCCGCTCTGCACACCGTCGGACGGGGTGAAGGTGTCGACGGCGGCGTCCGCGCCGAGCGTGGTGACGACCTGCTCGTTGGCGTCAACCGTGGTGACGGCGGCCGGCGGCGTGGTTGCTGAACCGTCCAGCCGGACCCAGCCGCCGTCAGCTACCGCGATGAAGTCGGCGTACTCCTCGAAGCTCTGCCCGTTGACACCTCGCGCGAAGATGTCGAACTCCCGACGAAGGTGATTGGCGAGGCTTGGCCGCGCTCGCTTCGCTAACGGGCGTCGCGCGATCTCGGCGCAGCTATGCTCGCCATGCGACGGAGGAGTGCTAAGTGCGCAAGATCATCTGGATGATGACGACGTCGGTCGACGGCTACATGGAGGGGCCTAACCGCGAGATCGGCTGGCACATGGTCGATGACGAACTCTTCGCCCACTTGGTCGATTGGCTGTCGAAGACCGGCGGTTTTCTTGACGGGCGGGTCACTTACGAGCTGATGGCGAAGTACTGGCCGACCGCCGACGAAGACCCGGCGGCCACACCGAAGGTGGCCGAATTCGCCCGGCTCTGGCGCGAAATCCCGAAGGTGGTTTACTCGCGCACCCTCGAACGCGCCGATTGGAACTCGACCGTCGTACGCGACGTGGTGGCCGCCGAGGTGGAGGCGCTAAAGGCGCAACCAGGGGGAGACCTTGTGCTCGGCGGCTCGAACCTGGCTTCGGAGTTTGCCCGTCTCGACCTGATCGACGAGTACCGGCTCTACATCGACCCCATCGTGATCGGGCGAGGCACCCAGATGCTCCGGCCGTCCGATGCGCACGTGCTGCTACGGCTCGTCGAGACCCGCACCTTCGGCAATGGCGTTGTCATGCTGCGCTACGAACGGCGCTGATGTCGGAGCACCGGGCCACCCATACCGCTCCCTCCCCGGTGATCATGCAGAAATGTGCGATTCCAGCACCGTCCGACCACCCATTTGTGCAGACTCGGCGCTAGGTCCGCGGTCACCGCTGTTGCGGAGCGGGAAGCCCCAGCTTGCGGTCGCGGAGTACAGGAAACTCAGCGCGCGTCTTCGCGACGAGCGCGAGGTCGATGTCGACGCGCAACACTTCTTCGCCCTCGCCCGCCTCAAGGAGCACGTCGCCCCACGGGTCTATGACGACGCTGTGCCCTGCCAACTCGACGCCCTCTTGCGTGCCGACCTGGTTGCATCCGATGAGAAACACCTGATTCTCAATGGCTCGCGCACGGGTGAGCACCTGCCAATGCGCGAGTCGCGACATCGGCCACCCGGTCGGGATGATTAGCAACTCAGCGCCCTGGTCGCCGAAAATCCGATACAGCTCAGGGAATCGCAGGTCGTAGCACGTGGTCATTCCGAATCGCACGCCGTCGATCACTCCGACCGACACGTCGTCGCCGGCGACCAGCGTCTTCGCTTCACCTGAGTCAAAGCCGAACAGGTGCACCTTGCGGTAGGTGTGCACGATGTCGCCGCGTGGCGATAGCAAGACGGCGGTGTTGTGGCGCTGTCCGGCGTCGTCCTCGATGAAGGTGCCTGCGACGACGTGCGCGTTGATGTCACGCGCGGCTTCGGCGATCGCCGACACCGTCGCTCCGGGCAGCGGCGACGCCGACTCGTCATAACCGCTGTAGCCGAACGCGCCAGGCACCCAGAGCTCGGGCAGCACAACGAGATCGGCGTCGGCCTGCGCGCGCACTAGTGCGACCGCGCGCGAAATGCGGGCCGCCTGCGGCTCGCCGTCGTCGACTCGCAGCTGAATCGCGGCTACTCGCATCGCCGACTACAACCGGGCCAGCAGCGAAGACGCGGGATCTTCCAAGAATCGCGCGACATCGCGCAAGAACAACGAGCCCAACTCGCCGTCGATGATGCGGTGGTCGAACGACATCGCCAACGTGGTGACCCAACGCGCGCAGATCTCGCCGCGATGCACCCACGGCTGCTCGCGCACCGCGCCGAACGCGAGAATCGCCGCCTCACCGGGATTGATGATCGGTGTGCCCGTGTCGATGCCGAACACGCCGACGTTGGTGATGGTGAACGTGCCGTGTTGCATGTCGGCAACGGCCGTGCGGCCCTCGCGCGCCGTCGCCGCAAGCCCATTCAACGCGCGCGCGAGGTCGACGAGCGACAATGTTTCAGCGTTCTTGATGTTCGGGACGACGAGCCCGCGTTGCGTAGCCGCCGCGATGCCGAGGTTGACGTAGTGCCGGACGACGATCTCGTCGTTCGCGTCGTCCCATACCGAGTTGACCATCGGATAGCGCTCGAGGTTGAGCAGAATCGCCTTCGCCACAAGCAAAAGCGGGCTCACCTTGACGCTCGCGAACTCTGGCAGCTCGCGCAGCCGCTCGATGGCGTGCACCGAGGCGGTGATGTCGACGGTGGTGAACTCGGTGACATGCGGAATGGTGAACGCGCTCGTCACCATCGCCTGCGCGGTCGCCTTGCGCACGCCACGAACCGGGATTCGCTCCTCACCGCCGCGGGGAGTCGTGACGCTCGCGCCCGAAGTCGAAGCGCCGCCGGCGGCCGCCTCGACGTCCGAGCGGGTGACAGTCCCGTCGGGCCCGCTGCCATGCACGACGTGCAGGTCTACGCCGAGGTCACGCGCCAGCTTGCGCACCGGCGGCTTTGCGAGAACACCCGACCGCGACGACTCAGCACCGCCGTTGCGGTCGCCGGGAGCGGCCACCGTCGGCGAAACCGACGGCCACTGATGCGTGGGATGAGTCGGAGGAAGTGCCTGCTCAGCCGGCTCAGTCGGCACGGGCGGCACGGGCGGCCCGGCTGACGCGGCAGGCGAGCCAGCCGCCCGACGTCGCCGCACTGCGGTGTCGTTGCGCGGCCCGTAGCCGACGAGCACAGCGGTGCGGCCGGTCGAGGATTCGCCATCAGCGGCGTCCGGTGGCTGGGTCGGTTCGGCGTCGGTATGCGCCAACTCCCCCACGTCGTCGGTCGTCGCGGGCTCTGCAGCGACAGCCGCAGCGCCGCCAGACACGTCGAACGTGATGATCGGCGTCCCGACGTCGACGGTCGTTCCTTCCGCGACCAACAGTTCGCCGACAACGCCAGCGAACGGGCTCGGCAACTCCACCAACGCCTTGGCCGTCTCGATTTCGCAGATGGTTTGGTTTTGCTTCACCTGCTCACCGGGTTGCACGTGCCAGCGCACAATCTCGGCTTCGGTGAGGCCTTCGCCGACGTCCGGCAGTTTGAATTGCTTGTCAGCAGCCACGTCTACCTCCGGCCGGTCAGTAGGCGAGCGAACGGTCGACAGCTTCGAGCACCCGATCGAGATCGGGCAGGAAATGCTCTTCCATCCGCGACGGCGGGTACGGCGTGGCGTAACCGCCGACACGCAGCACCGGCGCCTCGAGCGAGTAGAAGCACCTTTCCGTGACGCGCGCGGCCAGCTCGGCGCCCACGCCGAGAAACACTTGCGCCTCGTGCACTGTGACGCAACGACCGGTGCGCCGAACGGAATCGCAGATCGTGTCCCAATCGATGGGCGTCAGCGATCGGACGTCGACGACCTCCAGCTCGTGACCTTCTTCGGCCGCCACTTTCGCGGCGTCCAAAGCGGTTTTCACCATCGGACCGTACGTGAGCACGGTGATGTCACGACCGGGCCGGACGACGCGGGCGGCGTGCAGCGGAACCGCGTCGGCGAGCGGCGCGTTGGCGTCGAACTCGGCGCGCTCCCAGTACCTGCGCTTCGGCTCGAAGAAGACGACGGGGTCATCGCTGGCGACAGCCTGCTGAACCATCGTGTAGGCGTCGGCGGCGTTGGAGCAGGCGACCACCTTGAGCCCGGCGACGTGCGCGAACAGCGCCTCGGGCGACTCACTGTGATGCTCGACCGCGCCGATGCCGCCGCCGAACGGAATTCGCACGACCACCGGCATCTTCACCAAGCCCTGCGAGCGGTAGTGCAGCTTCGCGAGTTGGTTGACGATCTGGTCATAGGCGGGGAAGACGAAGCCGTCGAACTGGATTTCGCACACTGGACGATATCCGCGCATCGCCAACCCGATCGCGGTGCCGATGATGCCCGACTCGGCGAGCGGCGTGTCCATGACGCGGTCTTCGCCGAAGTCTTTTTGCAACCCGTCGGTGACCCGGAAGACGCCGCCAAGCTTGCCGACGTCCTCGCCCATGATGATGACTTTGGAGTCGGCCTCCAATGCCTTGCGCAAGCCCATGTTGAGGGCACGCGCGATCGCGACGCCCGCCATCACCGACCGCCCTCTTCGGCGAACCCCGCCTGGTAATGCTCGAAAGTGGCGCGCTCTTCATCGACGAGAGGTGAGCCGCCGGCGTAGGGCTGATCGAAGATGTCGATCGGCTTGGGCTCGGGCATCGACAAGCAGGCCGCCCGCACCCGGGCGGCGAGTTCGTCGCCCTCGGACTCCACTGAGTCGAAGAACGACGAGTCGGCGAAGCCGCCGCGCGACAAGTACGCCTTCACCCGTTCAATCGGGTCGCGCAGCTTCCACGTCTCGAGCTCGCTGGCCAGCCGGTAACGCGTGGGGTCGTCGGAGGTCGTGTGCGCGCCCATCCGATAGGTGAACGCCTCGATGAGGAACGGGCCTTGCCCTTCGCGCGCATGCTGGAGCGCTTTGCGGGTGACCGCGAGGCAAGCCAGGACGTCGTTGCCGTCGACGCGCACGCCCGGAAAGCCGAAGCCGTGCGCGCGTTGGAACAGCGGGATGCGCGACTGCCGTTCTTCGGGCACCGAGATCGCCCACTGGTTGTTCTGCAGGAAGAACACGACCGGCGCGTTGTACGACGCGGCGAAGATGAACGCCTCGTTGACGTCGCCCTCGCTGCTCGCGCCGTCGCCGAAGTAGACGATGACGGCGTCTTCGGCGCCGTCGCGCTGCATGCCCATCGCGTAACCGGTCGCGTGCAGGGTCTGGGCGCCGATGACGATCGTGTACAGCGAGAAGTTGTGCCGCCCCGGATCCCAGCCGCCGAAGTTGACGCCGCGGAAAAGCTCCAACAACTTCTCCGGCGGGATGCCGCGGCACCAGGCGACGCCGTGCTCGCGGTAGGTCGGAAACACCATGTCGCCGGGCGCCAGCGCACGGCCGGAGCCGATTTGCGCGGCCTCTTGGCCGAGCAGTTGCGCCCAGATGCCGAGCTCACCCTGCCGTTGCAGGGCGGTCGCCTCGACGTCGAACCGGCGCACGAGCGCGAGGTCGCGGTACAAGGCGCGAACCTCTTCGGGTGTTATCTCAAGCGGGTATTCGGGGTTTTCCAGCCGCTGTCCTTCTGGGGTGAGCAGCTGAACGAACTCAGAGCTTGTCGCGACATCCATGCTGGAAACTGCAACCACGCGTGCCACTCCTCCTGCTCGCCGACGCGAGGGTCCCTCGCGGTCGGGACCGGATCGCGCTCTCCGCGTCGTCCGGCTTGAGGTGCGCGCAGCTCGCCGAGGCGGCGCGCGACGTCAAGCAGGAATCCGCAGGGACCACGATGGCGGAACGCCGGGTCAGTCGGTGGACGTCGTCCGACGAGAGCCGCCGGGCCCATCGTCGCAGATTGGAACCCGCGAGTGGGACGAGTGGGTCAGCTGATCCCTCGATCAGCGGGCGTGCCAGCAACCCGACTTGTCGTGACCCTTGTTGGCATCGTCAGCGTCGTGGTCGTTGTCGTGACCCTTGTCGCTGGCCTTGTCGCTGGCCTTGCCGGAGTCATGGCCCTTGCCGTTGTCGCCGTCCTTGTCGCCGTCCTTGTCGTGGCCCTTGCTCGAGTCGTGACCGGAGTCATGGCCGGAGTCGTGGCGCTTGCCTTTGTCGGTGTCCTTGTCCTTCTGCGACTGGGCTTCGACCTGCTTGGCCAGCTTCACCAGGTCAGCTTGGGCGCCCGGCTGGCAGTTCGCGCCGCTCTTCGGCAGGCAGCAAACCGCGGCC
>JAICYF010000017.1 GCA_025934355.1 Acidothermaceae bacterium
AAAGGGCGGCGGGGGTCGACGGGCAAGCCGGGCGCGGAGAGGGCCGGGGTCGGCGAGACCGGTTAGCCGGTGATCGTCACCACGGTGCCGTAGTCGATGAGGTTCCACACGGTTTGCGCGGCCGAGTACGGCAACTCGACGCAGCCGAGGCTTTGCGCGCTGCCGTAGGACGCCCGCTGGAAGCCGTGGATCGCATCACCTTGGTAGAAGTAACTGATGAACGGCACGCCCGGGTCGTTGTACTTGGTGCCGTCGGGGTTGGTGCCCTTCATCGTCTGCGAGCGGAACCGCGAAAACACCGGCCAACTGCCCTTCGGCGTCGGGGCGGCCGGGATGCCCGTGTTTGCTTTCGACGTGAAGACGAAGTCGCCGTCACGCCAGATGTGCAGGGTCTCGGGGCGGGCCGTCGTCGTCCAGGCCCACGAATAAGGCTGCGGGTCCAGGGCCCCCGCGACCGCGTCTTGCAGCATCGCGCTCCACACCGCCGGGCCGGCGACACCGTCAATGGTCAGGTGGTGGACGTTCTCGAACGCCATGATCGCGCCCTTGGTCATGGCGGTCAGTTTTCCTGGCGCCCAAAGTGCAGCCAGCTCGGTCGGCGTCGAGTCGTATCGCATTGCGAAGTCGCCGGCCGGCGGGGCGAACGCCAAGGCGCTTTGGCTTGCCGCGGTGTTGTCGATCGGCGTGGTTGGCGTGAACGTCAGCGGCAGGTAGTGCAGCTCGGCGAGCAACTGCTGCGCCCGCAACACCGAACCGTCAGCGACCCGATAACTGAACTGTTTCGCGCCCGCGGCGACCGTCACCGTGGTGTCGGGCAGGAACGCGACGCTTGGCGTGAATTGCAAGGTCGTCGGGCTTGGCTGGCTCCACGTCCCGCCGGTCAGCGGGCTGATTTCGGGCATCGTGCCGTTGCGCGACACCGGGCCGTCGAAAGTGACGACGATCGGCTCGGCGCCCGATGCGCCTGATGCGCCGGACGTCGGCGAGATGGTGACCGCGGTCGCCGGTTTCACCACGACCTCGGACGGCGAGGGCGTGGCGGAGTGGCTGTGCGCAGCCGCGGTGGCCGACCCGGGTGCTGCTGCCGCGGCTTGCGTCGCGCCGGTTCCGGCGCCGTAACGGTCGGTCAGCACGGCGATTCCGGCGACGATGGCGATGGCCAGTACGGCCGCGACAGCGACGCTGGCGCCGCGCCGCAATTGCGAACGTCGGCGGTGCTTGGCCATCATCACTGCGTGCGCTCCCGGTCCCCGTGGCGTGCCTTGCTATAGACAACCACGCTCAGGGGGTCGCGCGGGTTGCTTATGGCTCGCGTTTCGCGCGGGCGCGCAACTGGAGATGCAGGATGTGCCGGCGGATGGCCTCCGACCCTGAACCCCCGATGTCGAACGCGACGACGGCCTCGGTCTGCGCGCTTTCGTCGTCCAAATCGATGGTGCGGACGACGTAACCAGACGCGGCGACGCGTTCGCGACCGATGACCGTGCGGATGACGGTGCGTTGCAGATCCGGAATGTCGCGACGGGGCATCCGGACGCGGAACCCGCCCTCGGAGATGTCAACGGTGGTGGCGGGCACCGCCTCGCCGTCCAGATCGAGGACGACGTCAAGGCAGGCGCGCACCCGGATGTAGCGACGACGCTGGATGAGCAGCGGCTGGCGGATCGGTCGCAACCGCCACAGCTTGGCGCCGGAAGAGTTCTCCGAGCCGACCACCCGGCACAGCTGCTCGTAGCGTCCGCGCGGCGACATCCATGACAACTCGACGTCGCGGCTGCCGCTCGCAAGCAGCACCGAGTTGGCGCCGGCTGGGGCGCCGACGATGACGGCCTCGGGCTCGACGTCCTCGATGTGGGTCGCGAACTCGTGGCCTTCGCCGGCGAGCTTGCCCTGGGCGGCGATGCGCAGCACGACGGGCGCGTCTATCCCGAGCGACGCGAGGCCCCGCGACACGGTGATGCTCATGCGCGTAGGAGGGAGCGGTCCGGAAGGCTCTCCACGATTGCCTTGTCGGCAGGAGACGCGGGTTACTCAAGTGGCCAATCGGCCAGGCCCGGCACTCGTCCGGCCGTTAGCCGGATGCGGCGTTCGGCGAGCGCGGGTTCGTCTAACAGCTTCGCGCGCCACAGCCGGGCATCGGCGTCGCGTTCTAGTCGACGGGCAGCGGGATGACGCGCAGCCTGGGCTCGGGCGGGGGCGCCTGCTCGTACCGGTGGGCCGCGGCGACGACTTGACCGCGATACTCGCGGACCTTCTCCAAAAGCTCATCGACCGACTCAGCGACGACGTACTTGGTGCCGCCGATCAGCGTCACAACGGTGTCGGGCGTGGCCTCGACGCGCTCGATCAGGTCAGGGTTGAGCGCGAACGACGGCCCAGCCAGCCGGGTCAGCACAATCACTGAAGTTGCTCCGTTCGCACCGCTTCGCACCCCACTGCGGTTTCAATTTCGACCGGTGCGAACCGGATCTGAGGAGCCGAACGAGTTACGCGGCGCCGGTGACGCGGCGGGCGTTGCCTGCGGACGGCGACTGCCCGGCGCTGATGCGCGCCCGGAAGTCGGAGCTCGCGGCGATCGTCGCGTAGTAGGCGGCCTTGCGGCGCGCGACGCAACCGTCCGGACGCGTCTCGGAGTGCATCTCCTCGGGGGCGAGCATCGCGGTCATGCCGTCCTTGAGCAACGCGAGGGCCTCGGCGCGCATCTGCGAGATGCGCGACTCGGTCACGCCGAGTTCGGCCGCGATCTCGGCCATCGGTCGCTCGTTGAAGAAGTAGCCCTCGACCACGACGCGCAGCCGCTCCGGCAACGCGGCAACCGCGTCGACGAGGTACGACGTCCGCTCCCGGTTGAGCAGCACCTGCTCCGGACCGGGGTCTTGGTGGGGGAGCATGCCTTCGAGCGTTCCGGCGTCCGAGAAGCCCTGGAGGCTGAGCACGACAGAGCGGTGCACGTCCTCCTCGACGGCGGCGAGCTCGTCGGCCGAGATGCCGAGGTGGCTGGCAAGTTCGGTGGGAGTCGGGTGGCGGCCGAGGGTGGCGGCCAACTCCTCCTCAGCGGCGGCGCGCTGACGCGCCTTGATGCGCACCGAGCGGCTCGCCCAGTCGTGGCTGCGAAGCTCGTCGATGATGGCGCCGCGAATGCGGACCGTCGCGAATCGCGCGAACGGCACGCCGCGTTCGGCGTCGAAGCCGCGGGCAGCTTGGGCCAGCGCCATCATGCCGGCCGACGTCAGGTCGTCGCGGCTGACGTGTCCGGGAAGCTTGGCCGCGATTTCAGCGACCAAGTACCCGACAAGCGGAAGGTGGTCGCGGACGAGGTCGTCGTCCGATGTGCTGCTCGCGACCCGGTCGGACGCGGAGCCGCCGACCTGAGCGGTCGACTTGATGAGTTTCTCGGTGCCTGCCATGCAAGTCTCATCGCCGCTTGGCCAGGGGTGACTTGACTCCGAATGGCCTAATGCTCGGCAAACCGATTAGAAACGGCCCGGAGTGACTACTTCACGCGAAGCATACGGCCGACTGGAAAATCGACCGGACGCCTTATCCACTGCCGTCTTGAGTCACTTTCGGGCGGCCCGGCCTGCCGTTGCCACGTCGGTGTGGCGGTTCAGGCAGCATTGAATTATCAACTGCCGGACACCTCACCGAACGAACCGAACGAACCGAACGAACCGAAGGAGCCACGAGCATGGCGGGGTTCGCCGAAGTCTCGGACATCCTTTGGCGTGAGCGGGAGCTGCTCGATGTCTTACTTTTCAAGCTCGACCAGGAACGCTTGCTCCTGAGCGAAGGCGGCGAACACGCCGTCCGGTGGTTGGCTCGGGCAAGTCACGAGATCGACCTGGTGGTCGAGGAGCTGCGGCTCGCCGACCTGACCCGGGCGGTGGAGGTCGACGCGCTCGCGGCCGAGCTCGGTCTTGCTCCGGCGCCGACCCTTGCCGCGCTTGCGGAGGCGGCGCCCCCACCGTGGGACGACCTGCTTGCCGCCCATCGGGCCGCGTTCGAGGCGTTGGTGAGCCAGGTGCGCGCGGCGGCCGACGACAACCGGCATCGGCTTGAGGCGGCCGCGGTCGAA
Source organism: Acidothermaceae bacterium (assembly GCA_025934355.1). Lineage (GTDB taxonomy): Bacteria > Actinomycetota > Actinomycetes > Acidothermales > Acidothermaceae > JAICLV01. The sequence goes on from JAICYF010000017.1 coordinate 4,076, forward strand.
CTTGAGCAGTCGCTGCTGGGGAGCGATCGGTGAGCCTGCCCGGCGACAGCCTCGACCCCGCCGACCGGCTCACGACGCTCGCCGTTTTTCAACACGAGTGCGGAGTCGCCGCCGATCGCGGGTTGACGCTCGACGACCTGTTGGGCCGGATCGGCGCGGCGATCGGTAGCTCGCCGGTAGAAGCTGCGAGCTCGGACGACGCGGCCGCGCCCGCGCGGCCGAATGCCGGGGCCGACGACGACATGTTTGAGCGGATGCTCCGCCAGCGCTGCTACCGGGAGGCGGCGCTGCCGCTTGCCGCGTTGACGGGCCAGATCACGCGGTCGCTGGCCGACTTTCTGGGATGACCGGCTGGGCCGGGATCTCGCCGGCGACGTCCCGGTGGCACGCGCACCCTGTGCATAGCGGTTTCAACCGGTTCGACGCGCGGAGCTGGCCATCGGCCGAGCGGACCAAAGCGCAGTCGCAGGTTGGACACGTCTCGACGTAGATGACCTTCACTCCATCCGTATCGGCAGCCAGGTCGTGCGGACTGAGTGCTACGCGAGGTGTCGAGGGGCGTTTGGCGAGGTAGAACACGGCCGTGATCTCGGTGCGAGGTGTGACCCGAACAGGCCATGCGCGCGCGTTTGTGCGGGATTAGCGTTGGTCGAGACCGGTTCACCACGAGGCAGGCAGGGGGATTCCGTCGACATGGCAAGCGCTGACGGAGTGCTCTCACGCGACGGCGAGGACGACGCGCGCGCCGAACTCGACCTGCGCGTGCAGGATCCTGCTGCGCTCGAAGAGATCGAGCTCTACAGCGAGTTGATCATCGTGGCCGGTGAGAGCACGCAACCGTTGAGTCAGGACGAGATCGACCGGGCGCTTGGCGTGTCGAGATCGGCCGCCCGCTCCTAACTCCGCGCCCGGCCGGAGGCCGCGGGCTCCTAAATCCGCGTCGGCCCGGAGGCCGGGCGCTTGGCACGACGAGCCCGGCGGAATGGGTCGGCAAGACCGCCCCGTAGCATCGGCCCCGACTGCTGCCTTACCCAGGAGTTTCCGTGCGCCTGCGACTGACGCCGCAAGACACAACGTTCTTCGACATGCTGACCGCCTCGGCCGACAACATCGTCCTCGGTGTCCAGGCGTTGGCGAAGATCTTTGACCCGACCGCCGACCGCAAAGCGGTTGCCGACGAAGTGCGCAAAATCGAGCACGAGGAAGACGAGGTCACGCACGGCATCTTGCGCAAGCTGAACTCCACGTTCATCACGCCGTTCGACCGCGACGACATCTACCGCCTTGCCGGCCGGCTCGACGACGTCATGGACTTCATGGAGGCGGCGGTCGACCTCGTCGTCCTGTACAAGCTGGAGGAGCTGCCGGCGGAAATCGCCGAGCAGGTCGACGTGCTACAACGCGCGGCGCTCATCACGGCCGAGGCGATGCCGCGGCTGCGCACGCGCAAGGACCTCGACGTCTACTGGATCGAGGTCAACCGCCTGGAGAACGAGGCCGACCGGCTCTATCGTCGGCTGCTCGCGAAGCTGTTCGACGGCGGGTACGACGCCTTGACCGTGCTTAAGCTCAAGGAGGTCGCCGAACAGCTCGAGGGCGCGGCCGACGCGTTTGAGAACGTCGCCAACGCCATCGAGACGATCGTCGTCAAGGAGTCTTGACCGTGGCCGACGCCGGTCTGGTCCTGATCGTCATCGTCGCTCTCGCTTTCGACTACACCAACGGCTTCCATGACGCCGCGAACGCGATCGCGCTGTCGGTCTCGACCAGGGCTTTGACGCCGCGGGTGGCCTTGCTGATGGCGGGCTCGCTGAACCTCGTCGGTGCTCTCGTGTCGACGAGCGTGGCGAGCACAGTGGGCAAAGGCATCATCACGACGCCGCACGGCAACCACGGTCTGGTGCTGGTGTTCGCCGCGTTGCTCGGCGCCATCACCTGGAACCTCATTACCTGGTACTTCGGCTTGCCGTCGTCGTCGTCGCACGCGTTGATCGGCGGCCTGATCGGTTCGGCCGTGGTAACAACGCGGCACTTCAGCGCGGTGAAGTGGCGCGGTGTCATCGACAAAGTCGTCCTGCCCATGGTGCTGTCGCCGCTCATCGGCTTCGTACTCGCCTTCATCGTGATGCTCGCCATCTTGTGGGTGTTCCAGCGCGGCAACGCGCATCGGCTCAACCGCAATTTCCGACGCCTCCAACGGCTTTCCGCCGCGGCGATCGCCTACTCGCACGGCACCCAGGACGCCCAGAAGACGATGGGAGTCATCACGCTCGCGCTCGTGACCGGCGGCTACATCGGCACGTTCGACGTGCCCCTATGGGTGAAACTCGCGGCGGCCGGCGCGATGGCGCTGGGCACCTACTCGGGTGGCTGGCGCATCATGCGCACGCTCGGACGACGCATCGTCCAGGTCGACCCGCCGCGGGGATTTGCGGCCGACACCACGTCGTCCGCCGTGTTGTTGACCGCGGCGCACTTTGGCGCGCCGGTTTCGACGACGCACGTCATCACGTCGGCGGTGATGGGTGTCGGCGCGAGCAAGCGGTTTTCCGCCGTCCGTTGGGGAGTTGCGGGCAACATCGTGATGGCCTGGATCGTCACGCTGCCGGCCGCGGCGATCGTGGCGGCCGCGGTGCACGCGGTGCTGCTGCCGTTCTTCGGCTAAGCCAACCGGCGGCGGTGTGCTCGTCTCTTCATCGAGTGAAGGGTTTGCGTCGTCCAAAGCGGCAATTTCACGACCGGAACCCTTCACTCGATGACGGGCGCCGATCGATGAACCGCCCGGGTGACATGCTCAGCAGATGAGCAATCGCGCGCACCCGCGGCGGGGCGCCCCGTTGGCTAAGCCGGTGGAAGACCCCGGTGCCATGCGTCGCGCGCTGCGCTTTTTGGGCTGGTTCCTCGGCCCGGCGCAGGGTCGAGACCGGTTTCCGCGCCGCGGATCGGCGACAGCGCGCATGAACGCCGCGGTGCGGACTGGGTACTTCGGTTCGCGTCGTCGCCGCTAACCGCCAGCGCCGCCCGGGCACCTGCCGCCTCGACGAAGGTCAGCCGCGACGGAACAGCACGTCCTTGGCGAACTGGGTGAAGCCCAATGACTGGTACAGCTTTATCGCCGGCGTGTTCGACTCGTCGACGTAGAGCATGACCTCGAGAAGGCCCATGCTGCGCAGGTGCCGCAACCCGATGACAGTGAGCAGCCGTCCGAGGCCCCGCGCGTGCGCGTCGGGGTCGACGCCGACCACGTAGACCTCGCCGATCGGCTCGTGCCCGTGGTCGTGGGAGTGGTCGTGGGACTGGTCGTGCGAGCGGTCGGCGCCGTGACGATGATGGTGGTCGCCCTGGTCGCTCATGTGGCCGGCTTGGCTGCCGTGCACCTTCGTCCAGTGGAAACCGACGAGTTCGCCGGTCTCCGTCCGCTCGGCCAAGAAGAAGCCGGCCGGGTCGAACCAGGCTTCGCTCATCCGGCGCTGCAGGTCGTCCTGCGTCCAGGCGCCCTGTTCGGGATGGTCGGCGAAGGCGCGCGCGTTCAGCGCGAGCCACGCCGCGTCGTCCGCACCGGGAACGAACGTGCGGATGGCAATTCCGTCAGGCAGGTCGACGCGCGGCAGCGGCGCGAACAACGAGCGGCGCATCTGCCACAGCACCCGGGCTCGTTGAAAGCCGAGTTCCTCGGCCATCAACGACGCCTCGGGTAGGTCGCCGTGCGCCCAGAGGCGCAGCCGGTCGCCGCTTTGCTCGAGCACGCCCTCGATCAGCGCCCGGCCGAACCCTTGGCGGCGAGCCGACGGGGCCACGACCATCTCGGCGCTTGGGCCTTCGACCGGGTCGGTGATGTCGAGGTGGGCGTAGGCGAGGAGTTGGCGAGGCTCCTGGCGCCACACCAGCAGGTTGCGGGTGGGCTCGTCGCCGCCGTAACGAAGGTGCAGCAGGACGTGCTCCGACAGCGGCCGCACCCCGTCGACGTCGGTGGCGTCGTCAACAAGGTCGACGAGCGCGGCCACCTCGGCGGTGGAAAGCCTGCGGGTTGACTGCAGCCTGACGCCGGTTGGCAGGTTGGTGGTCACCCGGTCACTCGGCGTGGACGTCAGCGTTGACGTCGGCGTTTACGTCGGCGTTTACGTCGGCGGGCGAGCTTGCGCGCTCAGGCGCCGGGAGCACGAACTTGTAGCCGACGTTGCGGACGGTGCCGATCAGCGCCTCGTGGTCGGCGCCGAGCTTGGCCCGCAGCCGGCGGACGTGGACGTCGACCGTGCGGGTGCCACCGAAGTAGTCGTAGCCCCAAACCTCTTGCAGCAGTTGCGCGCGGGTGAACACCCGGCCGGGGTGTTGCGCCAGGTACTTCAGCAGCTCGAACTCTTTGAACGTCAGGTCGAGCGGGTGGCCGCGCAGCCGGGCCGAGTAGGTCGCCTCGTCGATCATCAGCTCGCCGGAGCGGATCACCTCGTCGGCTGGCTCGTCAGACCGCGCGGCGAGCTCGAGCCGGCCGAGCGCCAGCCGCAGCCGCGCCTCGACCTCGGCCGGACCGGTGGAGTCGAGGACGACCTCGTCGAAGCCCCATTCGGCGGTCACGACCGACAACCCGCCTTCGGTGACGACGAGGAAAAGGGGGCACGACAAGCCGGTGGTGCGCAGCACCTGGCACAACGACCTCGCGTGCGCGAGGTCGCGTCGTCCATCGACGAGGACGACGTCGGCCTGCGGTGCGTCGACCAGCGCGGTGACCTCGGCTGGGGCGACCCGCACCCGGTGCAGCAGCAGCCCCAGAGCCGGCAGCACCTCGGAAGACGGTTGCAAGGCGTTGGTCAGCAGCAGCAGGGTGCTCATGCCGACCGCCCGTCTTATAGGTGGGTGTGCGTCCTTAGGAAAGGATAGGCGGTGTGGATCCCGTGAACGGCACCCTTCGGTTTTGGGCCGCGGCCCGCGAGGCGGCCGGTGTCGCCGAGGAGAAGTACGCCGCGGCCACCCTGGCCCAGGCGCTCGACGCCGCGATCGCCGCGCACGGCGGGCCGGACGGACCGCTCGCCCGGGTGCTGCGGCGCTGCGCGTTCGTCGTCGACGGCGACCCGGTGAGCCGGCGTGATCCGGCGACCGTGCGGCTGACCGAGGGTGGCTCGATTGAGGCGCTGCCACCGTTCGCGGGTGGCGCCGGACGACGCTAGCGCCGCAGCACCCGGCCGAGCGCCGCGCCGATCTGGGACCATGCAACCGTGCTTTCCCTTGCCGCCGCGGCCTGCGCCGGGCTGCTCGTCGCGGCGTCGGCGGGCGGCCGGGTCTGGCTGGCCGTCGGGCTGGCGGTCGTCCAACTGCTGCTGGTCGCTGGCTGGTTTCGCGCCGCCGGGCTGACCACCCGCTGGCAGGCGGCCGGAGCGGTGGTCGCGGCCGCCGGCGGGATCGCCGCCGATGTGAGCCTGCTCCGCTCGCATGACCACACCAACGTCAGGGCGTTGACCGCGGTGCTCGCGGTGGTGGTCGGCGTCGCGTTCGTCGTCCAGCTTGTTCGGCGCGACGGTCGGGCCCGACTCACCGACGCGCTTGCCGCGACCATCGCCACCGGGGCGCTCGCGATCGCCGGCGCGGTGTTGCTGGGCGCGCGCGGCGGTCAGGCCGGCGCCGACGTCGTCGCCGTGGCATTGGTGGCAGGCGGGCTTGCGGTCGTGCCGGTGCAGCCGCGCTTGCCGTTGTGGCTGACGGTGCCGCTTGGTTTGTTGATCGGTGTCGGAGTGGGGGCCGCTGTCGCCCAGCAAAACGCGGACGTCGGCACCGGCGCGGGTCTGGCGTTGGCCGCCACCGCGGCCGTGTTGGCGCTCGTCGGCCGGGTGGCGGTTGGAGTCTCGCCGTCCGGCAATGACTCCGGAATGGACTCCGGAATGGGTTCCAGCATGGCGCGCATCTGGCCGGTGGCCACCACGTTGCCCATCGCGCTGCTGGCGCCGGCGGTGCTCGTCGTCGCGCGGGTCATGGTCGGTTGACGGTGGGTTGATGCGGCGCCCGTTGCGTTCGCTGCTCATTGCTGCCGCCGTGCTCGTCGCCATTGCGGTGGGGGTCGATCGGCTGGCAAATCATGTCGCGGAAGGCCGCATTGCCGCGGTGCTGCAGTCCAACGCTCATCTCAGCCACAAGCCGACCGTCACCGTGCACGGATTTCCGTTCCTGACTCAGGCGTTCAACGGCCGCTACGACCGCATCGAGGTGAAGGCCCGCGACTTGTTCGACAGCGTCGCCGGGCTGCCTTCGTCGCCGGGCTCGGCCGGCTCGGTCAGCACGGTCAACTTTGACGGCGTGCATTTGCCCGCCGCCAAGGCGTTGTCGGGCAAGGTGAGCGAAATTCGAGTCGACCACGTCAGCGGCTCGGCGGTCGTTTCTTTTGCGGACGTCGAAAAAGCCGCCAAGCTGCCCGGGCTGAAGGTGTCCGCGATTTCCGGCCAGCCCGATGAGGCCCGACTCACGGAGGCCGTCACCGTGGCCGGAGTGTCGGCGAACGCCGACGTGGTGGCGCGTGTTTCCGTGGCCGGTGACACCCTCAAACTCGAAGCCGTCTCGGTGTCGCTGCCGGCCGGAGTCTCGGTGCCCGCGGCGGTGATGGCAGACATCCGCTCTCGCGCAGGGTTCACGGTGGCTGTTCCCGGGCTGCCTCGTGGCGTGCGGCTCACCAGTCTCACCGTCGGCGCCGACGGGGTGACTGTGACCATCAGCGCTGACAACCTCGTGCTATCCAGTTCGTGACTTCCGACACGGCTCGAAACGTTCCCGCGGATCGCGCTCGTGCCATAGGTTGCGTGCGTGGCGAAGAACGTCTACGTACTGCGCGAGACGCGCGAACACGAGCGGCGGGTCGCCTGCGTGCCCGACACCGTCACCAAGCTGACCGGCGCCGGGCTCAAGGTCACGGTCGAAAAGGGCGCGGGAGAGGCCGCCGGTTATCGCGACGCCGACTACGAAGCGGCCGGCGCAGCGCTCGCTGATCGGGCGGCGATCGCACATGCCGACGTCGTCCTCGCCGTGCAACCGCTGCCCGCGGACGCCGCCGGCAAGCTCGCCGACGGCTGCATTGTCATCAGCTTCTTGCAGCCGGCCGCCGAGGCCGAGTTGGTCGAGATCTTCCGCACCCGCAAGGCGTCTGCCTTCTCGCTTGACCGGCTACCGCGCATTTCGCGCGCGCAGAGCATGGATGCGTTGTCGTCACAAGCGCTCGTCGCCGGCTATCGAGCCGCGCTGATTGCGGCGGAGAAACTGCCGCGGTTCTTCCCCCTGCTGATGACGGCGGCGGGCACGGTGCCGCCGGCGAAGGTGCTCGTGCTTGGCGCCGGTGTCGCCGGTCTGCAGTCGATTGCCACCGCACGCCGGCTCGGCGCCGTCGTGTCGGCGTACGACGTGCGCACCGCCGCGGCCGAAGAGGTGAAGAGCCTTGGAGCGAAGTTCATCGAACTGGAGCTCGAGGCCCTTGAGGGCGCGGGCGGATACGCGCGTGAGATGACCGAAGAGCGCGCCGCTCGGCAGCGCGAGTTACTCACGCCACACCTGGCCGCCGCAGACGCCGTCATCACGACCGCGGCGGTGCCCGGACGACGCGCGCCACTGCTCGTCGACACCGCGATGGTCGAGGCGATGCGTCCCGGCACGGTCGTCGTGGACATCGCCGCCGACTCGGGCGGCAACGTGGAGTTGTCGCGCGCCGGTGAAGAGGTGCTGCACAACGGGGTGTTGATCTGGGGTGGTCGCAACGTCGCGAGCGGCATGCCGTATGACGCAAGCCGGCTCTACGCCCGCAACGTGGCGAATTTGCTGCTGCTCATGACAAAAGACGGTGATGTCGTGCCTGATTTGGACGACGAGGTCGTCGCCGGGTCTCTCGTCGTCCACGCTGGTGAGGTACGCGCATGAAGAGGTGTCCCGCAGCATGAACAACATCGGCCTGCTCACGATTTTCATGCTTTCGGTGTTCGTCGGCTTCGAGGTCATCTCGAAGGTCTCGACGATCCTGCACACGCCGTTGATGTCAGGCGCCAACGCCATTCACGGCATCATCTTGGTCGGCGCGATTCTCATCACGGGCGACGCGCACGGCGCCGTGCAACTCACCTTAGGTTTCATCGCCGTCGTGCTCGCGACCGCGAACATGGTCGGCGGGTTCGTCGTCACCGACCGCATGCTCGAGATGTTCAAAGGCCGAAAGCCCACGCCGTCGTCTGACGTCGTCCAAAACGGCGGAGCGAAATGAGCACTCCCGTTCTGTTCGCCTACTGGGTGACGGCGCTGTGTTTCATCCTGGCGCTTAAGGGATTGTCGTCGCCGAAGTACGCGCGGCACGGCAACATGATCGGCGCGTTCGGCGCGGCGCTCGCGGTCGTCGTCACCTTGTGCTTGCACGGTCTTGGCCACCGGTGGTTCATCATCATCGCGATCGTGTTCGGCGCGCTGCTGGCGGTTCCGGCGGCGCGGTTGGTGAAGATGACCGCGATCCCGCAGATGGTCGCCATCTTCAACGGCGTGGGCGGTGGCGCCGCGGCGCTCGTGTCGATCACCGAATTCGTCCGGCTGCACGACACCGACACCAACGCCGCCGCGTCGGCCGTCGTCTTCACCGCGATCGTCGGCAGCGTGAGCTTCAGCGGATCGATGATCACTTTCGCGAAACTGCAAGAGCTCATGACCGGTCGGCCGATACTGGTTCCCGGCGCGCAGTACGTGACGTCGGCGATCGCCCTTGGTGCGCTCGGTCTTGGCATTGCCACCGTGCCCGCGTCGAGTGTGCCGCTGCTCGTCGCGTGCGGTCTGCTGTCGCTGGTGCTTGGCGTGTTGTTCGTGCTGCCAGTCGGCGGCGCAGACGTGCCCGTCGTCATCTCGTTGCTCAACGCCTTCACCGGCCTGACCGTCGCGGCGTCCGGCTATGTTCTCGACAACACCTTGCTCATCGTCGCGGGCACGTTGGTCGGCGCCTCCGGAACACTGCTGACGCAACTCATGGCGCACGCGATGGGCCGGCCGATCACCGGCGTGCTGTTCGGCGCGTTCAGGGGCGGTTCGACCGCGGGCTCCACCGCCGAGGTGGCGACCGGCGATCGCGCCGTTCGTTCCGCCGGTGCCGAAGACATTGCGATTCTCCTTGCGTACGCGCGAAAAGTCGCCATCGTGCCGGGGTACGGGCTGGCTGTCGCGCAGGCGCAGCACACGATCCGCGAACTCGTCGACCTGCTCGAAGGTCGTGGCGTGCAGGTGTTCTACGCGATCCACCCGGTGGCTGGCCGTATGCCAGGGCACATGAACGTGCTGCTCGCCGAGGCGAACGTGCCGTACGAGCAACTCAAGGAGATGGACGAAGCCAACCCGGAGTTCACCTCGACCGACGTCACAGTCGTGGTCGGCGCGAACGACGTTGTCAACCCCGCTGCGCGCGACCAGGTCGGCAGCCCCATCTATGGCATGCCGATTCTGAATGTCGACGAGGCGGCCAACGTGGTGTTCATGAAGCGGTCGCTGCGTCCGGGGTTCGCGGGCATCGACAACGCGCTGCTCTACCACCCGAAGACCACGCTGTTCTTCGGCGACGCGAAAGACTCGCTGTCGAAGCTCGTAGCCGCCGTCAAGGCGCTCTAGCCCCGGCTCCGGGTTGATCACGTTCGGGGCAGTTATGGGTCCGAAGCGGGCCCTGTGGAGGGGTCCTCGGGCAGGTACCGGCGCCCACGGCTCGGCGCCGCCAGCGAGTCGCTGTGACGCTTCTCACGGCTTTGGCCCGAATTGCGACGATCTTGCCGGACGACGGTTAAGCTCCGCGGGGCGCTAGTCCGGGCTATCCGTTAGGCCGAGTGGCGTAGTCGTTCTAAGGCAAATGGCCGAGTCGACCGAAATTCGGTGAGCCACTGACCGCCGCAGTGCAGGAGCTTCGCCCGTGCGTTTGAGCAAGCCAGTGTGGATGTCCGCCACCGCCGTGATCGCGATCGGCGGTGTCACCGCCGCCGTGGTGATGGGGCGGTCGTCCGACCCGGCGTCGCGATCGGCGGCCACGGCAAGCACATCGGGCATCGCCACCTCGTTGGGGTCGGCCGCGTCGGGGTCGGCCGGGTCGGCCGCGTCGTTGGGGTCGGCCGCGTCGTCCAGCGGCAGCGGAACACCCCCGGCGCCACCGCGCGCGACCCCGACCTCGACCACGACCTCGCGCTCGACGCCGACCACCCACCAAACGAGCACTGCACATGCGACGGTCGCAAAGCTCGCGCCCGCTCCGACGTCCAAGCGAGCGACGAAGGCGCCGAATCCCGCGCCCGCGCCGACGACGGTGAGCCGACCGGGCGGTCGGCCGGGCCCGAGCAACACCGGTGTGCCGCCTGGCACCGCGCTCAGCGTCATCAACGGCGACGTAATCGTCACCACCGCGGGAACGGTGATCGACGCGAAAGACATCAAAGGCGCGCTAATTATCAAGGCGAGCAACGTCACGGTGACCCGCAGCCTCATCGAGGGCCGCGCGGGAAGTGACAGCGTGGTCATCTCCGCCGGCAGCGGGATTTTGCTTCAGGACGACGAGGTGACCGTCGCGCATCCGTCAGCGGGCACCGACTCGATGAGTGTGCGTGGCGCCACGCTGAACCGGCTGAACATCCACGGCGGCGTCGACGGCATGAAGTTGTCGTCGAACTCGGTCGTCGAGAACTCCTGGATCCACGGGCTGGCCTACTTTTCGTCCGATCCGGCTCAGGGCGGTGGCCCGACGCACAACGACACCATCCAGATCATGTCGGGCAGCAACATTCGGATCACCGGCAACTACCTGCAGGCCACGTCGTCCAACAACGCGGCGATTCAAGTGACGCAGGACGCCGGCAGCACCAGCGGCCTGAACATCGCGGGCAACTGGGCCGACGGCGGAGGCTGCACATTCAACTTCAGCGGCCACGGACCTAATGGCGAGTTGCTGGCGATGAGCGGCATCACGGTGTCGAGTAACCGATTCGGTCACAACATGGCGTACGAAGGCTGCGCGATCCTCACCGATTTGCAGACCACGATCACCCAGAGCGGCAACGTGTTCGACGACACCGGCGCGCCGATCGTCGTCCAGCGCCACAACTGAGCCGCAGGACGTGGACTTGTGTTGGCGTACACGCGGTCTATACCGCGTGCTGACCGACACAACCGGGTTGTGGGGGCGGGCGGTGCCGTCAGGCCGAGCCGACGGTGCCGTAAAGCCGGTCGCCCGCGTCGCCCAGGCCCGGCACGATGTAGCCGCGCTCGTTGAGCCGCTCGTCGATGCCGGCGGTGACCACCGACACTGGCACGGGTGAGCCGGCCAGCTCTTTCTCCAGCTTCGCCACTCCCTCGGGGGCGGCGAGCAGGCAGATCGCGGTGACGCTGTCGGCGCCGCGGTCGATGAGCAACGAGATCACCGCGGCCAGCGTGCCGCCGGTGGCCAGCATCGGGTCGAGCACGTAGACCTGGCGGCCGGTGAGGGAGTCGGGCAGCCGCGACGCGTACGTCGTCGGCACCAGCGTCTCCTCGTTGCGAACCAGCCCCAGAAAACCGACCTCGGCGGTGGGTAGCAGCCGGCACATGCCGTCGAGCATGCCGAGCCCAGCTCGCAAGACCGGGACGACGAGGGGTCGCGGCCAGGCCAGCCGCACGCCGTGCGCTCGCGCCACCGGCGTGTCGATCTCCACGTCGACCACCCGGACGTCGCGGGTGGCCTCGTAGGCGAGCAGCGTCACTAGCTCGTCGGCGAGCCGGCGAAACGTCGGCGAGTCGGTGCGCTCGTCACGCAATACGGTGAGCTTGTGCGCGATGAGTGGGTGGTCGGCGACGTGGGTGCGCATGAGGTCACGGTAGCGGGCAGCGCTCGCCGTCCGAGATCTCGCAGCCGCGAATTGACCGATTTCACGGTCACCCATTTCGCGCTGCCGCCGGAGCGTGCCACGATGCGCGCAGGGCATTGCTCAAGACAGGTCCGCGTCGCGAGGAGGAGGCGTCATGGTGAGCGACCGCTCGGTCTCGAACGCTGGCGACGACACCGGTCGCGATTTCGCGGTCGTTTGCTATCGCGAAGAGGGCCGATGGGAGATCGGACTGCTGCCGGAGCGGGCGACGTCCAGCCTGGAGGCTTTCCTGGCCGCCTTGCGCCAACAGCCCGGCGAGGGCGGCGCCCTTGGCTTCGTCGACGTCGCTGATGACTTCTTCGTGGCGGCGCGGGTGATCGGTGAAAGCGTGCGGCTGCTGCTGTCGGACGTGACGGCCGCCGACGAATGGCCGTTCGCGCGTGAGGTGCTCGAACGGCTCGGCCTTCCTGAGCCAAGCGACGAGGATTTCGATGACATAGTGCCGGCGGGCGATCTAGCGCTGTTCGCCGATCTCGGGCTGCCGGAGATGGAGTTGAACCTGCTGGTCTCCGACATCGACGCGTACGCCGACGAGATGCTGTTCGCGATCGCTCGCCGCCTCGGGTTTGGGGATGAACTCGAGCGGTTAGTCGACGCCGGCGTGCATTAGATTGCTGATTCGTCCAGTCTTCAGCGGGAGCGTACGTGTCGCACTTCGCAGCCATGATCGCGCGGACAGAGAGCCGGTGGAAGGGCGCTGACGCCGACGAGATCACCCTCGACGACCTCAACGACATCGAGCAGATCGTCGACGTCATGCGTGACGCTTCGGTCGGCGAGGGCTCGGTGGTCCTGTTCGTGGAGGAGGACGACGAATGGTTCGCCGTCGTCCGCGTCGACGGCACTGATGATCCGCGAATCTTTATTTCGGACGCGCGTGTCGTCGCTGTCAGCCAGCTAGCCATGGCGGTGTTCGGCGACCTGGCCCCAGATGAGGCGGTCGATGTGAGCGAGGCGATCGCCGAGGACGAGGACGTGCGCGCAGAAGACGACGAGTCGCCGAGCGTGCGCCCGGTGCCCGAGCCGTCTGGCGCGACCGACCTGCTGGCTGATTACGGCATCTCCTCGCAAGACCTGCTCGACATGTGCGCAGAAGAGGGCGCGTTGCCGGCCGACGTCATCACCACGATCTGCGAGCGGTTGGGCTGCGCCGACGAGATCGAGGTCTACCGCTGAGCTCGCTTTCGCCCGAGTCGTTGGTGCGCGCCGCTCTCGATGAGGCGCGGCTTTCTTCGGACGACGTGCCGGTCGGCGCCGTCATCGTCGACGCGAGCGGCACGGTGCTCGGCGTCGGGCACAACGAGCGCGAGGCGACCGGTGATCCAACCGCGCACGCGGAGATCGTGGCGCTGCGGGCGGCGGCCGCGCGCGTCGGGAGCTGGCGCCTGTCCGGCACCACGTTGGCCGTCACCCTCGAGCCGTGCACGATGTGCGCTGGCGCGTTGGTGCTCGCCCGGGTGTCGCGATTGGTCTACGGCGCGGTCGACCCGAAGGCAGGGGCGGCGGGCTCGCTGTGGGACGTCGTCCGAGATCGTCGGCTGAACCACCGGCTCGAGGTGATCGGCGGGGTGTTGGACGACGAGTGCGCGGCGCTGCTGCGGGAGTTCTTCGAAAACCACCGCGCGCTGTAGGCGGTCGCCGCTTTAGGGTCGGCCGCATGACATCGAGAACGGCGAACTTCTGCATCGACGCGCACGACCCACGCGCGCAGGTCGCGTGGTGGGCGCAGGTGCTCGACGACTTCGAGCCGGACGACGAGGGCGCGGACGACGAGGGCGCGGACGACGAGGGCGCGGACGACGAGGGCGCGAACGACGAGGCGGGCCTGCGTGGACCGGCCGGTCGCTGGCTGCTTTTCTTGCGGGTGCCCGAGGCGAAGCAGCTGAAGAACCGGATGCACATGTGCCTGCGTCCGGTCGATCGCAGCCGTGACGAGGAGGTCGCGCGGCTGCTTGATCTCGGCGCGACAATCGTCAATGACCTGCGTACGCCCGACAGCGGGTGGGCGGTGCTGGCCGACCCCGAGGGCAACGAGTTCTGCGTCTTGACCCGGCAGGCGGACGAGTCCGGCGTGACCCGGACGTAGCCGCACGCGGCGTTGGGTAAGCTTGCCCGCGGTGGAGTCGCCTAGTGGCCGATGGCGCACGCCTCGAAAGCGTGTGAGGGTGCAAGCTCTCCGTGGGTTCAAATCCCACCTCCACCGCCAATGGATCGACGCGCAGTAGCGCGACATCCGTTGCCTTGCCGCTAGCGCGGCCTTCGGGTGATCTTGCCCGCACAACCTTTTCGGCGTCTCGTTGGTCTAACGCGGTGCGGACAACCGCTAACTGATGGAGGCGCGCCGCCGTGAGATTGGCGACGGAGTCCGGCGCAGGCATCGACCTGCTGTCGCGGCTGTACGTGGACAACTATGCGTCCCTCGTGCGGTTGGCAGCGCTGCTGGTCGACGACCTGGCGTCCGCTGAGGATGTCGTTCAAGAGGCGTATGCCCGACTCGCGTCTTCGCGCAAGCTTCCCGATGATGACCGAGCGCTCGCGTATCTGCGGCAGACCGTGGTCAACCTCTCGCGCTCGACATTGCGTCGGCGGCTCTTGGGTGTGACCAAGCGTCCCGCTCCAACGCCGACACAGTCGACATGTTGGAGCGGCTGTCCGACCGCGACGAAATCGTGACGGCGATACGAACGCTGCCTCGCCGTCATCGAGAAGTCATTGCTCTGCGGTATCTGCTTGATCAGAGTGAGGCCGACACCGCGCGAATGCTTGGAATCTCTGCGGGCGCGGTCAAGGGATATGCGTCTCGCGCGCTCGCGCAGTTGGCGAAAGCTTTAGGAGCCGAGAAATGAACGGAGCGTCGGGCGGGAGGTTGCTGGAGGGCGACGAGGTGCGGCGACGGCTGCAAGCGGTGATGGCTTCAGTAACCCCAACTCTTCCCCCGGAGTCCGTGCTGTACCGCCGTGGCGCCGCGCGCCGACGGCGGCGCCGCGTGCTACTGACTGGCATCGCGGTTCCTTCGGCCGCTGCGCTATCTGTCGTCGGACTCACCTTTGCCGACACTCTGGTCCGCCACCCCGACAGCACGTCGGGCAGCACGGTCGGCCAATCCGCGACTGCCGCTGCGCCCGCTCGCTCGAGCGCTACACAATCGCCAAGTGCGGTCACGAGCGGAGTCTCATCGGCCGGGAAAACCCGGCCGCCTGTGCTCCCGCATCCCACGCAGCCAGGCGCGCTCGCCGCGGCGCCTGGTGGTGGGCTTTACGTCGCCGACCCGTCAACCAACGAGATTTATGAGATGAGCGGCGCAGGGACGTTCACCGTCGTGGCCGGCACTGGCAACGCAGGCTCGAGCGGTGACGGTGGACCCGCAAACCAGGCCGAACTCAATGACCCCACGGGGCTCGCGCTTGCCAGCGACGGCACCCTCTACATCGCAGACCGCGGAAACAACCGTGTCAGGGCGCTGAAATCCGACGGCACAATCGAAACCGTCGCCGGAAACGGCATGGCGAACCCAGGCCCGATCGGCCTAGGTGGAGACGCGACACAGACAGCGATTGCGGAGCCCACCGCAATCGCGTCGGCGCCCGACGGCCTCTACATAGCGGCCGCCAACCAAGTGCTGAAGGTCGGAGCGGGCGGCGTCGTGTCGCAAGCCCTAGGTCCGGTGCAGTTCCGCGGCGCGGACCCCCGATTCCCGCAATCGTCGGAATGCGACCCGAGTGCGGTGGCCGTCGACGCCGCCGGCGACGTTTATGTGGCGTGCGCTAACACCAAGTACCTGCTCGTACGACAGGCTAGCGGAGCGATCCGATTCCTAGGAGCCTTTGCCGCAGAAAAAGCCACGAGTACTCTCGCCCAGTTGCTTGACGGAACCGTCGTCGGTGTCGACGGCGGAACAATCATCCGGCTCTCCGACGCGAGCCGCACCGTCGCGGCGACCGTAGGACAGGTCGGCTCGCTCTCCTACTTTGAACCCCAAGGCATCGCCGGAGCGTCGCTGCAAAGTCTCTACGTTGACCAAGACGGAGCGTCTGGGAAGGGCCCTGCGGCAATAGCACAAGGCAGCCTCACCAATCTGACTCTTCGCTGGCAGACCCCGACTTAGGATCCGTGCTCAGGCGGCCGGATCCGACGAACGTCGTCGCGGCGTGGGCCACGCGATCGCGGTGAGCTGTACCCGGGGCCAGCAGCTGCAAGTGCCGTCACGCCAGAGCGCTTTCGACGCGTCGCATCGGCGTCCAAAGCAGGGTGCCGAAGGCGACCGCGAGCGCGACGTTCACCGCGACCGCGAGTGCCGCGATGTTTCCAATGTGCGCGACCGGCCAAGCGATGCTCGCGATCAACACAAGGACGCCTTGCCAGCGCTGCCCGAGCGTGATGAGCCCGTATCCCATCAATGCGACCGAGAGCGGAAAGAAGAGCCCGAGCGGCTTGATGAGGTTTGCGGCACCGGTTTGGTCGACGAGCGCGGTGTCGCCGAGCGATGTGTGGATCGTGTCGAAGCCGTAGGCGACATTCCCCGCCATACCGATGAGGCCGGCCAACACGATCGCGGCCGAAAGCCGTGAGGCGCGCGGAAGCCACGTCGCGAGGCGCAGGACGACGAACCCGTAGGCGATTGCGCCGAGGACGTGGATGACGCCAGCCGTGGCGTCGTCCCAGCCCCGCGCCGCGTAGGTCGAGTCGGCCGCCAAATAGGTCAGGGGCGCGATGATTAGTGCCGCTGTGAGGAGCCGGTCGGTCGGTGTGGCGACGTCGGCCGTGGGCTGGGCCGTGGTGCTGGTCATGGACTCTCCCTCTTCAACGCGAATGGTCGACTGACGGTGACTGCTCAAGCCGTCTCCGCACCACGGGGAGAACCCCCGCCGACAGAAACCGGGAAAACCCTGGCCTTTGCGAGGCTTCGAAAATGCGAGGATGGAGCGTGGCTGACCCTGGCGCACGCAGCGGTCGAGGACTAGCGCCGCTGCTTCTCGGCAGCGGCGTCGTCGTCCTCGTCAGCATCGGTCAGTCGCGCGGCCTGTGGTTGTCCAACCTGCACAACGGGCTGCTTGGACTGGCGTTCACCTTCGTCGGAACGTATGTGCTCCTCCAGCGTCCAGGGCATCGGGAAGGCCGGCTCTTCCTGGCCACTGGCACAGTCGAGGCGCTCTTATTCTTCGGGCGCCAGGTCGGGCACTTCCCCACGAGCCACCAAGCCCAATGGTGGGGGTGGCTAGGGGTCTGGCCGACAGCGGTGGCTCTCGGCCTGACGACGATGTCGGTGCTGTGCTTCCCGGATGGCAGGCTGCCGTCGCGCGGCTGGCGATGGGTGATGACTGCCGTCGTCCTGCTCGTTGTTTTGTGTGCCGCGTTTTCGGCGTGGTGGCCGGTGGAATACGGCTCGACCGGAGTGCGGACCCACCATCCGATCAATGCAGCAGCGCCCGCGTTCGCGTCGACGGTATGGTCAGCGCTCGCGCATCCGGTCTACGCCGCCCTCCAGATCTTGTGGGTGGTTTCGGTGGTGGCCCGCTGGCGGTCCGCCGATACCTCCGTTCGCCGCCAGTTGACGTGGTTGGTCGGCGCTGCCGCGTTTTCTGTGGTGGCGCTCGGGGTCGGGTTGGTGGTCGCCGCGTCGCCGCGAGCTGGACTGCTCGCCGCGCCACTCGTTCCGGTGGCAGCCGGATGGGCGATCGTGCACGGCCAGCACGTCACCGCGTACTCGGCGCTCACCTGGCTGTCGCGCGCCGATGCCGAACCGGCCGATCTGCCCGCCGAGTTGGCGCGCGCGGTGGCGGAGGCGATGCGCGCGCCCGGCGCGGTCTTGTGGATGGGCCGCGACGAGCTGCACGCCGTCGGGGTCTGGCCCGACTCCGGCGAGCCGATCGCGCCGACGAGCTGGGAAGAACTCGACCGTTCAGTGCTGCAGCACGCACGTGTCGTCGTCAGTCGCGGAGCGACCATCGGAGCGCTCAGCGTTGCGCGGCCTCGGACAGACGCACTGTCAGTGGCGGAGGCTCGCCTATTCAGTGACCTCGCCTCACACGCCACGCTGGTGATCGATCACCTCGGGCTCGCTGACGTCATCGCTCGCCAGCGTCGCGCTGGGCACCTCGACGGCCTGAGCGAGCGGGAACGGGACGTGCTCGAGCTCATGGCGCGCGGTCATTCCAACGCGGCGATCTGCGCCGAACTCCACCTGAGCATCAAGACGGTCGAGCCGATCGTGGGCGCGATCTTCGGCAAGCTCGGGCTGCACGCCGACGCGACGACCAATCGCCGCGTCCTCGCCGTGCTTGCCTATATGCGCAACGAACATGCGGGCGCGCGGTAGGCGCGGCACGGCTACTGCGGTCAGACCTTGCCTGCGAGTTGCCAGTTGCATGGCACCGCCGGAGTGACCGGCGCTGATTTCGACCTCCACGACCTTGTCGCCCTTGGTGAACCACACCGTCTCGTCGTTCACCTGCGATGAGTGGATGTCGATCTCGAAACCACCGTCTCCGACGCTGACGTCTTTGAGTGTGGCGGTGTTCGCGGTCGGCCGTCGGCGACTTCGACGACGTGGAGCATCCCGTCAGCGTTGCGGCCACCGCCAACGCCCACAACCCCGAGAGCGCGGAAACAATTCGCGCTCCAGCGACGAATTGTTTCCGCGCTGTCGGCCATTGACGCCGCCGGTGGGCACGGTGGACGGTGCCGCAACGGTCCGGGCAACCCGCTCCGGCGGCTCCGGTGAACTTGACCGTGCGTCGCAGGTCGTTCCTCCCCCCAAGGCGTCCGCGCTCGCGGACGTAGGTCGTCGACGCTACTGACAGCCGGCGGCGACGAAATCGGTAGCGACTACGTAGTCGGCGCCCCTTACGCTCACGGTCGTGGAGCCGAGCCAACCAACCGCAGATGTGGCGGACGCCGTCGCGGCGAGGTTGCGGTCGGCGGGCTGCGTGTTCGCTGAGGACGAGGCCGCGATGCTGATCGAAGCGGCCAGCTCGACCGGAGAACTCGACCGCATGGTGGCGCAGCGCGTCGCGGGCGCGCCGCTTGAACAGGTCGTCGGGTGGGCGGAGTTCTGCGGCCTTCGCATTGCCGTCGAGCCGGGTGTTTTCGTTCCGCGTCGCCGCACCGAGTTTCTGGTCGAGCAGGCGATTGGAGTGCTGCCGCCGAAGGCCGTCGTCCTCGATTTGTGTTGTGGCGCAGGCGCAATCGGCGTGGCGTTGCTTTCCCGTCGGCCCGGGGTTTCACTGTGTGCCGCGGACGTCGACCCGGTTGCCGCTGCTTGCGCTCGCCGCAATCTCGACGCGCCGGTGTATGACGGCGACCTGTACGGGCCGCTGCCCGCAAGGCTCCGGGGCGCCTTCGATGTGATCGTGGCCAACGTGCCGTATGTGCCTTCGGCCGACGTGCCGTACTTGCCGAGCGAGGCGCGCGACCACGAGCCACTCACTTCGCTGGACGGCGGCGCAGACGGCCTCGACGTGCTGCGGCGGGTGGCCGCAGAGGCGCCACTGTGGTTGCGCTCCTGCGGGCATCTGCTCATTGAGACCAGCGAACGCCAGGCAGCCGCCGCCGTCCAAGCGTTTCAGTCATCTGGGCTGCACGCCCGAACGGTGACGGACGACGAGCGAGGCGCGACCGTCGTGATTGGAACAGTCGACTAGCTCGGGATCGCGGCGTCGATCAGCAGTTTCGCGATGCCGCACGCGTCACGCGCCGGTTTCGACGAGTGCTGGACCAACGACTCGGCCTGACCGCCTTCGAAAACCACCATCAGTTGCCGCGCGAGCAGGTCGGGATTGGTCGCGCCTGCCGCCCGGGCGCGGTCGCGTATCCAACGCCGCACTCGCTCTTTATGTCGACGCGCGACCTCCAGCGCCGGATGTCGCTGATCAGCGATCTCGGCGACGCCGTTCATGAAGGGGCAGCCGCGGAACTCCTTCGAGCCGACGGCCACGACCAAATCGGCGAAGAGCTGCTCTAGCTGCTTGCGAGGGTCGTCGCTCGCTCGCATGGCGGCGCTGGTGAAACGCTCGAAGACCGCCTGGTCGAGCGATTCGAATGCGGCGGCGATGAGGGCGTCCTTGCTGCCGAAGCGCTCGTACAACGTGCGCTTGGAGATGCCGGCGGCCTTGCTCAACGCCTCGACTCCCGTGGCGGTGATGCCGTGCTCGTAGAACAGCTGCCCCGCGAGCGCCGCGATCCGAGCGTTGGTTCCCTCCACACCACCCATGGTACCGATCGGTTTCCAAATACGTGGCGAGCTCGTGGTGGCGTCTGTATAGTCGACCGCCCGGGGTGAAAACCGATCGGTTTTTGCCGACAACGGCAGCTCAGGAGAGTCGCATGTCTCAGGTCCATCGCTGGCGCGCGTTCGCGGTGCTGGCTGTCTCGTTCTTCATGACGATCGTCGACCTGACCATCGTCAACGTCGCGCTGCCGACGATCGGCGCCAAGCTGCATTTCTCCGAGTCGAACCTGCAGTGGGTCGTCACGGCGTACGGCGTGAGCTTCGGCGGGTTCCTTCTCCTCGGCGGTCGAGCCGCCGATCTACTCGGGCGTCGCCGGGTGCTCATGGTCGGCCTAAGCGTCTTCACTGCCGCGTCGCTCGCGTGCGGCTTGGCGACCACCGACAGCTTCCTCATCGCGATGCGCGGAATCCAAGGTCTCGGCGCCGCGATCGTGTTACCGGCCGCGCTCTCGATCGTCATGAATATGTTCGAGGAGGGGGCCGAACGCAACAAGGCCCTCGGCATCTGGGGCGGCATCGGCGCGGCAGGTGCGACGTTCGGTCTCATCGCCGGCGGACTGCTCACCCGTTACGTCGGCTGGGAGTACATCTTCGTGCTCAACGTGCCAATCGGCGTCGCGGCGCTGTTGCTAGCGCCTCGAATGGTTCCGGAGAGCAAGCTCGACGCGGTTCGTCGTCGGTACGACCCGTTCGGGGCGCTGACCGTCACCGGTGGCTTGCTGTTGCTCGTGTACTCCATCTCGCGCGCGCCGCAGGTGGGCTGGAGTGCGGCCAGCACGGTGCTGCTGCTCACGTCGTCCACGCTTTTGCTTGTCGCGTTCTTAGTCATCGAGACCCGCGTGGAGCAGCCGTTGATGCCGCTCGGCACATTCCGGCGCAAGACGCTCGCCGGCGCAAACGCGGTCGGGTTGCTGCTCGGCGGCAGTTTCTTCGCGTTCATCTTCATCGGCACGCTGTACATGCAGCAGGTGCTGGGCTACTCGGCGCTGAAGACGGGCGTCGCGTGGCTCGCCGCGTCACTCACGTCGGTGGCGCTGGCCGGTGTCTCGCAACTGCTGGTGACGCGCGGCTCGGCGAAACTCGTCATGGCGCTTGGGATGGCGCTGATCGGCGGCGGCGTGTTGTGGGCCAGCCAAGTTCCTGTGCACGGGCACTTCTGGCACGACCTGGCCGGGCCGTTCTTTGTGACCGGCGCCGGTACCGCGTTCGCGTTCATCCCGGTGTCGATCGCGGCGCTGGCCGGCATCAAGGAGCACGAGGCCGGTCTCGCGTCGGGACTGCTCAACACCGCGCAGCAGCTCGGTGGCGCGGTCGGAGTCGCGATCGCCTCGACGATCATCTCGACGCAGGTGAAGTCACTCGAGGGCCGTGGCCACGACCCGGTGTCAGCGCTCAACGGCGGCCTGGGCTGGGGAATGGCGATCTGCGCGGCGATCGGCCTCTCGGGAGTGCTGGTCACCTTCGGGCTGGTGCGCAAGAACGAGCTGGACGACGCCATGGCGCTGGCGGGCTTGGCGAAGCCCGAAAAAGTGCTGGTGGCGGCCGACTGATCAACAACCGCGCTTGCCGGCCGGCGTGCAGTTCCGGGGTTCTAACCCCTGGAGTGCACGCCGGTCGCCGGGCGGGCGGAGCGCAGGTTGCCGCCTGAGGGAGTAGGCGGGCTCACAATTGATGGTGCTCCCGCGTCTACTAGGCAGGCAGGATGGAGCCTGAAGGAGGCGCGATGCGGACGCACTCGATCATCGACTCGCCGATTGGCGTGTTGACGCTGGTCAATGACGACGACGCGCTGTGCGGCCTGCACATGGAGTACCGCACCCACCCGCCGGCGACATCGACATTCGGCGCCCAAACCGCCTCGGGCTTCGAGCCGATCACTGAGCAACTGAACGAGTACTTCGCCGGCGAGCGCACCGAGTTCAGCGTCCCATTGGCGCCGCAGGGCACCGAGTTTCAGCTTCGGGTGTGGCACGCGCTGCTGACGATTCCCTATGGGCACACGCGTTCGTATGGCCAGATCGCCAAGCAGATCGGTGAATCGAGCTGGGAGGCGGCGCGGGCGGTCGGCGCGGCGAACGGGCGAAATCCGATCGCGATCGTCGTCCCATGCCATCGGGTGATCGGCGCCGATGGTTCGCTGGTCGGCTACGGCGGCGGACTCGAGCGCAAGAAGTTTCTGCTGGAGTTGGAAAATCCGGCGCGCGCCACCCCGGTTCAAGAGTCGCTGTTCGCATGAGTTTGCCCCCGTTCGAGCAAGTGGTCGACGAGCACGGGCCGCGGGTGTTGCGAGTTTGCCGGGCGATTCTCGGCTACCACGAGGCTGAGGACGTGTGGTCTGAGACCTTCCTGGCCGCGTTGCAGGCCTATCCGCAACTCGACCCGCACGCGAACATCGAGGCATGGCTCGTGACGATCGCCAAACGCAAGGCGATCGACCGTTATCGAAGCGCCGCGCGAAACCCCGTGCCCGCAGCCGAATTGCCGGACGACGGCGAGTCGCCACCCGAGGGATACGACGAACTTTGGAGCGCGATGAAGTCGCTGCCCGCGCAACAGCGGGAGGCAGTCGCCTACCACCACCTGGCTGGCCTGCCGTACGCCGAAATCGCCGAAATACTAGGGAATTCTGAGGCGGCCGCCCGGAGGGCGTCGTCCGATGGCATGAAGAAGCTGCGCGCCATCTACCAGGGAGTATCGCGATGAACAACGTCTTCGCGGCGTTGCCGGAAGTCGACGCC
Source organism: Acidothermaceae bacterium (assembly GCA_025934355.1). GTDB lineage: Bacteria > Actinomycetota > Actinomycetes > Acidothermales > Acidothermaceae > JAICLV01. The sequence continues at coordinate 26,908 of JAICYF010000017.1, forward strand.
GAGGCGACCCGGCGACTGCACGCGCGGCTCGTCGCGTCTGCCGCCGGCGCCGGTCTGCTCGACGTTGCTTACCGCACCATCGACTCGCCGGTCGGCCAGCTGCTGCTGGCCGCGACGGCCGACGGCGTGGTGCGGGTGGCCTTCGACTGCGAGGGCCACGACGCAGTGCTCGCCGCGTTGGCTGACCGGGTCAGCCCGCGGATCCTCAACGCGCCTTCGCGCCTCGACAAGGTCGCCCACGAGCTCGACGAGTACTTCGCCGGACGACGTTCGACCTTCGACGTCGCGCTCGACTTTCGGTTGGCCGCAGGCTTTCGCCGGTCGGTGCTTGAGGAGCTTCGCCACATCGGTTACGGCAAGACGGCGAGCTACGCCGAGGTCGCGCTGAAGACCGGCAGGCCTAAGGCGGTCCGCGCGGTCGGCACGGCGTGCGCGCTGAACCCGCTTCCCCTCGTCGTCCCATGTCATCGCGTTGTGCGCTCCGACGGCGCCGCCGGCAACTACCGCGGCGGCGCGCAGGCCAAGCTCGCCCTCCTGGCGTTGGAAGCCCAACGGTGATCGACGCGCTGCTGCCGCGCGCACGGCGCGAGATAGCGCCGGGCGCCGTGCACGTTCCCGACTGGCTCCCGCCCGAGCGGCAACGTGAGATCGTCGACGCCTGTCGGCAGTGGGCGAGCGGACCCGCTCCGATGCGCCACGTCAAGCTGCCGACCGGAAATCAGATGTCGGTGCAGATGGTTTGCGTCGGATGGCAATGGCAGCCGTATAAGTACACGAGAACCGCGGACGACGTCGGCGGCGCGCGGGTGGCCGACTTTCCCGAGTGGCTGGCCGAGTTGGGGCGGGCCGCGCTGGTCGACGCCTACCGAGATCCGCGCGCCGGCGACGACTACCAACCCGACGTCGCGTTGGTCAACTTCTACGACGCCGCGGCCAAGATGGGCATGCACCAAGACAAGGACGAGCGGTCGTCGGCGCCGGTGGTGTCGCTTAGTGTCGGAGACAACTGCGTGTTCCGCTTCGGCAACACGCAGAACCGCAACCGGCCATTCGTCGACGTCGAGCTGACGTCGGGCGACCTGTTTGTCTTCGGCGGGCCGTCGCGGTTCGCGTATCACGGCGTGCTGAAGACGTTGCCCGGCACCGCGCCCGCGGGCTGCGGACTCAACGACGGTCGCCTCAACATCACCATGCGCGTCACCGGAATGGAGTAGTAGGCCGACCGGGGGCATCGCCGATACTCCGTTTGGCGCACTGCCCGATCCGCCAAGTGATGGTTATCTCGTCGGATTTTGGCTCAGTGCCATGCGTCAGCAGCCGATAGGTATCACGCTAGGTGAGCACAACATGAAGGTGAGGTGACCAGTCGTGAGAGACGCCAAGCACTCTGGCGCGGCAGGCGAGCGCGTTGAAGGGCTCGCAAGCCGGCTTTACGACGATGTCACCGTCACCGAGGTCATCCGACCGGCCGCCGTTTTGTCGGAGAGCAACGCGCGGCGGGTGCTCGACGGGCTGACCAAGGACGACGTTCGGTCGGGCGGACGTTGGCACGCCGAACCCGGCTGCTGGCGACTATTCGAGCGACCTTGGAAGGGCCGCGACGAGCGGTCGGCAGAGGCCGCCGGGCTCATCGGCAGCATCCAGGTCGCCTACGGCATGCCGACCCGCTACGAGATCACCATCTTCCGCGCGACGGTCACGGTGGCCGGCACCCGCGCGGGTTACACCGTCGAGACGTTGTGCGACGCGGCGCTCGGCTACGCCGACCTGACGCTTGCCACCTGCCCGCGCATCGACATGCAGCCGCCGCCGCGGCCGTTCCGCATGCGCTGACCGGCCGCCGTCCGGCCCCTCGCCGCCGCGCCGCCGTCCGGGCCCTCA
>JAICYF010000268.1 GCA_025934355.1 Acidothermaceae bacterium
CCCACCGGGGAATCCGCAAGGGGAGTGGGTCGCGCACCCGCAAGGCTTTGAGCACGCTGAGGAATTGGTCAGGCTCATCAGGGAATCCGGGGATTTCTGCGTTGGGGTGGCGGCATTTCCCCAACTGCACCCGCGTTCAGCGTCGGTCGCCGACGACACTCGCTACTTCGTTCGCAAGTGTGAGGCTGGCGCCGATTTCGCCATCACCCAGATGTTCTTTTCGGCGGCCGATCACTTCGCGCTGCGCGACCGCGTCGCGGCGGCTGGGTGCGAGGTGCCGATCATCCCTGGCATCATGCCGCTCACCTCGATCACACAGATCGAGCGGTTCGCGCTGTTGTCAGGCGAGGATTTCCCGGCGGCATTGGCCGAGAAGTTGATGGCCGTCGCCGATGACGCCGACGCCGTCCGGGCGGTTGGCACGGAGGCAGCGACGCGGTTGTGCGAGGAACTGCTCGCTCAAGACGTGCCGGGTTTGCACTTCATCACGCTGAACAAGTCAACCGCCACCCGCGACATCTACCAAAACCTCGGACTCGCCGACCGCGGCTAGCTGAGGCGGAACCGGCGGCGGACCGGTTGCGTCCAACCGGCGTTCCCACTCGCCGGAGGCCGCCATGAACGTCACTATCCCGCTTCGTCCGCTCGCCGTCGGCGCGGCAGCCGCCGTCATCGTCGTCGGCGCCTACGCGCTAGGCAACACCGGTCGATCAGCGTCCGCATCGCCACCATCCAGCCCGGTCGCCGACAGCGGTTCGACCGGCAATCCCGCAGGCAACGGCATCAGCGTGAGCGGAGTCGGGCGGGTGACCGGAACGCCGAACCTGCTGCGTCTGCAGACTTCGGTCAACGTCGTTAGGCCGAGCGTCAACGACGCGTTGCAAGAGGCCAACACAACAATGGCCAACGTGCAGGCCAAGTTGAAGGCGGACGGCGTCGCTGCGAAAGACCTGCAAACGTCCGGACTTTCGGTGCAACCGAACTACGACTACAGCGGTGGAACGTCCAAGCTCGACGGATATCAGGTCAGCGAACAGCTGTCGGTGGTGTTGCGCGACCTGGCCAAAGCTGGCTCAATCATCTCTGATGCAGCGCAGGTTGGCGGCAACGAACTTCAGCTCGGTGGCGCCACGCTCGACCTCGACGAGGACGACGCGCTCATCGCGCAAGCTCGCCAGGCGGCCTTCGCCGACGCCAAAGCAAAGGCGGCCGCTTATGCCGACGCGGCCGGGCGGTCGCTGGGCGCGGTGCTGAGCATCTCCGAGTCGACCGACACGACGCCGCAGCCGTTCCGATACGCGATGCCGATGGCGGCGAGCAGCGCGCCCGCGGCCGCGCCGGCGCCGATCGAGGCGGGCTCGCAGGATGTGACCGTCACGGTCTCCGCAGTCTGGGCGATGAACTAGAGGACGTCGGGCCCCTGGACACCCGAACTCGTCCGAAGGCACCTCTACGGCGATGTCCTCGGACGAGTTTGGGTGTCCTCGGCTGCGGTCTCCGGCCACCGAGTCGGTGTGCGACACTGAGTCCGCACAGCAACGCGCGCTCCGGGGTCGGTGTAAGTCCGAACCGGCGGTCACAGTCCGCGACCCGGCTGGCCAAGCGAGAGCTCGGCTTTCCGGTTGAGCCGGTGGAATTCCGGCGCCGACGGTTAAAGTCCGGATGGGAGGCAGCGCGCGGGCTGACCGGACGCGTGCGCGCGCCCGGCTGGCTCGCCTCTGCCCCCGAGCAACCTCCGGTTCGCGCCCGACGCGAGGAGACCGGATGTCGGCCGCCACCGAACGCGAGATCGCGGCGATGCGCCACGCGATCGCGCTCGCCGAACGCGGCCTCGGCCTCACGACCCCCAACCCGATCGTCGGTTGTGTGATTTTGGACGACGCGGAGCGCGTCGTCGGCGAGGGGTTTCACCAACATGCCGGCGGTCCGCACGCCGAGGTCGTCGCCCTCGCGACGGCCGGTCCGCGGGCCAAAGGGGGCGCGGCGGTCGTGAGCCTCGAGCCATGTCGGCACACCGGACGCACCGGTCCGTGCACCCAGTTGCTTATCGAGGCTGGGGTTACCCGTGTGGTCTACGCGTCCACCGACCCATCGCCGAAGGCGGCTGGCGGCGCCGACGAGCTGCGTGCCGCCGGTCTCGACGTCCTTGGTGGCGTCCTTGCCGACGAGGCGACCCGTTCGAACGAAGCGTGGCTGCATTTTGCCCGCACCCGAAGGCCTTTCGTCACGTGGAAGTTCGCGGCAACGCTCGACGGCCGAACCGCCGCGACAGATGGCACGAGCCGTTGGATTACCAGCGAAGCGGCCAGGGCCGATGCGCACCGACTTCGCGCTCGACACGACGCGGTGATGGTCGGCACCGGCACCGCCCTCATCGACGACCCGTCGCTGACCGTTCGCCAAGGTGTCTCGACGTCGAGACAACCATTGCGAGTCGTGGTCGGACGACGCGAGCTTCCGTCGTCCGCGAAGGTCTGCGACGACGCGGCGCCCACGCTGATAGTCAAAGAGCACGACCCCGACCTAGTGCTCAAGACGCTGGCCGATCACGACGTCGTCAGCGTGCTGCTTGAGGGCGGCGCAACCCTCGCGGCGGCGTTCATGGCGGCCGGGAGGGTGGACAAAGTTGTCGGTTACCTCGCGCCCGCGTTTCTCGGCGCGGGTACGGCTGCCCTTGCCGATCTCGGAATCAACAAGATTGGCGACATCTTGAGATGGCATGTCGACGGCGCCGAGATCGTCGGCGGCGACCTGCGGATCATCGTCCGTCCGAGTAGCGCAGGGGAGTAGCGAGTGTTCACGGGAATTGTCGAGGAGTTGGGCACGGTCACCGCCATCAGACCCACCGCGACCGGCGCCGACGCCGCGGTCCGACTCGAAATCGCCGGGCCCCTCGTCACGAGTGACGTCGC
>JAICYF010000231.1 GCA_025934355.1 Acidothermaceae bacterium
AGCCAGCCGCCGCCGCGGTCACGCCGAGCGCGGCGGTCAACTTCAAGAACTCGCGTCGATCGATCCGGTCTCACCTCACGTTCGCAGGACGCCGATCGTGCGACTTTAGGTGCTTCGCTCGAGGGTGGCCTATCCAACGTCCGCGTCGAGCGAAGGGTTCGGGTCGCCGACACGCCGATCTGGACGACGCAAACCCTTCACTCGGCGAGTGGTCGTGCTTGGCGAGTGGTCGCCGCGCACAAGCCGACCCCGCGCGGGCATACTGCGGCGGTGCGATTGACCGACTTCTGGAGCCGGATGCGGCAGCAGTTCGGCGAGGCGTACGTCGACGCCTTCTCCCGAAGCTACGTGTTCTCCGATCTCGGCGGTCGCACCGTCCACGAGGCGCTGGCCGCCGGGATCGACACGCGCCAAGTGTGGCAAGCGGTGTGCGCGTCCTTCGACGTCCCACCCAAGCTCCGCTGACCCTGCCCTTCCCACCCCGGCGAGTTGATCACGTTCAGGGGGCTAGCGGGTCCGAAGGCGCCCCCACAGGCCTCGTGAGGGACGTGCTCAGGTGTCCAGGGCCCGTCCTCGGCCAGATCCGGTCGGCGTGTCGCAGCTCGTTCGAACAGATGTTCGGTTACTGTCCCCAGGTGGCTGGTGTTCCCCTCGCCGTCCACAGCGGTCGCGTCGTCCGGTGAAAACGTCGGCGGCCGCCCGTAGCGTCGTCCGCGACAACCACAGACCGACTTTCCGAACGGGACGGTAACGATGGCAGCACCCGACCGCGACAAGGCCCTGGAGAACGCGCTCGCGCAGATCGAACGAGCGCACGGCAAGGGGTCGGTGATGCGCCTTGGCGATGAGGCGAGGGCGCCGATCGAGGTCATCCCCACGGGTTCAATCGCCTTGGACGTCGCGCTCGGCATCGGCGGGTTGCCGCGGGGGCGCATCGTCGAGATCTACGGGCCGGAGTCCAGCGGCAAGACCACGCTCGCGCTGCACGCGGTCGCGAATGCGCAGCGGGCCGGAGGGGTCGCGGCGTTCATCGACGCCGAGCACGCCCTCGACCCGGAATACGCGAAGAAGCTGGGTGTCGACACCGACAACCTGCTGGTCTCGCAGCCCGATACCGGCGAGCAGGCGCTCGAGATCGCCGACACGCTGATTCGCTCTGGCGCGATCGACGTCATCGTCATCGACTCTGTTGCCGCGCTGACGCCGCGCGCGGAGATCGAAGGCGAGATGGGTGACAGCCACGTCGGCCTGCAAGCGCGGTTGATGAGCCAGGCATTGCGCAAAATCACCGGCGCCTTAAGCAATTCCGGCACCACCGCGATTTTCATCAACCAGTTGCGCGAGAAGATCGGCGTGTTCTTCGGGAGTCCTGAGACGACCACGGGCGGCAAGGCACTGAAGTTCTACGCGTCGGTGCGAATTGACGTGCGGCGAATTGAAACGCTGAAGGACGGGCAAGAGGCGGTCGGTAACCGCACCAGGGCAAAGGTCGTGAAGAACAAGTGCGCGTCCCCGTTCCGCCAAGCGGAGTTCGACATCATCTACAACGTCGGTATCAGCCGTGAAGGCAGCCTCATCGACATGGGCGTCGACAACGGGATCGTCCGCAAGTCGGGCGCTTGGTACACCTACGAGGGCGACCAGCTCGGTCAGGGCAAGGAGAACGCGCGCAACTTCCTGCGCGACAACCCCGACCTCGCTGATGAGATCGAGAAGAAAATCAAGGAGAAGCTCGGCATCGGGCCGCGCGTCGACGACCCGATCGACCTCACGGTCGCGCCTGCTCCTCTGGGCGACTGACTGAGTTCTTCGCACATGAGTTCAAGCTTCGGTGGACGGCGGGGGAGGCGGTCGGCGTCCGGGTGGCCGGCTGCCGCGAAACCCGCTCACGAAGAACCGGCTCGGTCGGCGGATCTCGACGATCCGCCGGCCGATCCGGCATCAGTTGCTCGCAAAATCGCGCTCGACCTACTAACCGCGGCGCCGCGCACGCGAGCACAAGTCGCCGACGCGATGGCTCGCCGCGGCGTGCCCGAGGACGTCGGTGTTGAAGTGCTCGACCGGTTCACCGCGGTTGGCCTCGTCGATGACGCCGCATACGCGCAGGCGTGGGTCGCGTCTCGCCAGCGCACCCGCGGACTCGCGCCACGGGCGTTGACGAGCGAGCTGCGGCAGCGCGGCGTGGCCGAGCCCCTCATCGCCGAAGCGGTCAACGCGGTTGACGGCGACGAGATCGAGGCTGCGGCTCGCGCGTTGGTTCGGCGCAAGGTGCGCGCGATGACCGGTCTCACGCGCGAGGCGAAGCTGCGTCGGCTGTCGGGATTGCTTGCGCGCAAGGGGTATTCCAGCGATCTGTCGAGTCGCGTGGTGCGCGACGTGCTCTCGGAGGAAGCCGCAACCGCAACCGACACCGACACCGACACCGATGCGGCTTTCGACCTCGACGAGTGACGCAGCCGCGGGGGCGGGGCAATCCGGCTGGAGCCAGTTGGTCGACCCGACATAGGTTGTCGTTGTGCGAGTATTTGTGGCCGGCGCGACCGGCGTTGTCGGACTTCCCATGGTGAGATTCCTCGTTGACGCGGGTCACACCGTCGCGGGCATGACGCGCACGTCGTCCAAGGCGGAGCTCATCAGTGACCTGGGCGCGCAGCCGGTGATCTGCGACGTGTACGACGCCGAGCGACTACGCGCGGCCGTCGTCGAGTTCGCCCCGGACGTCGTCGTGAACCAGCTCACCGATTTGCCGGACGATGTGAACGAGATCCCAAAGCGCTCAGACCGCAACGCGCGCATGCGTCGCGAGGGAAACCGCAACGTGCTCGCGGCGGCCGATGGCGCGAACGTGCAGCGCGTCGTCGTCCAGAGCGTCGCGTGGGATTTGCCCGGCGACGTCGGCCTCGCCACGAAAGAGATGGAGCAAGAAACCCTGGCCGCTGGCGGAGTGGTGGTGCGCTATGGCCAGTTCTACGGCTCGGGCACGTACCACGAGTCGCCGCCGGAGCCGCCTCGCATCGAGGTCTCCGAAGCGGCGCGGCGCACGGTCGAGCTGCTCGACGCGCCCAGCGGAATTGTGGAGATCGTCGAAGACTGAGCCGCGCCACCGATCAGTTGGACCGCGCGGTCCAGCCGATCTAGAATCGCGATATGCCTGCCGAGCCGAAGACGTCGAGAGGACGGGCCAGTCGCGAGCGAATCGTCGAAAGCGCCGCCGAACTGGTCGCCGAGCGGGGTGTCCACGCCACGAGTCTCGACGACGTCCGGGCGGCAACCGGGGCCAGCAAGAGCCAGCTGTACCACTACTTCGCTGATCGCGACGAGCTCGTCGAGCTAGCCGTCGGACTTCGGTGCCAACAGGCGCTGGCCGGCATCGCTCAGCTCCTCGGCGGGGTGACCACTTTCGCCCAGCTGCAGAAAGCGCTGCGACAGATGCTCAAGGGCTACGAAGAGCATCCGACCGGCTGTCCCATCGGCACGCTGGCTTCCGAGGTCGTCGAGCAGAACGAAGCCGCCCGGTTGCACACCGTCGCCGCCTTCGCCGCGTGGGAAGGTCTGATCGCGCAAGCCCTCAACCGCATGCGCGATCGCGGCGAACTGCGCGCCGACGCGCAACCCGACGTGCTCGCCACGAGCATGCTGGCCAGTCTCGAGGGCGGCTTGCTGCTGAGCCAGATCCGCCGAGACGCGAAGAGCCTGCGGGTCGCGCTCGAGGCCGCGCTCAGTTACGTCGCCAATTTCAAAACTATGGACTGATCAGTCCACTTCTTGCTACCGTCTTCTGGACCGACCAGTCCAGAAGAAGGTAGTGCCGTGACCGCAGTCCTCGACCCCGCCCCTTCGCCGTTTCTCTCGACACGGCGCGGCATGGCGACCCTTATGCTGCTGTGCGCAATCCAGTTTCTCGACGTCCTCGATTCGTCGATCATGAACGTGGCGCTGCCGTCGATCCAGCGCGACCTGGGGTTCTCCCAGCAAAACCTGCAGTGGGTTCTCAGCGGTTACGTGCTCACCTATGGCGGATTCCTGCTGCTCGGCGGTCG
>JAICYF010000173.1 GCA_025934355.1 Acidothermaceae bacterium
CTTCGCCGACCAGTACGAGTTCGGCATGGACGTCCTGATGAGAATCGAACAAGGGCTTCCGCTGCCGTGACCGACACTGTGAACGCGATGAGAACCCGGTACAGGAACCTCGCGGTGGAGTGGGGCGAGGCGCGGGACGACCCGCCGACGGCGAATCGGCTATTCGATGATCTGCACAAGCTTTACAAGGACATGCGAACGAGTGGAGAGGGACGCGAGGCGATCACGGGTCTGCTGGACGACCCGATCATGGCCGTGCGCCTGGCGGCCGCGACCCACAGTTTGGGGTGGGAACCCGAGCGAGCTGTGAACGTTCTGGAAGAGATCCAACAGGAAGGCAACCTTCACGCCGTTACCGCTAAGTGGACGTTGCGCTCCTACCGCAACGGCAAGCTCGACCTGGATTGGTGATCATCATGGGCAGGCGGTGCCGGCTCGGTTGGGTTTCGCTACACCTGCTGCTGATCTCGGTCGCCCTTGCAGTGGCGCCAGCGTCGGCTTCGCCGGCGTTCGCGGTCACGATCTCGGGGAGTGCATCCCTCACGGCGACCCGACGACGGCAGTCGTCAACTGCGCGGTTGATGCGTGTCGCCGGTCAGCGGGCGTCGCCCTCGAGCAAGTCGAGGCCTTGTTGACGGACCCAGGCCGCTGTTTCGAGGTACCCGCGGGGCACGTCGTCGGGGATGTCGCGCCACGGCGAGGGGTCGCGCCCCCATCGGGCGGTGACGCCGAGGCTGACCTGCCCCCAGGCGATGCGGTCGGCGGTGGCCAGGTCGGGGATCGGCACGTCGCTCGGGGTGTCGTTGTCGTAGCCGACCGCGGTGAACGCGGCGTGCGCGACCCCGTGGGCGTAGCCGGGTTTGACCGAGGCCCACGGGGTGTGCGGCCGTTCGGAGGCGAGCACGATCGACAGCCGCCGGTCGGGACTGTAATGGTAGAAAGCGGCCGGCGCGGCGCTCCACTCGCCGACGAGCGGGGTCCAGCGGCGTTTCCCGTCGAGACGGGTGGCTCGCAGGATCGGCACCGCGACCAGCTGGTATTGCAACTCCCGCGCCGCGGCACCCCCGTCGATCGAGCGCGGCCAGCGGTGGACCGCCGCGCCGGGGGCGTCGAGGTCCCACATGCCGACCCAGCGGCCGGTGTCGTCTTGCCCGTAGGCGACGAACCAGCGGACGTTCAGCCAGTCGACGCGGGTCTCCCCGACGATGTGATGGTTCGGGGTGATGTCGCCAGCCCAGCCGTCGCACAACGCGCCGGGACCGCGGCCTTTGACGGCGAACCCGAGTTTGCGCAGCACTGCCTCGGCGATCTCCAGCCCGTTGCTCCCTTCCACCGCCTCCCACAGTTTCGCCTGCGCCTTGGCCGAGAGCCGGCGCGGTGACACGCGGCGGATCCAATCGGTCAGCGCCGGATCCTCCCCAGCTGAGGGGGGCACGCCGGGGAACCCGGCCGCGACCCCGAACGACACATCGGCGACGCGCCGCCCGTCCTTGAAGACGGTCAGCACTGCCACGTCGGCGACGCCGCCGCAGATCATCAGCCCGGTCGCGAAGCCCGCCAGCTGGTCGGCCACGGCGTCGACCCCGCCAGGTCCCAGCTCGGCGTCAAGCAGCCACCAGCCCGGCGCGGCCACCCGCGGCGGCTGCACGAGGACGCCCGGGGAGGCGGCGTCGACGATTCCGTAGGCCGCCTCGGCGGCCTCACGCCCCCGAACCGCGACCCACGTCGGCGAACCACCTGCCGGATACGTCGACGTCGTCATCGCCGCCCATGCTAGAAGACGACGAACGTCGTCGAGCCCGGTTCGGGCACGTAGTCGACCACGACGACGTCGTTCAACAGCACCTGAACTTCGCCCGTGGCGAGCCGGAGTTCTCGCAGCGCTCCGCTTTCGATCGCGTTGCGTGTGATGCCTGCGGCAGCGGCTAGGCCGGCGGCGAGCTCGTAAATGTCGTTCAGGCTGACCTTGTAGACCTCTAGTCCGGGCACCCCCGGATACTGCGACGTCGGCGAGTAGGAGCTGTACACCTGGACCTGGATGGGACCCCACCCGTTGGGCAGCAAAGTGGGGCAGGCGGTCGGGCCGATGGTCAGGGAGGCGGTGCGCTCGGTTTCGAACGGTGCGCCGGCGACCACCCAGTTCGAACCGTTGTTCAGGTTGGACTGGTCGACGTATCGGGCAATCTGCTGCGCCCCTTTGACCCGGCCGTTGGCGGAGTCGTATTTCATCTCCCACAGCTGTTGCGACTCCTCCCCGGCAGTGGTCACTGTGAGGTCGGGGTATCCGGGGCCGCCGTTCGGCCCGGCGCCCTCGATTCCCGATGTGTTGGTGGTGCCGGGGTTGCAGAACCCATACAGACCTAAGCCCGCCTGCACGACCTGGTCCGGGTATGAATCCACCGCGTCATTTGCGCGAAGGGACAGCGCGTAGCCGTGCACGATGTTGAACGCCTGCAACAGGTAGGGGAACAGCGCGTCGCGGTAGGTGTCGCCGCTAGGCCGCGGAACCACCGCGTCGGCCGGGTCGCCGGTGGGGAGCACGGTGCCGACCTCCGACCCGGTGATACCGATCTTCGACAGGTCGGAGTACATGCCGTCGGGCACCGCCTCGGCTTGGATGTCCGGCGGCGGCGCGGTCGCCGACGGGGCGGCGACGTAGGCGACGAAGTCACGGTCGGAAAGCGTGCTGTCGGTCCCGGAGCAGGTCGTGCCCGTGGGGCAGTCGGCGACTTGGGTCATGGTGTCGGCGTCGAAGATCTCGATGTCGTAGCCGCTGCCGGCCACGTCGGCTCCGGTGGTGGCGGTCAGCGTGTTCGCCGTGTCGCCGGCGGAGAAGGCGAGCCGAAGCTGGTAGCCGGTGTACGCCGGCCCGTTGAACGAGCCCGCGTGCAGACCTATGTAGGCGGAGGCGAGCGCGTGGTCGTAGACCGCCACGTCGGAGATCGCGCCGCCGAACAGATACGTCGGGGATTTGTCGAGGTTCGCGTAGGCACCGAGCACAAGCGGCGTCGGGAAGTGATCGAGCGTGCCGCTGTCGAGCTGGCTGCCTTTGAGCACTCCGTTCACCCAAATCGCAACCGACGGGCCGTCGTAGGTGGCCACGACGTGGTTCCAGGTCCCGTATGCCCACCCGGCGTTGTCCACGGCGAAGTTGTGAAGCTGGCCGCCGGCTGAGAAGTCGAACGCGACCTCGTTCGGATTCGTCGAGTTGTCGACCAGGAAAAGACCGTACTGGTAATAGGGGTCGACGTGTGACGTGTAGCCCTTCACCACGATGGGCTTTTGGGTGGTGAAATCGCCCGCGGTCGGAAGCACCCACGCCTCCAACGTCAGCGCGTTGGTCGGCTGGTCGAGAGCCGGCGCGTCCGGCGTCGACAGGTAGCCCGTCGAGCCGTTCAACCCGACCGCGCCGGTGCCGTTCGGCCCTGACGACATCGCCACGACACCGCCCGAGGCGGCCAGGTCGCTGCCGTGCACGATCTCGTTTTGGTTTTGACCCACCGGCGAGTGGTTGTCCAAAGGCCAGAACGCGACCGGGGAGTTGTCCAAGACGCTTTGCGCGTACGGCGACCAATGGAAGTGGGTTTCGACTTGGCGCTCGTCCAGCGCGTGGTTGTACACGGCGAGATCGGCGAGGCCGCCGGAGAACGCGTACGTCGGGTTCACTGGCAGGTTCGCAAACGCCCCGACCTGAAGCGGCGTGTCGAACGTGTCGATCGGCATCTCCCCGTTGGAGCTCTGCTGGCTGACCAGGCCGCCGTTCACCCAGAACGTGACGGTCGTCGACGTCGCCGTGATCACCAGGTGATTCCACGTGCCGTACTGCCAGCCGGCGTTCCGCACGGAGAAGTCCCGAAGCGCGTCGCCAGATGAGTACATCAGGTCGATCTCGTCGGGGTAGTCGCCGTTGTCAATAAGGAACATGCCGTATTGGTAATACGGGCTGGTGTGCGACGTGTAACCCTTCAGCATGACGGGTTTCTCGCTGCTGAAGCCGCCCTCGGTCGGATTCACCCACGCCTCAAGGGTGATCGCGGACGTCGGCGAGTCCAACGAGGCGGAGTCCGCCGCTTGCAGCGTCGCCGTCGACCCGTCCAGCTGAACGGCCGAACCACCCACGACAGGACCCGGATCGGACCACGACACGCCGCCGCTCGCGGTCAACGTGTTCCCAGAAGCCCAATCGCTCGCAGAAGCCGGGCCGACGTCGCCCAACGGCCAGAACGCGGCGGGACCATCACTCCAACACCGCCTGCGAATAGCTGTCCACCGTCGCGGCATGCGCGCGCCCCGCAGAGCCGGCCGCGACATCGAGGCCGCCGGCCAGCAGCCCAAGCACCGCGACGGCCGCGACCGGTCGCCGACTCCAACCGCGCACCATCAGCGATCCTCCGTTGTGTCGCGCCGTGAAGTTCGGAATGAACGACAAACCGCTCGCGTGATCGGCAATCATCCGAAGGCTACGGCCGGATCGCGTACCCGCTCGGAAGATGCGACCCGACACGCGGCGGCTCACCAACACGCCGTGAGGACCGTCCCGTGTTGGCGTTTCGCCCGAACCCCTGAGTCGCTAGATGTTGCCGGGCATGCTGCCGCTGGAGCTGGCTTTCCCAGCCGCCGAGTCGTCTGAATCGACGGCAGCGAACGGCGGTAGTTCGGTCCTCGGCTGTCAGTTGGCGGTTGGTTCTGCCGCGGGACTCATGGTGGCGTCTGCGTCGAGGCCACGGAGGAGTCTTCGGGCGTAGCCGTCGGAAACACCGAGGAGTTGCCCGAGTGTTCTGCCAGTGAGCCGCAGTCCGGCTCGCCGGTGTTGTTGGTGAATTTCGCGTGCACGCTGCGAAAGAGATTGGCCACCAGATGGCATGTCCGTCGTCTGAAGCCGGGTAACCGTCGACGGCGCGTCGCCGGTGTCGGAACCGACCATCGCTGGCGTGCGCGCCGTTTCCGCTGTCTGGTAGCGGAGTTGCCGCATGAGCAGCTCAAACGACAGAACCAACGTCAGCGGTGGGACGGCGGCGACGAGCCGTGCGATCGCGGTCGGCGGGGCGTGCAGGACATTGAAGGCGACGGACAGGGCGGAGAAGGCGACGAGCAGCGCCCACGGGTAGCGCGCGGTTCGTTGGCGCTGGACGGCGTGCAGGATCGCCAGGCTGGCGACGATGATGAAACCGTCGACGATCAGCGGCCAGATCCACGCCAACGGCTTTGGCACTTGGTTGGCGACGGCGAGTTGGTGCAGCGCGTCGTACGACAACGCGAACGACCCGGCGGCCAGCGCCGTGACGCCGGCGGTCGCCGCCCGCTCAACCGTGACCGCGTCGCGATCCGTCTCGCGGGTCATGTCGCGGCCGCCGTCGCGAGGTGGCGCCGCTGCAGGAGTTGGTGAGCTCGGCGGAGCACGGTCGACCTGGTGAGGGGTTGTCGTTCGGCGCGCAGTTGCGCGCGGGCTTGGGCTTGCAGGTGGACGCGCAACCCGTCGGCTTCGGCGAGGTCGGCCTCGACCTGCTCGAGCGACGGTCCGTCACCGTGTCGCTCGTCGGATTCGTCGTGCCGCGACTCGGCGCCGCTGCCGGCGGCGGCTTCGTCCCACCAGGGGCCGGCCTCCGCGAGGCGCATGGGTGAGCGGGTGACAGGATCGGGGGCGACGATCCGCAACGCGTGCGCGGCGTGCTCGGCGGGCCAGCCGCGGGCTTTGACCGCGGCCTGCAACGCGGCCACGAGCGACGGCCGGGCCCACCGCGCGGACGGCCCGCCCGCGTCACGGCGCAGCGCTGCGATCTCGGCGGCATACGCGTCGGCGTCGGCGATCCCGAGGGCTTGCAGGAATCGGTCCTCCTCCGCCCGCCAAAGGTTCTGCTCGTCGACCGGCGCGTTGGGGGGCTGGGGGGAGGTGGTGGTGCTTTGGGTGAAGTGCTTTGGGTTATGCCGCACCGGTGCGGCTATCCCGGCCGCATTTGTGCGGCCACCCCCGGCCGCGTCCGCCGGGTCAGCCTGGTCGGATGCGTGGGGGGTAGCCGCATCTGTGCGGCCACCCACCGAAGAACTGTCTTCGTTCGGCGTGTTCGGCCTTCGGGCGTGCAGGTGGTACCGGTTGGTCAGGCGTTGCGGCCCGTCGTAGCGGTGCTCCACCACAACGGCGCCGATGGCGGCGAGTTCGCGCATCGCCCGGTCGACGGTGTCGACGGACTTCTTCCGCATCCGCCGGGCTAACGTGGCGCGTCCGGGCATCCGCGATCCGGAGGACTGCCCATACCTCAGCAGCACCGCGTACAGGCGGATCGCGACGTCGGAC
>JAICYF010000252.1 GCA_025934355.1 Acidothermaceae bacterium
GCGGGCGGCCAGGGCCGTGGACGGGGCGGCCAGGGGCGGCGGGCGGGCAGCGGCGCGGGGCCGGGGGCGGGCGATCGGCGGGGCGCTCTTACGGCAGCGACGCGACGATGTCGGCAACCGGCAGCCGCGGCCCGGTGAAAAAGGGCGTCTCCAGCCGGGTGTGCTCCCGGGCTCGCGCCCCGCGCAGGTGCCGCATCAGGTCGACGATGCGATGCAGTTCGGGCGCCTCGAACGCCAGCAAGAACTCGTAGTCACCGAGGGCGAAGGCGGCCACCGTGTTGGCGAGCACGTCGGGATACTCGCGGCCCATCACGCCATGCTCGCGCAGCATGGCCCCGCGCTCGGACGGCTCGAGCAGGTACCACTCGTTCGTGCGGTTGTACGGGTACACGCACGCGTACGCCCCCGGCGCCTTGCCCTCGAGGAACGCCGGCACGTGCGCCTTGTTGAACTCCGCCTCCCGGTGGATGCCGACGGCCGACCAGACAGGTTCGCAGACTCGACCGAGCGCGGTGCGCCGGAACCCCGCGTACGCCTCCTGCAGGTCGTCAGAGGTCGGCGCGACCCACCAGAACATGACGTCGGCGTCCGGCCGAAAACCGCTGATGCTGTACACGCCGCGGGTGACCACGCCCTTCTCGGCCAGCTGACCCAACAACGACTCGACCTCGGCCACCGCCGCGGCACGGTCGGTCAATCCCCCGCGCCAGCGGAAGACGGCGTACATAACGTAGGCGGTCAAAGTCTCGGCGGCGTCCTCACTCATACCGTTCATTCTCCCTCGCCAGCCAGCCCCTGAAGGACTTGGGTCGCGGCCGCCTGCCCGCTGCCGACGCAGGCCGGAATCCCGACGCCGTCGTACGCCGCGCCGCACACTGCCAGCCGCTCGACGCCGGCCACCGCGGTCTTGATCCGCCGGATCCGCTCGAGATGCCCGACGGCGTACTGCGGCAGCGCGCCACCCCATCTGGTGACCACCGCGTCGATCGGCACTCCGTTGACACCGATCATCGACCCGATATCGGCCAGCGCGCCCGCGATCAACTCCTCGTCAGAGCGTTGCAGGGACGACGTCTCGCCGCGGCGACCGATCGAGCAGCGCA
Source organism: Acidothermaceae bacterium (assembly GCA_025934355.1). Classification (GTDB taxonomy): domain Bacteria; phylum Actinomycetota; class Actinomycetes; order Acidothermales; family Acidothermaceae; genus JAICLV01. The sequence goes on from JAICYF010000252.1 coordinate 1,104, forward strand.
ACACCACGACGTCGTCGGGATACCAACCCCATTTCACGCTCGAAAGCGTGACCGCTTTGATCAGCTTGCCCTCGACGGCAGGCACCAGAAATCCGCTGCCGCTTAAGGGTTTTTCGAACGCCGACGGCTTGAAGGCCAGGGTGACGACGGCCATGCTCGCGTACTCGATAGCGGCCAACTCGGCAACCGCCCCAGGCGCGACCGACGCCAGCAGCCGCGCCGCTGGAGCGGCCGGAACGGCGATCACCACGGCGTCCGCTGCCACGGTCTCGGGCGCGGCCGCTGACCCAACGACAAGCCGCCACGCCTCCGTGGTGCGCTCGAGCGATCGAACGGTCGTGTCAAGCCGGACGACGCCGCCGTGCGCCACCACGTCGTCCGCCGCTGATTCAGCGATCCGGCCGACGCCACCTGGAAGTCCGGCGAACACCGGCCCGGTGTCGGGTCGGGGCGCCGAGATCGCCCTCATCGCGCGCAGCAGCGACCCGCGCCCCGCGACCCCCGCCACCTGCGGCAACGTCGCGGTCAGCGAAAGCTCGTCAGCCCGCCCGGCGTAGACGCCGCCGAGCAGCGGCTCGACCAGCCGATCGACCACCTCATGGCCCAACCGCGACCCGATCGCCGCGGCGACCGAGCAATCACCGTCCGGCGGGCCTGAGCGGCCAGGGCGGAGCAAGTCGAGCGCCGCCCGCGCCACCGCGCCGGGCGAGACGATCCCGGACGACGCCAGCGCGCGCAGCCGTGTCGGCACGCCCATCACGTGCCCGGCCGGCAACGACCGCAGGGCCCCGCGCGACCAAACCGCCGACGACAGCACAGCGGGATGCACAACCTGCGACGACAGCCCGAGCGAGTCCATCAGCCCGACGCCCTCGGGACGGCGGGCCAAAATCGCCTCCGCGCCAAGGTCGGTGACGACGCCTGCCACCTCGCCGCGCAACAGCTTGCCGCCCACTCGGGGCGACCCCTCAAGCACGGTGACCGTCACCCGACCGTCGCGGGCGAGAGCGGCTGCCGCCGAGAGGCCCGCGATTCCAGCGCCCACGACAACCACTCGCGGTCTGGCGTCGCCGGGGTTCGAGGTCACGCGTCTCACGATGCCAGACCGTTGCCCGATCGTGATCTGCAGATGGAACCGACGAGACGTGCGATCAATCTCATCGTCAGTCGATGTTCTCGGGAGGTCGTCATGCGGCGGCACGCGGCAGTAATCACGGCGTCAATCGGCACTGGCCTGATCCTTGCGCTCACGCTGGCCGGCTGCACCGGCGAGGCGAAGAAATCCTCCGGCGCGTTCAGCGTCGCGGAGCCCGCGGCAGTCTCCGCGGCGCCTACCGCAAGCACCGCGGCGGCCGCCGACGGCATGGCGGCTGCCGCACCGGCGATGCCGCCGGCATCAGCTGCTGGCGGTGGAAACCAAGCGACGGCAGGAAGGGCTGCGCCCGCGGCGCAGCCGTTGCTCGCCAACCGCGACATCATCTACACCGCCGACATCACCATTCGCGCGCAAAACATCGACCGGGCCGTGCAGCAGGTCGAGACAGCCGCGACCGGCGCCGACGTCGGCGGCGTCGTGTATGCCGAGCAGGTCGACCTCACATCGAAGGACCCGAACAACCCCGGCAACGCCAGCGCGACCATCACCCTCAAGGTGCCGCCGGACAATCTGCAGAAGGCCCTTGATGCCATTGGAAAAGTCGGCACCGAAGTCAGCCGCACCGAGGGATCGAACGACGTGACCGAGCAAGTTGTCGACGTCAACGCGCGCATCAACGCGGCCAATGCGAGCATCGCCCGCCTCACCGACCTGCTGAACCACCAGGGATCGGTCGCCGACCTGCTCAACGTGGAAAGCCAACTGTCGCAGCGTGACTCAGACCTAGAGTCGCTTGAGCAGCAGCAGAAATCCCTTGCCGCGCAGACGAAATCGGCGACTATCACCGTGCATCTGCAAGCCGCTCCCCCGGTGGCCAAGGCGACGACGGTGAAGAAAACCCACACCTTCGGCTTCCTGCGCGGGCTACGAGGCGGCTGGCACGCTTTCACCAAAACCGTGTCGGGGATAGCGACAGCGCTCGGGGCGGTGCTGCCCTTCCTCATCGTGCTCGTGGTTCTCGTCGTCGCGGCTTTCTTCGGACGACGCCGGCTCCGCCATCGGCGCCCTCAGGAGTCGTGAACCAGTTCGACCAAGCGGCTCAAAACGCTGGGATCGGTCGAAGGCAACACACCATGGCCAAGGTTGAAGA
>JAICYF010000081.1 GCA_025934355.1 Acidothermaceae bacterium
CGGCGTCGAGACGCTGGCGCTTAAGACCCCCGACGACCTCGACGCCGCTCGCGCGCTCATCGAGAAGCACGCCCACGACATCGAGTTGTCGGCCACTCCGTCGTGGCGGCTGCTAGTCGCGCCGCTCGGCGGCACCTTCGAAGCGAGCTCGAACCAGCCTGGCGACGCGCTCCCGGCTGGCGCGGTACTCGGCCGGATCGTGACCAGACGCGAGGCGCAAGACGTCGTCGCGCCGCATGGTGGCACGCTGCTGGAGTGGCTCGTCGAGGACGGCGATCCAGTCTCGCCCGGACAACCCCTGGCCCGATTGCACCCCGAGGTGGTCGCGTGAAGATTGCCGCCGGCGCCGCAGGCGCCCGCATCGTCGGTATCGGCGAGCACCGCCCGTCGCGCATCGTCACCAACGAGGAAATCTGCAAGCAGATCGACTCAAGCGACGAGTGGATTCGCGAGCGCAGCGGCATCGTCACCCGCCGGTACGCCGCCCCCGACGAGTCGGTCGTCGACATGGCGACGAGCGCGGCGTCGAAGGCGCTCGCGTCGTCCGGCGTCGAACCCGCCGACGTTGACCTCGTGCTGCTCGCGACTTGCTCGCACCCGTTCCAGACCCCTGGCGGGTCGAGCCAGGTGCAAGACCGCATCGGCGCCACCCACGCCGGCGCCATGGACATCAACGCCGCCTGCGCCGGTTTCAGCTACGCCCTTTCCGTCGCCTCTGACGCGGTTCGTTCGGGCAGCGCGCGGCACGTCGTGGTCGTCGGTTCGGAGAAAATGACCGACTTCATCGACCCGCACGACCGTGGCATGGCCTTCTTGTTCGGTGATGGCGCGGGCGCCGTCGTGGTGTCGGCGTCCGACACGCCCGGCATCGGCCCGGTGGTGTGGGGCAGCGACGGCGCGCAGGCCGAGACCATCACCCAACGGCCGACCTACATCGAGGTGCAACACGCGCTGGCCACCGGTCAGCCGCTTGAGCCGGTCGCGTTGCGCATGGCGGGCCAGACGGTTTTCCGTTGGGCCGTCACGAAAATGGGGCCGGCCGCGCAGAAGGCGCTCGACCTCGCGGGAGTGCGCGCCGACGAGCTCGGTGCTTTTGTGCCGCACCAGGCGAACCTGCGAATCGTCGAGTCGCTGGTCAAGACCTTGAAGTTGCCGTCGAGCGTCGTCGTCGCCCGCGACATCGAGACGCAAGGCAACACGTCGTCCGCCTCAATTCCGCTGGCGCTGTCGGCGTTGTTGCAAGGCGGCCAGGTGCAAAGCGGCCAGCCCGCGTTGTTCATCGGCTTCGGCGCCGGGCTCACGTACGCTGCCCAAGTCGTGGAAATCCCGTAACCCCACCCTGTAAGGAGAACACCCATGGCCCTGTCCCAGCAGGAGATCCTCGCCGGTCTCGCCGAGATCGTGAACGAGGTGGCTGGCATTCCGGCTGCCGACGTCCAGCTGGACAAGAGCTTCACCGACGACCTCGACGTCGACTCCTTGTCGATGGTCGAAGTCGTCGTCGCCGCCGAAGAGAAGTTCGGCGTCCGCATTCCCGACGACGACGTCAAGAACCTCAAGACGGTTGGCGACGCGGTCAGCTACATCGAGAAGGCCGGCGTCACGGCCTAGCCGTGGCGCACCACAACGCCGCCTGACTTCACGATCGCGGACGGCGAGCGGCTCGCGAATTCGCGTCAGCGACTTCCGCGCAGCCGCCGCCTCTTCCGCCTGCTGCTTCAAACTTCCCTTTAGGAAAGGCAATTCCGTTGACTGCTGCAGCCACCGACCGCCGCCGGGTAGTCGTCACCGGCCTCGGCGCCACCACACCGCTCGGGGGCAACGTGGCCTCGACCTGGGCTGGCTTGCTTGAGGGCCGGTCCGGTGTGTCGACGCTGACGGACGAATGGGCGCTCAGCCTGCCTGCGCGACTCGCGGCGCGAATTGCCGTTGAGCCCCTCGAGGTGCTCGAGCGGGTCGAGGCCCGCACCCTTGACCGCTCGCAGCAACTCGCGCTCATCGCCGGACGCGAGGCGTGGGCACACGCCGGCAAGCCCGACATCGACAAGACCCGCCTCGGCGTGGTCTTTGCCACCGGCATCGGCGGCCTGACCACCCTGCTCAACGCGTACGACGTCTTGAAGGAAAGCGGCCCGCGCCGGGTCTCACCGCACACCGTGCCGATGCTGATGCCCAACGGCCCGGCTGTCACGGTCGGCCTCGAGGTCGGCGCGCAAGCCGGCGTGCACGCCCCGGTGAGCGCATGCGCGTCGGGCGCAGAGGCCATCTCCTACGGCCTACAGATGATTCGCAGCGGTCGTGCCGACGTCGTGGTGTGTGGCGGCACCGAGTCCGTCATCCACCCGTTGCCGTTGGCGGCGTTCGCCTCGATGCGGGCGATGTCGACGCGCAACGATGAGCCACTGCGCGCGTCTCGCCCGTACGACAAAGGCCGCGACGGCTTCATCATGGGCGAAGGCGCCGGCGCGATCGTGATCGAGACAGAGGAGCACGCGAAGGCGCGTGGCGCCCAGATCATCGCCGAAATCGCCGGCGCAGGCATGTCGGCCGACGCGTACCACTTCGCCGCGCCAGAACCGGAGGGTCGCGGCGTCACCCGCGCGTTGCACGCGGCACTCGAGGACGCCGGCCTCACGACGTCCGACATCGTGCACATCAACGCCCACGCGACGTCGACGCCAGCCGGTGACACCGCGGAGGCGAAGGCCATTCGACAAGTGTTCGGCAGCGACACCGACAACATCGTGGTGAGCGCTCCGAAGTCCAACATGGGCCACCTCTTGGGGGCAGCCGGCGCGGTCGAGGCGATCGCCACGATCCTCGCCGTCAAGCAAAAAATCGTGCCCCCCACGCTGAACCTCGAAGACAAGGACGACGACGTCGACCTCGACATCGCCACGGTCGACCCTCGGCCGCTCCGCGACGGCGCCGCGATTTCCGACTCGTTCGGATTCGGCGGCCACAACGTGGTCCTGGTCATCAAGCCGGTCTGAAGGGAAGTCAGATGACCGCAACCGAAACCTCGGCCGCGCTCGACCCTCGCTCCCCGAGCGCGCGCCTCGCCGCGTTGTTCGACGAGGGCACCTTCGAGCCAATCACCGCGGTCGATGACAGCGGCGTACTAGCCGGTGTCGGGCACATGCTCGGCACTCCGGCGGTCGCGTTCTCGAGCGACCCCACCATTCAGGGCGGCGCGCTCGGCAGCGCGGGCTGCAACGCGATCGTCGCCGCGTATGACCGCGCCCTCGCAGACGGCGCGCCGATCGTCGGCCTGTGGCACTCGGGTGGCGCGCGGCTGCGCGAAGGCGCAGAAAGCCTTGACGGCATCGGGCGAATCTTCGCCGCGATGACCCGCGCGTCGGGGAAGGTGCCGCAGATTTCCGTGGTGCTCGGCCCGTCCGCGGGCGGTGCGGCCTACGGGCCCGCGCTCACCGACATCGTCATCATGGCCCCGAACGGGCGCATCTTCGTCACCGGTCCTGACGTCGTCCGCAGCGTCACGGGTGAAGACGTCGACATGGAGCGGCTCGGCGGCGCCGAGGTGCACGGCCGGCGCAGCGGCGTCGTCCATTTACTCACCGACTCCGACCTCGACGCGTTCGCGCGGGCCCGTGAACTGGCCGATTTGCTTGGCAATCAAGGGAAAGTTGGCGACACCGAGCTGGTCGACATCGACCTCGAAGGTTTGCTGCCTGAAGGCGCGAAGCGGGCGTATGACGTCCACCCGCTGGTCAACGGACTGCTCGACTCCCCCGGCGTCGAGCTGCACCAAAAGTGGGCGCCGAACATCGTCACGACGCTGGGCCGGCTCGGCGGCCGCACCGTCGGCGTCGTCGCCAACAACCCGCTGCGATTGGGCGGTTGCCTTGACGCCACGTCGGCGGAGAAGGCCGCCCGGTTCGTACGCACGTGCGACGCGTTCGGTGTGCCGCTGATCGTGCTCGTCGACGTGCCCGGTTATCTTCCCGGGCTCGGGCAAGAGTGGGACGGCGTGGTGCGTCGCGGCGCCAAACTGCTGCACGCGTTTGCCGAGTGCGTGGTGCCGCGCGTCACGCTGATCACCCGCAAGGCTTACGGCGGCGCGTACATCGCGATGAACTCCCGTGCGCTTGGAGCGACGAAGGTCCTGGCCTGGCCGGGCGCCGAAGTCGCCGTCATGGGATCGGTCGCCGCGGTGCGGATCTTGCACCGCCGCAAGCTCGCCGAAGTCGGCGAGGCGCTGCGTCCGTCGCTTGAGCTCGAACTCGCTGCGGAGCACGAGAAACTCGCCGGCGGCATCGACAAGGCGATCGAGATGGGCGTCGTCGACAACGTGGTGTCACCGAAGGAGACCCGCAGCGTCATCGCGGCGACGATCGCGGATGCGCCCCAAGCCCGCGGAGCGCACGGCAACATCCCGCTGTAAAACGCGGCGCGCACGCTTGAGGGCCGGTCCCTGGGTGGGGGGCCGGCCCTCTGCTTGTCCTCGCCTATCCGACTTTCTCGTGACGTAATCTCCCGGAATCCGGTAGCAAATGTCCGGAGAACTTCACCGCGAGTTCTTGACTACCCGACCTGGTGCAGCCAGCGCACCGGAGCGCCGTCCCCGGCGTGCCGGAACGACTCAAGTTCGGCGTCCCACGGGCCGCCGAGCAGCCGGTCAATCCCAAGACGCACGTCGTCGCCGGCGGCCATCAGGTGCCGCAGCCGGTTTTCCGGGACGACGAGATCGCCGCTCGCCGACGTCGAGGCATGGAACAACCCGAGGCTCGGGGTGAAGGCGTAACGCTCGCCGTCGCAGCCGGCGCTCGCGTCCTCGGTGACCTCGAAGCGCACCGGCCAACCGAGCAATGCCGACGCGAGGCGTCCAGCGCAGCCGGGCTCCCCGACCCACGCAGATTCGGTGCGCACAGTGCCTGGAGACGCGGGCTGCGGAAGCCAGTCGAGCTTGACCGGCATGCCGACAACGCCTGCGACGGCCCACTCGATGTGCGGGCCAACCGCGGGCAGCGCGGAGTGGACGTACAAGACGCCACGTGTTGCCACCGGAACCTCCAGAGACGTCGACCGAGGAGCGCCTTCCCCGACGTCCTGCCGTTGTCTCTCGTGTCCCAGCTGTCACATTCTGCAACAAGAGTCGCGCAGAAGCCAGCTGCCCCGCCGCTCGCCTAGGTCGGCTGCTTCCCGGGGTCGGACGAGTGGCCCGGGAACAGCTTCTTCGACGGGTCGATGACCACGGCGGCGTTGTTGACGGCGGTTGCGGCCTCCCCCAGGCCGACGGAGATCAACTTCACCTTGCCCGGGTAGTCGGTGATGTCCCCGGCCGCGAAGATCCGCGGCACGGAGGTGGCCATCGTGGTGTCGACCGCGATATGCCGGTGCCGCAACTCCATGCCCCAGTTGGCAAGCGGTCCAAGCTCGGCCACGAAGCCCAGCGCTGCGACCAGCTCGTCGACGTCCAGCCGCTCGGACGCGCCCGTGTCGTGATCGGTGACCTCGACCACCTCGATGCGCCCGTCGCCCTCGACCGACGACACCTGGTACGGCGTCATGATGCGCATCGACGACTCACGCAATTGCTGAACGGACGCCTCGTGGGCGCGAAACTCGTTACGGCGGTGGCAAACGGTGACCGAGGCGGCCACCTGCTCCAGCATCAGCGCGTAGTCGACCGCGCTGTCGCCGCCGCCGACGACGAGCACCCGCTTGCCGCGCAAGGCGTTGGGGTCAGGCACGAAGTAGCGAAGCCCGCGGCCCTCGTACTGCTGCCCGGCCGGCAACGGACGCGGGGTGAAGATTCCGATTCCGGCCGTGACCAAAATCGCCTTTGCCCGAATGAGCAACCCGGTGTTGGTGGCCACCTGCAGCGTGCCGTCGTCGAGTCGGGTCAGCTCACCGGCGCTGTGCCCGAGCAGGATGATGGGGTCGTAGGTCTGCGCCTGCTTGAACAGGTCGGCCGCCAACTCTCGGCCCAGGATCGACGGGATGCCGCCGACGTCGTAGATCACCTTCTCTGGGTAGAGGGCGGCGAGCTGCCCGCCCGGCTCGGTGAGCGAGTCGACAACAGCCACCGACAGCGCGCGAAAACCCGCGTAGTAGGCGGCGTACAAGCCGGAGGGTCCGGCGCCGACGATCAGCAGGTCGACGTCGTGGTCGACCGGCCCGGTTGGCTGGACGACCGTTGATGACGTGGACGGCTCGGACAAGGCGCTCAACTCCTCATGGCTCCCGTGGCACACGGTTGCCCCGACGCTAGTACGCCGAACGTCTGCGCGCACGGGTCTACGGACGTATGTCAAGCGGATCCGTCGGACCCCTCTAACCGCGCCCCCAGCGGTTAGCGGAGAACGTTTCGCCGCCGACACCGAGCACTCATCGACCGGAAATCTCGGCTCCCTAGCGTCGCCACGTCCGATGGCAGCTGTGCTGACAGATCGCAGAGGAGTCCTTCATGCCAATTCCCATCGCAACCGCGGTAGCCGAGTCGGCCGAGCAGGCCGTCACGAAAGCGCGTGACGCGAGAACCGCCATCCGCTACCTGACCTCCGCCGTGCTCGCCGGCGGGTACGTCGGCGTTGCCGTCGTATTGCTGGCCACCGCGGCGGGGCCGTTAGCCGCAGCCGGATCGGCAGCGACCAAGTTGGTCGCAGGGGCCGTCTTCGGCGTCGCCCTCACCCTTGTCGTCTTCGCCGGCGCCGAACTGTTCACCAGCAACGTCATGGTGATGCTCACGGGTGTGCTGTCGAAGCGAGTACGAGTCCGCGACCTGCTCGTCGTCAACGTCGGTTCACTGATCGGGAACTTCGCCGGTTCGGTGGGGTTCGCCGCGATCGTTCACGCGAGCGGCGCACTTTCTGCCGGTGCCAAAAAGGGTTCCACCGCACCGGCGGCAGCCATGATTTCATCGCTGGTGAAAGGGAAAGTCGCGGCAACGGACGGCCAGCTGTTCTGGCGGGCGGCGCTTTGCAACTTGCTGGTCTGCCTGGCGATCTGGATGGCGACACGAACGAAGAGTGAAACCGCCAAGCTTGTCGTCTTGTTCTGGGGGTTGCTCGCGTTCGTCGCGTCCGGATTTGAGCACTCAATCGCGAACATGACCATTTTCTCGCTCGCGGTGTTCCAGCACGCCGCTAGCTGGTCGGAGCTGGGGCGCAATCTCGCCGTCACGATTCCCGGCAACATCGTGGGCGGCGCGATGGTCGCCTCGTGCTATGCGTTAATCGGCCGAGCGCCTCGAAGTCACTCCACCCTCGTGGAGATCGGCGAGCTATCGGAGCTAACGGAGCCCGAGATCCCAGCGCAAGCGATGGCCTAAGCACACCCTCAAGAGTCGAGCCGCATCTGGTAGCCGCGCTGCATGACGGTGCGCACCAGATGCGGCTCGCCGACGAGCTGCCGAAGTCGGCTGACCGCCATCTCGACGACGTGCTCGTTCCCGCCCTGCCCCGGCAGGGCGGCGAGCAACTCAGCCCTCGACAGCACCCGGCCGGGCCGCGCGGCGAGCGCACGCAGCACCGCAAGCGGCACCGGCGGAATCTCCACGAACCCACCGTCAAGCACAACGCCACGATTGCGCAGCTCGACGGTGCGCCCGTTCACCAGCAGGGCTCGCTGCCGACGCGGCAACTCGTCGACGATCGTGCGCACCAGGTTGCCTAGTCGACCTCGCCCAGGCCACACCGCCGCGACGCCGTGTTGTTCGAGCGGCGCCGCGCACACCGGGCCGATGCAAGCCGGCAACACGGTGGTGCGCATGGCTTCGACCACCTCGTCATCAATCAGCTGTTCCTTGGCGAGCGTCAACAGACTGCTGACGGCGGGCGCGCTGGTGAACACCACGGCGTCGACGCGCGCCGCCGCGACAGCTTCAACAAGCCGTTGCAACGGCCGAGGGTCAACCGGTGGCAGCCAGCGGTAGACGGGCACGGCCACGACGTCGGCGCCTGCGGCGCGCAACGCGTCGATGAAGTCGGTCATCGGCTCGCCGTGCAGCTGCACCGCAACCCGCGCCCCCGAGACGCCGTCATCCAGCAGGCAACGCAGGACTTCGCGCATTGACTCCGACGACGGCGACCACACCTCGCGCAGCCCGTGTGCTCTGATCGCGCCGCGCGCCTTGGGCCCGCGCGCGACGAGCCGGCCACGCGCCAACGCCAGACGCAAGGCCCGGCCTAGCGCCCATCCGTCCGCTGCCTCCACCCAGCCGCGAAAGCCGATGGCGGTGGTTGCGACGACGATGTCGGGCGGCTTCTCAATGCAAGCTCTGGTGGCCGCGAGCAATTCGTGGTCTTCAGCAAGTAAAGCGATGCGGATCGCGGGTGCGCAGATCACGCTCGCGCCACGTCGTTCGAGCAGTGCGGCAAGCTCGTCGCCGCGCCGGGCGGCCGTGATGCCGACCGTGTACCCGGTGAGCGGGCGTGCGATCACTGGTCGGTCGCAGCGCCCGCGCCGACGAACACCCGGCCATCGACTACGTCCACCGAGAACACCCGCACGTGCCTCGACGGATCCTCGACGCAACGGCCGGTGCGCAACTCGAAACGCTGCTTGTGCATAGGCGACACGACGACGGGCTCACCCCCATGACTGCCGACCACCCCGCGCGACAAGACGCTGGCGCCGCTGAACGGGTCGACCGCGTCGATGGCAAACACCGCACCGTCAAACGTCCGGAACACGGCCACATGAGCGTCGCCGACCAGCGCCCGAACGCCAAGCTCGGGCAAGAGATCGTCGTATCGGCAAACCGCGACGCCCCTGTCCTGCAACTCAACGGTCATCTGATTGCCTCCTGATCGGTCAGCCGCGTCCGCTCGGTCGCGGTCGCTGGACGGGGTTGATGGCGTTGCGAGACGAACTGCACGGTGTGGTCGTCGGCCCCGGGCGCGTTGACGAATGAGACGAAACGCGAAAGCACCGCAGGGTCTTCGAGTGCTCCTTGCCACTCGTCGCGGTAGTCGCGCACATGGGCCGCCATCGCGGCGTCGAGTTCGGCGCAGATGCCAAGCGAGTCGTCGACGATCACCGCGCGCAGATAGTCGAGACCGCCGTCGAGCGACTCCAACCAGGACGACGTGCGCTGCAGCCGGTCGGCCGTGCGAATGTAAAACATGAGAAACCGATCGATGAGCCGCACCAGCGTTTCGGTGTCGAGGGCCTGCGCGAACAACTCGGCATGCCGCGGTGTGAAACCGCCGTTGCCACCGAGGTACAGATTCCAGCCTTGCTCGGTGGCGATGACGCCGAAGTCTTTGCCGCGCGCCTCCGCGCACTCGCGGGCGCAGCCGGAGACGGCCGCCTTCACCTTGTGCGGCGCGCGCAAACCGCGGTAGCGGAGCTCAAGGTCGATGGCGAGCTGCACCGAGTCTTGAACCCCAAAGCGGCACCAGCTCGAGCCGACGCATGACTTCACCGTTCGCAACGCCTTGCCGTACGCGTGGCCCGATTCGAAGCCGGCGTCGACGAGTCGGCGCCAGATCGCCGGCAGCTGGTCGAGGCGCGCTCCGAACATGTCGATGCGCTGCGCGCCGGTGATTTTGGTGTAGAGCCCGAAATCACCGGCCACTTGTGCGATCACCGCGAGCTTCGCGGGTGTGATCTCACCGCCAGGAATGCGGGGCACGACCGAATACGTGCCGTCCTTTTGCAGGTTGGCGAGAAAGTGGTCATTGGTGTCCTGCAGCGCGGCCTGCTCGCCGGCGAGGATGTGGCCGGCCCCGAGGCTGGCGAAGATTGACGCGACGGCGGGCTTGCAGATGTCGCACCCCCGGTCCCGGCCATATTCGGCAACCAGCCTTGAGAAAGCTCGAATACCGGTGACCCGGACGATGTCGAAAAGCTCGGCACGGCTGTGTTCGAAGTGCTCGCACAACGCCTTGCTGATCGGGATACCGGCCGCCGCCAACTCGTCGCCGATGATCGCCTTCATCAACGGAACGCAAGAACCGCATCCGGTGCCGGCTCCGGTTTTGGTCTTCAGCTCACCTATTTCACGGGCCCCGTCGGCGATCGCCGCGCACAACGAGCCCTTCGTCACGCCATTGCACGAACACACGAGAGCGGACGACGGCAACGCACCCGAACCGACCGCCTCCCCCGTTCCGTCGCCGATGCGCAGCAAGGCGGCGGGGTCGGCTGGCAGCGGCAGTTCCGCGCCGACGAGCGGGCGTAGCAATGCGTACTCGGTCGCGTCGCCGACGAGCATTCCGCCCAGCAATCGGGTGGCGTCGTCGCTGACGACGAGCTTTTTGTAAACACCGGAGACCGGGTTCGCGTACACCAACGAAAGCGCCCCGGACGACGTCGCGAACGCGTCGCCGAAGGTGGCGACGTCGACGTCAAGCAGTTTCAACTTGACCGAACAGTCGGCGTCGGCGAAGGTCGCGTCGCCGCCGCCGCACAACCGGTCGGCGACGACCTCTGCCATCGCGTATCCGGGGGCCACCAGTCCGAACATGGCGCCATCGACGCACGCGACCTCGCCGATCGCCCAGACGTGCGAGTCCGCGGTGCGACAGGTCGCGTCCACCACCACGCCACCGCGCTCCCCGACAGCGAGCCCGCAAGCCCGCGCGAGCTCATCCCGCGGCCTGATGCCAGCCGAGAACACCACCAGGTCGACGTCGAGGTGGCCGCCGTCCTCGAAATGCAACCGCCGCGCCTGCGATGTGGCGTGACGCACCTCGATAGCGGTTGTCTTCGCCCCGAGCCGGACGTCGAGGCCGAGCGCCTCGATCCGCAACCGGAGCGCTTCCCCGGCGCCGTCGTCCAATTGCATTGGCATCAGGCGGTTCGCGTACTCGATCACATGCGTGCGCAGCCCGAGTCGGCGAAGCGCGTCGGCGGCCTCGAGTCCGAGTAGGCCGCCGCCGATCACCGCGCCGGAGGCGGCCGTGGCCCCAGCCGCCGTGATGGCCGCGACGTCCTCGATCGTGCGGTAGACGAAGCAGCTGGCGGCGTCGGCGCCGGGAATCGGCGGCACGAACGGCGTCGAGCCGGTCGCAAACACCAGCGCGTCGTAGCCGACGACTCCTCCGTTCGACGTCGTCACCTCACGTTGGTCGCGATCGATCCGCACCGCCGCCTCGCCGAGCCGGACGTCGACGGCGTCGCGCTTTGGCGACGGCAGCGCGAGTTCGGCAGCCGTCACGCCCGCGAACAGGCTCGACAGCGCCACCCGGTCGTACGCGGGCCGTGGCTCCTCCGCGAGCACGGTGATCGCCCATACGCGGCTGGCGTCACGCTGCACAACCGCGTCGACGAACCGGTGCCCCACCATGCCGTCCCCGATCACGACCAACCGGCGAGAGGATCGCTCGTCCATGGCGGCGAGAGTCGCCGACCAAGGTTTCGCGATCGCTTCCGCTTCGTTACGGGCGTGCGAAATGAACTTCACAACCTCGCGCCGGCGCTGTGCGGTCGCGACACTGTGGACGGCCGAGCCGCAGGCCAACTCGCCGTACACTCGCCACCATGGCGTCTCCCGCGTTGCTGCAGGGACGCCGGTTGGTCGCAGCCGCCATCGGGCTGGCCGCGCTCGGCGTGGCGGTCCTGGGTGTTCATTACGCCGACGACATCAGCCCGGGCCGGATCGACTCAGCGATCGACGGCCGGGTGCGGCACCACCTCCAGGGCCACCTGCGCTTCTTGCACCACCTCGCGGCGCTCGGGGGTCCGCTGTCGGTGTCGATCGGTTGCGCCGTGCTGGCCGCCGTCCTTTTCAGCACCGGACGACGACGAGCGGCGTTGCTCGCGATCGTCGGTCCGGCAGTCGCCGCCGGGCTCGCCGAGTTCGTCCTCAAGCCGCTGATCAATCGGCGGCTGCACGACTTCCTGGCGTTTCCGAGCGGCCACACGACGGGCGCGGTGTCGGTTGCCGTGGTGATCGTGGTCGTGCTGCTCGGCCCGAGTCGGCCGGCGTGGCCGCCCGTCGTCCGATACCTGCTCGCCGCCGCCGCGCTGCTGGTCGCGGTGGGGGTCGCGACCGCGCTGATCGGATCCGGTTACCACTACTCCACCGACACGCTCGGCGGCTTCTGTGTCGCGGTGGCCGCGGGGCTGACCGTGGCGTGGACGATCGACGCGCTGTCCGTAAGGTCAGAACATGACCC
>JAICYF010000003.1 GCA_025934355.1 Acidothermaceae bacterium
GCCGACATGTCGAAATCGTTGAGCAGCAAGGTCGCGCCAGGGTTGGCGGCTCGCGCCTCGTCGAACACCATGCGGATGATGCCGATCCGGCCGAGTTCGCGCGAAATCCGGGTGATGCCGTTGTCGTACTTGTCGAAGATCGGCATGATGACGACCTCGTTGATGACGTCCCAGGCGTCGATGACGCCTTTGAAGTCGGTGACCTCTCGCCGGATGCGCGCTTTCTGCGCGTCGATGATCTCGGCGTTCGACAAGCCGAGCAACCAGTCTGCGGTCACCGTGTGCCACGCCAACGGGTGGCCTTTCACGAGACATCCCTTGTCTTGGAACCACTTCGCGGTCTTCAGCACCCGCTGCGTGTCGGGCTTGCCGCGTTCGGGCTCGAAGTTGCCCCAGTAAAAGGGCAGCGTTGCGAAGTTGAAGACGTCGAACCAAAGGTCGGCCATCTTGTCGAGGTCCTCGCCATTCGCCGACGGCTGACCATTGACCAACTCGATGAACTCAAAGCCGATACAACCGAACAGGAACTTGTGTTTGCGCTGTGCCACGGTCACAGCTGTGTTGGCGAGCGGTCGTCCGTCGGCTTCGCGCACGGTCACGGTCGCCGAACCACGGCGATGGGCCAGCTGCGGATCAACAGTGAACGAGCGGTCTTCGATCACGGTGTTCACACCTTTCTCGGACGACGTGAGCTCAGTCGATCAGCGGTCGCACTTCCTGCGCGACAAGCCGGATGAATCCCTCAAGGTCTGGGTCGTCAGGCGTCGGCTGAAACACGACGGTATCGGCGCCGGCGTCGATCCATCGGCGGGCGCCGGTCGCGAACGCGGCCGCGTCGCCGACGATGCTCACGTCATCGACGTTTTCGTAGCCCCAACGCTCGCCTTCGGCGGCCGTGCGCGCTGCGGCATCCGGTCCCGTGGCGGCATGCACGTAGACCACAACCTGGTTGGCGCTGTTGCCGACCTGCCGCCGCTTCTCCTCGACCTGTCGCGGTGACGTACCGCCGGTCAGGATCGTTCCGTCGGCGAGGTCGCCCGAAAGTTTCAAGGTGCGTTCGCCGACCGCGCCGACCAGGAGCTCCGGTCGCCGCGCCGGCGGCCAGTCCAACGCCACGTCGTCCAACTTCACGTAACGACCCTCGACCGCAACCCGCTCACCGGCGAGCAGGGCACGCAGCGCCGTGACGTACTCGCGGAGGAAGGTCATCGGTGATTCCGGGCGGTTGCCTACCTGACCCATCCAGTCGAGCACGCCGTGGCCGACGCCGATGCGTGCCCGCCCCGGAAAGAGCCGTTCGAGCGTGGCGATTTCCATCGCCGTGAGCGCGACGTTGCGCAGCGGCGCGGGCAGCAGACCGACGCCGACGCGAAGTCGAGTCGACCACGCGAGGATGGCCGCCGCGGTCGCTATGCCCGACTCCTTGAAGCAGTCTTCCCACAACCAAAGCTCCTCGAGGCCGGATTCGTCCGCGATCCGCACCACCTCGCGCAATCGCTCCGGCGGCAGATCTGGCAGGAAAACGACGCCTAACGAAGCCATCCGCTGATTGTGCCGCGTGTGGTCTACCAGCGCATGGGAAGGTGCCTCAAGACACGTCGCTCTGCGAAGGGACCTCGCATGGCCGAGGCACGTTCGATCGCCGTCCTGGGCACCGGGATCATGGGCGCGCCAATGGCGCGAAACCTGGTCCGTACTGGGTTCTCGGTGCGGGTCTGGAACCGCACCCACGCCAAGGCAGCGCCACTGGCGGCCGACGGCGCCGAGGTTTGCGACACTGCCGCGCAGGCGGCCGATGGTGTCGACTTTGTGTTGACGATGCTCGGCGACGGCGCCGCTGTCGAGTCGACGATGACCGGTCGTGGCGACAATGGTCCGAACGTTCTCGAGACGATGCGCGACCACTCGATCTGGCTGCAATGTTCGACAGTTGGCATCGACGCCTGTGAGCGACTTGGCCGACTTGCCGACGACGCTGGCGTCAGCTATGTCGACGCACCCGTGCTTGGCACGAGAAAGCCCGCGGAAGACGCGGAACTCAATGTGCTCGCGTCAGGTGACGACGCGCTGCGCGATCGTTGCGCAGAGGTCTTCGCTGCGATCGGTCAAAACACCCGTTGGCTCGGACCAGCAGGAATGGGCAGTCGACTAAAACTCGTCATGAACAGCTGGGTGCTCGCGGTCACGTCGGCGGTCGCCGAAGCGGTCGCGCTTGCAGAGAATCTCGGCCTCGACCCTGCGTTGTTCTTGTCGACGCTGGAAGGGTCGCAGCTCGACACGCCGTATGCGCACCTCAAGGGCGAGGCGATGATTCGGCGCGATTTCACCGCGTCGTTCCCGTCAGGCGGCGCGGCAAAAGACGCGACACTCATCGTCGCCGCGGCAACGTCGTCCGGCGTCAACGCCGATGTGGCTCGTGCGGTGCTCCAAAAGATGCGCCGTGCGGTCGACGCAGGCCACGAGGACGACGACATGTCGTCGGCCTATCTCGTCACCGTGCCGTCCTGAACTGCCGCTCCTCACCTCCTCACCTCCGCTACGTGCGCTGGGTGCGCGACCACGCGTCGACACCAACCGCGAGCAGCAGGATCACCCCAAGCGTGATTTGCTCGTACAACGGGTTGACGCCGAGCAGGTCGTAGCCGTTGCCGACGAGCGCGATGAACAGCACGCCGGCGACCGTGCGCCAAATCGCACCGTCACCGCCAAGAATCGATGTGCCACCGACGACAATGCCGGCGAGCACCGTGAAAGCGAGTTGATTTCCGGACGACGCTTGCGCGCTCAACACCCGGGAAGCGTCGATGATGCCGGCGATTCCCGCTGCCGCACCACTTGCGGCGAAGGCGACGATGCGCACGCCTTTGACCCGCACGCCAGCGAGGCGCGCAGCCTCAGCGTTGCCGCCCGCCGCGTACAGGTAGCGGCCGGTTGTGGTGCGCGCCAGCAGCACGCCAAGCAACAGCACGCAGATCACCATGATCCAGATCGACGTGCGGACGGTCAGAAAATCGGTGCGGGCTATCTTCGCGAAATCTGGCTTTCCGGTGAGCACGAGCAGGTTCCCGTTGGTGACGCGACTCGCGATGCCGCTGGCGATGAATGACATCGCCAACGTGGCGATGAGCGAGTTGATGCGGAAGAACGTCGTGATGACGCCGTTCGCGAGGCCGACGAGCAGGCCTACCCCGACACCTGCCGCAATACCCAAACCGATGCTGTTGTGTTGCAAGACCTGGGCGGCGACAACACCCGAAAGCGCGTAGTTGGCGCCGACAGACAGGTCAATGCCTCCAGCAACCAACACCAGCGTGCCGGCTGCCGCCATGATGAGCGTCGCGGACTGCTGATCCAGGATGTTCAACAGGTTGTTCTTGGTGAAGAAGGGTCCGCTCGAGGCCGACAGCACGACAAACAGCACTACCCGCGGGAACAGAATTCCGGCGCGCCTCCAGCGTGCGACGATCGGCGCACCGCCACCGAGCCGAGAAAGTCGCTGCGACCAGGGCGCCGACGCGCCCGCGGCGGCTGGCGCCGGTTGGCCGGCCGTCTTCCGCACGCGGCTGCGCTGCTCAGTCATCGGTCGCATCACCTGGCTCCTGCGTTTGATCGGGTCGCACCTCGGCGAACGCGGCATGCAGCACGTTCGCTTCGGTCATCTGGTCGTCGGTCAACTCCGCAACCACTCGTCCGCCCCGCATGACCAACACGCGATGCGCGAGGCCAAGCACCTCCTCGACATCGGAGGAAATGACGACGACTCCGACACCCGCTTGCGCCTGCTCAACGATGAGGTCGTAGATCGCCCGGCGGGAACCCACATCGACACCGCGGGTCGGCTCGTCCGCCACCAGCACGGACGGCTTGCACAACAGAGCGCGCGCGAACAACGTCTTCTGCTGATTGCCACCAGACAGCCCTGCGATCGGCGAGCTCAACGAGGGGGCCTTGACCCGCACTTGTTCAAGCACCCCGCGCACTGCCTTTTGCTCGCGCCGACGCCCGATCATGCCGCCTCGGCTGTAGTCGCTCAGGTTCGCGAGCGTGACGTTCTCGTCGATCGCGCGCTGCAAGACCAACCCTTGCTCTTTGCGAGACTCGGGAATCATCACCACGCCGCGACGCAGCGCGTGCCGTGGCGAGCGCAGGGCCACCTGTTTGCCGTGCAAGCGCACATCTGCGCTGACGGCAGGTGCGGCGCCGGTGAGCGCGCGGGCCAGCTCGGTGCGCCCGGCACCCACCAGGCCCGCCAGCCCGACAATCTCGCCCGCCCGCACCTCGATTGAGACGTTGTTGACACCTGGCGCCGTGACGTCGCTCGCCGCGAACACGACCGGCGCGTCGGACGACGGCCGCGGCGGCTTGTCAGGAAAGACCGACTCCAACGTTCGGCCCAGCATGCCTTCGATCAGCGAGGCGTTGTTCTCATCGCGAGCTGGCGCGGTGCGCACGTGCCTTCCATCACGCAATATCGTCACCGTGTCGGCGAGTTGCAGCACCTCCGACAAGAAGTGCGAGATGAGGACGACGGTGTGCCCGGTGCCCGCCAGATGTTTGATGACGGCATGCAGGCGAGCGGTGTCGGGCCCTGACAGCGCGGCGCTCGGCTCGTCCATGATGATCATCGAGGCGCCCCGTGAGAGCGCCCGTAAAATCTCGACCTTCTGTTGGTCGGCGGTTCGTAGACCGCCGACTAACGCCGCCGGGTCCAAGTCGAAACCGGCTTCTGCCGCTAGTGCGTTGAACGCCTTGCGCAGCGCCCGCGGCCTGAGGAACGCGCCAGCCGCCGGCTCCGAGCCCAGAAACACATTCTGTTCGACGCTGAGATGAGGCACTAGCGCGAGCTCTTGCGCGATCGACGCGATCCCATGAAGCAGCGCGTCGCGCGGTGATCGCAGCGTCACTGGAACCCCGGCTATGACGATTGAGCCGGCGTCCGGCGGCATCACGCCAGCGCAGATTTTGCTCAGCGTCGACTTGCCGGCGCCGTTCTCGCCGACCAACGCGTGCACCGAGCCGGCCGCGATTCGCACGGTGACATCGTCGAGGGCTTGCACCCCGCCGAATCGCTTGCTGATGTTCAGCAATTCCACGTGCGGCTCGCGGCCGGCTGTCGTCATCGTCGTTGTTGTCGTTGTCTGACTAGTGGCTGATTAGCCTGGCCACTCGGCGGTGAACTTGTCGACGTTGGCTTTCGTCACAATGCCTTGGTCTGGCAACTGCGACAGTGGGTCCAGACCGCCGGTGACGGTGTTGCCGCGGATCGCCTTGACGAGCGACTCGACGCCGATCTGCCCCTCAGAAGCTGGGTCTTGCATCACGGTGCCGAACCAGCTGCCGGCCTTCACTCCGTTCAGGCCGGCGGCGCTGCCGCCGTAGCCGACGAGCAACACCTTGCCGGTTTTCTTTGCGGCGTCGAGTGCCTGTACCGCGCCTTCGATGCCCTGGTCGGATCCGACGATGACATTGATGTCGGGGTGGGCGGTGAGCATGTTTTGCACGGCCTTGAGGCCGCCCGCCGGGGTGAAGAAGTCTTCGCCTTCCGCGACCACCTTCACCGGCGATGACGCGGTCGCGGCACCGAACGCCTTGTTGATCGCGACGTCGAGCGACGATGCCTTGATGTCGTATAGGTAGCCCGCCTTGCACGGGTTCAGGTTCGCCGACGCGCAGGCCTGTACAGCCAGCTGCCCCAACTTGGTGCCCATGTCAGTTGGCACGAACGCGATGTTCGCCGACAAGCCCTGCACCTGGGGTTGCACTGTCGTCAAATCAGCGCCGAGCACCTGGTCGATGTTGACGACCTTGATGCCTTTGTCGATGGCCTGCTTCACCAGGTCGGTGAGGCCGGTGCCGAAAATCGGCTGCACGATAATGCCGTCGTATTTGCCGGTGCCGATGGCGTTTTGCAGTTGGGAGAACTGTGCGTTCGGATCGTTGTTGGCGTCGAAGACGGTGAGCTTCGCATTGCCTGCTGACGCCGCAGCTTGCGCGGCTGCGAGCATCGGCGCGTCGTAACTGTTTGCGACCGCAAACGACAGATACGCAATCTGCAGCGTCTTGCCGGAGTTGGCGGTGTCACTTGGCGCCGGCGTCGCACTCGTGTTCGACGACGGCGCCGACGACGCCGGTGGGGGCGCGCTCGTTGCCGAACTTGCTTTCGTGGAATTGCTGGAACAACCAGCAACCGCGGCCGCCGCGGCAAGTGCCGCGACACCCGCCGTCGCAAGGTGACCGGGTCGACGAACTCGCATGCGTGCCTCCCTGGCAGCGGGTCGTTCGGGGCGACGCCGGTGTTACCTGACGTGCTGGCACCGCTCCGATTCCTCGGACATTCGTCCGCTGTACGGACAGTGGTCTTGATGGAGAACTGTTGTACGGACAACGAGCGCTGTCAATACTGCGAGGAGCACGATTTGATAAGGCTTTCTGCTTGCCCGGCCAAGGGCGGACAGCTGTCCGTATTGTGAGCCGCGCAACAAAAAGATCGGTAGGCCACGCCGTGTGGGCGTGGCCTACCGACCTCGCGACCGCTCCCTGCAGTTCGCCCAACCGCGAGAGGTGGCCGTCGCGTCAGCGGGTTAGCTCAGCGCGTTATCGCGCCAAACTCAGCGCTTCCATTGCGCGCTGTCCGAACCCCAATCGGTGTACGTGTAGGGGTTGTCGAGCACCTTCTTCTCAGGGATCTCCGGGTTCATGCCGGCGCTCCACGCCTCTTCGCCCAGCTGCGACTGCAAATACTCAACCGTGCTTTCGACCGCCTTCCGGGCCTTGCCCAGGTCGACGCCAACGAGTGCGTGGTTGTGCTTGACCAATCGGCCGTTCACCACCACCGAGTGCACATCGCCGCGCTGCGCCTGGAAGACCACGTGCCCGTAGGGATTTAGCACCGGGAACATTGCGGGCGACGCGTCGTTCTTGATGAGGACGAGGTCAGCCTTCTTACCGCGTTCGACGCTTCCGACGGCGCTTTCCATACCTAGCGCTTGGCTGCCACCACGTGTCGCCCAGCCGACGACGTCCTCAGCCCGCAACTCGCAATGCGTCACCGTCTCCTGACGGGCGTGGTGGTCCAGGTGACAGCGGCTGCGGTCGGCGCTCAACGTCGTCCGCATCGCCGTGAACAGATCGCCGCTCCACCAAACGCTGGTGTCCATTGACAGCGAAACCGGGATGTCGTGCTTGCGCAACTGGAACGTTGGCGGGTAGCCCTGGCCGGCACTTTGCTCGCTTTCGGTCGAAACCGAAACGGACCCGCCGGTGGCGGCGATGCGGTGGTAGGAGTCGGAGGTCAGCGTCGCGGCGTGCACGTAAATCGTGCCGGGTGTCATGAAGCCGTTCTCATACATCAACTTGATGCCGTCGTCGTTCGTGGCGCCCCACACGCCCGCGTGCGTGGTCACGGGCGCGCCGAGCTCGCGAGCCACCTCGAACGCGGCCCGCTCCTTGAACGCGGGATCGCCCGGGACGTCGAAGGCTAGCTGGAAGCCGAGCATGTCGCCGCGCCCGGCAAGCCGGCGACTCACGAAATCACGAAACTCCGGCGCCGTCGACCACTCCCACGGGCCAGCCTGGATGTTTCCGTAGGCGAGCACGAATCGGCCAGGAACCTCTTCGAGCGCGTCGACCGCGGCTTCGGCGTGGTCGATGGTCTGCAAGCCGTGCGACCAGTCGACCGTCGTCGTCACGCCGGCGTCGATCGACTCAATGGCCGACAGCAGGTTGCCCGCGTAGATGTCCTCGGGACGGAAGATCTTTCCCCACTCGAGGTAGTACCAGACGAAGTATTGGGTCAACGTCCAGTCGGCGCCGTAACCGCGCATCGCCGTTTGCCACATGTGCCGATGCGTGTCGATCATGCCCGGCATGAGCAGTCCGCCGGTCGCGTCGACCTCCACCGCATCGGACGGCGCGGCCAGGGCCGGCCCGATTTCCGCGATGCGCTCGCCAACGACGAGCACGTCGGTGTCGGTGAGCACCCTGCGCTGATCGTCCATGGTGAGCACGGTGGCATGGCGGAAAACCACCGGGCGGCCAGCATCTGGTGCCGCCGCCGAGTCAGGTGCCGCAGGGAAAGGGGTGTCGGACGAGTTAGTCATGTTGTGCGGCTCCTTCACCGTGCCGAATTTCGCCGTGCCGAATTTCGCCGTGCCGAATTCCGCCGTGCCGAATTCCGCCGTGCCGAATCTGACGGACGTTCGTCCGCATGGCGGCCAGACTGTGTCGCTCACGATGCGACGGTCCGCCGTCGATGTCAAGAGCCTTCGACGGAAGCGCGCTGGCCGGACCATCGTCGTCCGCGCGTGGTTGTTCGTCGTCCGCGTGACGGACAAACCGCCATTCACCCGTTACAGTCGTCGCGACGAAGTCCGAAAAGGTCCGCTCGTTGACCGGTCGACCCTGGGGTGAGCACATGGCGAGGCGCAGCAGCGAGCCCGATTTCATCGAGGCCCTCGCCCGCGGGCTCGACGTGCTGCGCGCGTTCGAGCCGCGACAACCGGTGCTGTCGCTCAGCGACGTCGCGACGCGCACCGACCTGGCCCGCCCCACCGCGCGCCGCATCCTGCTCACCTTGGCTGAGCTTGGCTATGTGCGCGGCGAGAACGGCGGCTTCACGCTGACGCCCAGGGTGCTCGAGTTGGGCATGGCGTTCATCCAGTCGCTCGGACTGTGGGAGGTCGCGAGGCCGCACATGGAGCGGCTGGTCGGATGGACCAACGAGTCGACCTCGATCGCGCAGCTCGACGGCGCCGACATCGTGTACGTCGCCCGTGTCGCAGTGCCCAAAATCGTGGGCCTCGCGGTCTCGATCGGCACCCGTTTCCCAGCCTTGCCGACGTCGCTGGGCAAGGTGCTGCTGGCTGCGCTCGAACCCGACGAGCTGAAGCAGGTGCTCGCCGAGCCGAGCCGCTCGGGTGTCACACCGCGAGTGCAGCCGGATCCGAAGTCCATCGACAAGATGCTGCGCGACGTGCGCGCCAAGGGATGGGCGTTGACCGACGAGCAGTTGGCCGCCGGCATCCGGTCGGTGGCGGCGCCATTGCGCAACGGCGACGGCAAGGTGGTCGCCGCGCTCAACGTCAACACCAGCGCGGCGGAGACCAGCCTCGATGTGCTGATCGAACACCACCTGCCGCGGTTGCTGCAGACCGCCGCGGCGATCAGTGCCGATTGGGCCCGGCTGCATTCGGTGCCGCAGGTCGTCGCGGCCGTGTCGAATTAGGCCGCCCGTGCATGCCCGCGAACGGCACGCGGTGCTTGACACCGCGCAGGGGTCGCGGCCAGACTCGCGTCAACGGACAGTTGTCCGACTGACGGACAGGATGTGGCTGATGTGGCTGGATTGGCTGTGACGGCGTCGGCAGCGCAGCCTGCGACCGCCGGGCCGCTTTCCGGCCTGCTGGTCGCCGACTTCTCCCGCATCCTCGCTGGCCCGTACTGCACGATGCTGCTCGCCGACCTCGGCGCCGACGTCATCAAAGTCGAGGGACCGGCCGGCGACGACACCCGGACCTGGATGCCACCGGTGCGCGGCGAAGTCTCGACCTACTACCTGGCGATCAACCGGAACAAGCGCGCGATCGTGCTGGATCTGCGAAACGACGACGACCGCGCGGCCGCGATCGAGTTGGCCCGGCGCGCCGACGTGCTCATCGAAAACTTCAAGCCCGGCGGCTTAGCCCGGTTCGGTCTCGACTTCGACACGGTCGCGAGCAACAACCCGGGCATCATTTACACCTCGATCAGCGGTTTTGGCACGGCGCCGCAAGCGGTCGGCATCCCCGGATACGACCTGATGGTGCAAGCGATTTCGGGCCTCATGAGCCTCACCGGCGAACCCGACGGCCCGGCCTACCGGTCCGGCATCTCGGTCTTCGACGTGATGGCGGGCATGCACGCGTGCATCGGCATCCTCGCCGCCGTGCAACATCGCAACGACACCGGTGAGGGCCAACACGTCGAGGTCAGCTTGTTGGCATCGGCGCTTTCAGGGCTGGTCAACCACACGTCGGCTTACGTCAGCGGCGGAGTGGTGCCGTACCGCATGGGTAACGCGCACCCGAGCCTGTTTCCCTACGAGCCATTGCCCACCGCCGACGGCGAGCTCGTCATCATCGCAGGCAACGACAATCAGTTCCGCACGCTGGCAAAGGTTCTCGACCTGCCGGACGTGCTCGATGACCCCCGCTTCGAGCACAACCAAGACCGCACCGCCAACCGCGAGGCGTTGCGGCCATTACTGGTCGAACGGCTTGGCAAGCGGACGTCGAAAGAGTGGTTCGACGACCTGATCGCGGCCGGCGTGCCGTGCGCACCGATCAACACCATCGACAAGGGCGTCGCGTTTGCGCGCGAAATCGGGCTCGACCCGGTTGTCGAGGTGCGCGACGGCGACGAGACATTGCCGATGGTGCGCAACCCCATCACCTTCTCGAAGACGCCGCCGACGTACCGCACTCCCCCGCCGACCATCGACCGCGATGGCACCGAGATCCGGCAATGGCTGCTGGGAAAATCTGATGACTGACGCTTCCGGTTATCCGACGTCGCTCGGCACGTCCGACGCCGACTCCATCCGCCTGCTCGGCCACGATCTCGCCGACGAGTTGATGGGCAAGGTGGGCTTCGGCGAGCTCGCGTTCTGGCTGGTCGCCGCGCGTCGGCCGACCCCCGGCGAAGTGCGCGTGTTCGAGAGCGTGCTCGTCGCGCTTGCCGATCACGGTTTTACGCCCACCGCGATCGCCGCGCGACTCACCTACCTGAGCGCGCCTGACTCATTGCAGGGGGCACTCGCCTCGGGTTTGCTCGGCGGCGGCTCGCGATTTCTCGGCGTCACCGAAGACGCTGCCATGTTCTTGTCCGGCGCGTTACACGGCAGCGATTCACCGCGCCCGAACGACGACGCCGGATGGGACGCGATGGCTTTTGCCGTCGTCAAAGCTGCTCGCGAGTCGAAGCGGTTCATTCCCGGTCTCGGTCATCCGGTGCACAAAGAGGTCGACCCCCGCACGCCAGCGCTGTTGCGCATCGCCACGGAGGAAGGCACTCGTGGCGATCACATCGCGCTGTACGAGGCGATCGGCCGGGTGCACCCGCAAGTTCTCGGACGGCGGCTGCCGCTCAACGGGGCCGGCGTGTGTGGCGCAGTGCTCGCCGACCTCGGTTTGCCGGTCGAGATGCTGCGCGGATTTGCCCTGCTGGCACGGACCGCGGGCCTGCTCGGCCAACTCGCCGAGGAACGCCGCCGACCGGCCGCCATGCGCATGTATCTCGACATCGACCGCAACGCCTACTACGTCCCCCCGGATCAATAACGTCCACCGAACCACTTGCTCTCAAGCTCAAATCGTTTGGCAGGAGAGACGATGGCCACCATCGCCGCGGTGATCGCATCAACCCATCACCCGTTTTACTACAAGGCCAGCACGTCGACCGGCGCGGACCGGCCACCGTTCGCTGACGAGTGGGTGCGCAAGGTTGAGGCGTTTCGCGACACCCTGACCCGCGCCAACCCCGACGTCCTCGTGCTCGTGGGTTCTGACCACTTCCACCAGCTGTGGCTCGACAACATGCCGCAGTTCCTGGTCGGCAACGCGCCGCACTACGACGCCAACTGGTACAACGAAGAACGCGAGTTCGGGCTGCCGCGCTTCTTTATGAACGGCCAGCAGGAGTTGTCATGGCACATCCTGCGCGGCGGCATCGACCGCGGCTTTGACCTCGCGTTCAGTAACGAGCTGCGGCTCGACCACAGCGTCACCTGCCCGATCATCACGCTGCGACCGCAAAACGACCTGCCGGTCGTCCCGATTTACACGAACATCTTCGCGCCACCACTTCCCCAACCGAAACGGTTCGTCGAGTTAGGCCGGATGATCCGCGAGCTGGTCGAGTCGTGGCCGAGTGATCTGCGGGTGGCGATCATTGGCACCGGGCACCTGTCGCTCGAACTCGGCGGACCACGCCAGTTCGGTCCGCACGGGCCCGACCCGGAATTCGACGCGAAGGCCGTGGAGTGGATCGCGACCTCCGACATCGAGCGGGCAATTGCCGAAGTCTCGCTGGACAGCCTTTGGATGCCGGGAAACGCGACCCACGGGTTCATGGACTTCATGTTGATGATGGGTGTGGCTGGTGAGGGCGTGAAAGCCGACTACGTCGACACCTACGACCTCTTCCACACAATGGAGGCGTACTTCACCTGGTACCTGGAGGCGACGGCATGAGCAGATACTTGCTCGATAAGTTCCTCTACACCATCGACCGCGATCCGGAGTTGGTCGAGCGCTATCGCGACGACCCGGCTGGCACGGTCGACTGGTGGGAGCGCGAGCGCGCCAATGTGCTTCTTAACTGCCACGTCGGTGAGAACTCCACGTGGTTGAAGTTCGACGACGCCGAACGTGCCGCCCTCGTCGCTCACGACTACGTCAAGCTGTACGAGATGGGCGCGCACCCGTTCCTGACGTTGACGCTCTTCATCGCGATGTACGAGCGGGATTTCGCCGAGCCGCTGGGATTTCAGCTCGAGTATGCGCAGAAGTTGAGCGCGTGGCGGGAAAAGCCTTATCCCGACATCACGACTTAAGGGCGGAGCGCAGATGAAAGCCGCGGTGTTGCGCGAGTGCGGACAGCCACCGACGTTTGACGAATGGCCCGACCCGGTCGCGTCGTCCGAGGAACACGTCGTTGTCGACGTGACAGCAGCGGCGATCGTGCCGCTGGATCTGTTGTGCGCGAGCGGGACGTCGTATTTCGGCACGCCACAGGTGCCGTACATCCCCGGCGTGCAGGGAGTCGGCGTGGTGCGCGACGGCACGCAAGCTGGCCGCCGAGTGTGGTTCTCGACAACAGCTGGCCAACAACCCGGTGACGGCAGCCTGGCCGAGCGCGCGCTCGTCAGCATGGCCGACCTGATCACAATCCCGGACGGCGTTTCCGACACGAGCGCGGCGGCGCTTGGTCTCTCGGCGGTGGCGGGGTGGTTGTCATTGACGATGGGCGGCGAGTTGCGGCCCGGCGAGACCGTGCTCGTGCTTGGCGCCGGTGGAACCGTCGGCCAGGTCGCGGTGCAGGCCGCCCGGCTGCAAGGCGCGAGCCGCGTGGTCGCGGTCGCACGAAGCGCGCAGGCGCGCGACCGCGCCCTGCGGCATGGTGCCGACGCGGTCGTTGACAACACCGACAGCTCCGACGCCGCGGCGCTCACCGCAAAGATGTCCGACGCGTGCCACGGCGGGGCCGACGTGGTCATCGACCCGGTGTTCGGGCCGACGGCGGCTGCCGCGAGCCGAGCTTTGCGACCAGCCGGACGACTGGTCAACCTTGGCAGCGCCGGCGGCGAGCTCGCGACGTTCGACTCCGCAACGATCAGAAGCCGCCGGCTGAAGATCGTGGGTTACACCAACACGGGTCTGCCGTCCGCACAGATCGCTAGTGCGCTCCGATCGATCTTTGATCACAACGCCGCGGGTGAAATGCGAGTCGAATTCGACGAGGTGCCGCTCGACGAGGTCGCGGTCGCCTGGACGCGACAGCGCGCAGGCACCGACCGACGTCAGGTGCTGATCCCACGGCGATAGTCGATCTTGTAAGCCTTTTCACATCGCCGAATCACTCGGACGCGGTCGGGCGCAGTCGAGTGGAATGACATGGTTCCGCCTTCTCGATCCGATCGCGACGACGCCTCGCCCGAGCGTGCGGCAAGCAACATGCAGCGGCTTTGGAAGATCACTCTCTTCGGCGGACTCGCACTTGCCGCGATCTACTTCGCGCTGCCGGGTCTCGACGCGAAGGATCTGGCGTACAGCGCGATTGGCGTCGGCTCCACGCTGGCGATGTTGATCGGTGTGCGAAAGAACCGTCCAGCACAACCGCTCGGATGGCTCTTGTTGGCCGTCGCCAACGGGTGTTTCGTCTGCGGCGACGTCGTCTTCAACGTCTACGACCTCGTGCTGCACACCGACATCCCGTTCCCGTCCGTCGCCGACGGGCTCTACCTCGCGGGGTATCCGTTCCTGTTCGCGGCCGTGTTCTTGATTAGCCGGGTGCGCATCGTCCGGCAGTCTCGCGAGACCTGGGCTGACGCGATGATCGTGTGCGTCGGGGCGGTCGCGTTGTCATGGCAATTGCTGATGCGCTCCTACGCTCACGACGACACGGTCGACTGGTTCGGCAGGTTGGTCACGATGTCGTATCCGATGATGGACATCGGCGTGATCTTCATCGTGGCCGGCGCACTGCTGTCGGGAGCGGCCCGTCGCGCGGCCGACCAGCTCGTCGTCGCGTCGATGACTGCCATGCTCGTCGGCGACTTCATCTACGACGTCCTCGTGCTACATGGCAGCTACACGACCGGAAACCTGGTCGATGCCACCTACCTCGTCAGCTACGTGCTCCTCGCGGCCGCCGCGTTGCACCCGTCGATGGCGCAGCCGGTGCGAGTGCGCGACGTGAGTGACGAGCAGACGCGTCGCTGGATACCGCTCGTGGCGGTGGCGGGCTTCGTGTCGCCGACGCTGCTGTTGTTGAGCCGGCCATTGCGGTTTGACGTCGACGTTCCCGTTCTGGCGGCGACGTCCATCATCTTGTTCGGCTTGGTCGTTCTTCGATTTGCGTGGCTGTACGGACGCACTCGAGAGCAGGCGATGCTGCTCGAACAACGCGGTGAGTCACTGCAAGCCGCGCTGGATGCCCAGCGGGTCCTCGAAGAAGAGCTGCGACACCAAGCATTTCACGACAGCCTGACCGGCCTGCCGAACCGCGCGCTGCTTCACGATCGCGTCGGCCATGCACTAGCCGGGACGCCGAGGTCGGGTGGCACCGCTGCCCTTTTCTTCTGCGACCTCGACGGCTTCAAGGCGGTGAACGACAGTCTCGGGCATCAGTTCGGCGACGATTTGTTGGTGCTGGTGGCGAACCGGTTGAAGGGAATCGTCCGGCCCGGTGACACCGTGGCTCGTCTAGGTGGCGACGAGTTCGCCATTCTGATTGACAACATCGAGAGCGTGGACGTGGCGACCGCGTTGGCCGCCCGACTCGTCGGCGTGCTCCGTGAGCCGGTGACGATGGATGGCCACCAAGCCCGGCTGTCGGCGAGCGTCGGCGTCGCATTCGGCGATCACACGGTCGATGTCGAGCAGATTCTCAGCGAGGCCGACACCGCGATGTATGAAGCCAAGGCATCCGGCAAAGACCGGTTCTCCGTGTTCGAGCCACGGATGCGGTCACGGCTGCTCGACCGGATGGCCATCACCAACTCGTTCGACGGCGCACTGGCGCGCGACGAGTTCTTCTTGGAATACCAACCGCAGATCTCATTGACCGACGAGCACCTCGAGGGCTTCGAAGCGCTGGTTCGGTGGCGACATCCCACGCTAGGCGCGATCGGCCCCTACCGGTTCATCCCGCTGGCGGAGGAGACCGGGTTCATCGTCGAACTCGGCAGATGGGTCCTGCAATCCGCGTGCAGGGAGGCGGCCACGTGGGACGACGGAGACGCGGCTTTGTCGGTCTCTGTCAACATCTCCGCGCGGCAGCTCGAGAGCGACTCGTTGGTCGCCGACGTCGAGTCGGCCCTCGCCACCAGTGGAGTGGACCCAAGCCGCTTGGTGCTCGAGGTGACCGAAAGCATCTTGGTGGTCGATCCAGAACGCACCGCACACGCACTCTCACGGCTGCGCGACATGGGGATCCGGATCGCGATCGACGACTTCGGCACGGGTTACTCGTCGCTCGGCTACTTGCATCGGTTCCCTGTCGACATCTTGAAGATTGACAAGTCGTTCGTCGACCCGCTGGATGAAGCTACCGAAGAGGGCGCCGCGTTCGTTCAGATGATCCTGCGGTTGGCGCGAGACCTGCGCGTCACCACCGTCGCCGAGGGAGTCGAGAGCGGCGTTCAGCGCGACGCGCTCACCAAGCTGCATTGCCATAGCGCGCAGGGTTATCTGATCTCCCGGCCGCTGCCGGCCGAACGCGTGCACGAGTTCATCGACCACCAGCGGCCGGCGCTCCGTCAGCAGCCGGCTTAGCCAGGAGGCCGTCCGGCGTCGGGCGCGATCAGGGCGAGCCCCGATTCGGGGTCTTGCCGCTTTCGCAAGTGGGCTGGCGACTCTTGAATCACCAACTCGAGCGTCGGACGCACCGTGCCGCTGACGAAGTGACCGCCTCGGGTGCTCGCGTCGTGACGGCCGACGACGATGTGGGCGTGAATCGCCGGCTCGCCGTCGTTCAACGCGACGTCACCGGCGAGGCTCAGCACCTCCACCTGCTCGTCTATGCGGATCTCCCGGTATTCCTTGGCCTGCCAGTCGAACCAGGCGACGACGACCCGCTCGAACGCGCCGATCGCGGTGAAGTGCGCCGCCGTGACCCCTTCCTCGACGCACCAGTCTTTGAGCACCGGCATGACGTCGTCACCGTTCTCGAACACAAGAACGGCCGTTCGACCGTTCGCGTCCTTGGCAAGTTCACGCCACTGCATCCGCGTCTCCTGTCGTCAGGCGTCACCGCTGATCATTCCCACTGGCGCTCCAACGCACGCGCCAAGAGGCAGTCGCATGGAAGGACCTCGGCAGCGACTTCCTGCGACCGTCAGGGCGTCAGGCCTATTGGCAAAAGCTGCTGCGCGACTCGTCGAGGCACAACAGCCCGGCGAGTGTGCTTCCATCGTCCGCTACGACGACGAGACAGTGCGTGTGTTCGACACTCATCTCAACACCTCTGCAACAAACGCGAGTTGGCGCGGCCGGCAGCACGATTTGTGCCGCAGGCCGCGCCGTTCGCGTGGAGCGCGTCTCCTCGCCTACTTGCCGAGCGCGCTGATCACCTGGCCCTCGACGTTGATCGAGATGGCGGCTGGGCCGCCGAGCAGTTTCGCGGACCCGGTGCCCGCTTGACCGCTGATGACCGTCTTCGTGGCAGGGCTGCCGGCGAGGTCGTCCGGGTTGACCAGCACCAGGACGCCGCCGTCATCGGCGATCGCTGACCCGGCCGCGACCGCGTCAGGCCAGTTGACACCGGTGGCCAGCCACAGCTTGGACAGGCTCAGGCCGGCCGACGTCGCCGCGTTCGCGACCGCCGCCGACGTGCCGTACCGGTCGCTGCCGGCGAGTCGCGGCGCGACCGTCGTCACAATCTTCCCGATGGCGTCGGAGACAGACGACGAGATCGCCACGGTGCCGCCGACGATGGTGGCGGTGCCGACCCCTGCCAACGCCTCAGCCGTGTCGGCCGGCAGTTGTCCTGACGTCGCGAGCAGGATCGGGCGACCTTGGCGGGCCGCGAGTGGCGCCACCGACATCGCGTCGGCGAAACCGTTGCCGTTGACGACGTAGACGTTGTTAGAGCTCGTGCCGGTCAGCGCGTCGACCTTGGCCTTGATGGCAGCCGCCGTCGCGAACCTGTTGGCGCCGCCGACCCGCACCACATTGGTGATGCCGGCTTGCGAGCTGAGCGCGCTCGCCGTCGCGTCGCTGATCGCGCTTTGCTCGCCGAGCACATACGCCGTCGTCGCGCCCAGACGTTTGATTTCAGCCGCGGTCTCCGGCGACAACTGCTTGCTTGTCGTGAGCAGCAACGGGACGTTGGTCGTGCCGTCCGGCGAGGTACCGGGCATCGCGGCGACGGAGGCGAGCACGGAACCCGCTAGCGCGTCGGCGAAGTCGTCAGACCGCGCGATGACGACGGCAGGCGCGCCGTTCGGGAACGTCGCCCGCGACGTCGCGATCGCCGTCCCGATCCGGTCGGCGCCGCTGAGCCGGGTCAACAGCGGTGTGGCGTTCACCGCGTCGAACCGCACGACGTTGCCGGTCTGAGCGGCGCTCGGACCTTGACCGGTGCACACACTGCAGGTCGTGATGTAGGCCATGCCGTCAGGACCGAACGCGATTCCGCCAGGGAAGTTCAGGTTGTTCAGCAGCAGTTGCTTGCTTCCGCCGTCCGCCGAGACCCGGAACAAGGCGCCGACGGGCGGCGCGCCTAACAGCGAGTTGTGCGCGATCTCGAGGACGTAGAGGTTGCCGTCAGGGCCGACAGTCTCGTCGATCACGTTCGTGAAGCCGCTGACGTACGACGACAAGGTCGTCCCGTTCAAGCTGAACACCGACGCACCGCCAAGCGGGAACGGGAAGCCGGTCAGTTGCCCCACGTACGTCGTTCCGTTCGGTCCCGCGGCGAGCGACGTCGGCACCGGCTCCGCGGGGATGATCGTGCCTGGCGGCATCTTCAGGAACGGGGGCGCGGGAGTGAAGATCGGCGGCAACACGGCGGCGGTGCTCACCGCGCCGGTCGCAGCGTCGACCGCCAGCACGTCGTCGCCACCCGCGTCGGCCACCAGCACCGAGGAGCCGTTGACCAGAACGCTGTAGGGGTTGGTGTCGAGCGTCGACGTCGGGACGATTCCGTGGTCGGGGTTGTGGGCGGCCTCGTAGTCGGCGAGGCTGGCGACCTTCGTCGCGCCGGTGCCGTCGGAGTTCGCCTTCCACAAGGCGGCGAGGTTCGCGCCCGGAGCGCCACCCTTGGTCAACGCGTCGCGATCAGCCGGCGCGCCGCCGAGGCCGATCACGTAGTAGATCGTGCCGTCGCTCGCGACCGACACGTCGGCCGGACCCGTCGCCTCGGTGCCTTGGTCGGGTTGCGGCGTGCTTGGGTCGTCGGTCTGCGTCGCGAACGACGGCAGGCCGCTGATGAGCCGGTCGGACGACGTCGCCACGTGCCCGGTGACGGTCGAGGCGTTCGGGACCGCGGTGATGGCGCCAGTCGGGCCGTAGCAGACGGTCGAACCCTCGGAGCTCTTAAAGCAGACGCCATTGCCACCAGCGCCGGACTCCGCGACGTAAAGGGTGTCGCCGGAGAAGGTGAGTCCGCGCGGGTTGTTCAGGCCGGAGATTACGATCTGCGGCGCGGTTGGCGCCGCAATCGCGGTGGCGGTCGGAACGAGGATGGATCCGGCGCCGATCAGGCCGCCGACTCCGACGGCACTGGCCATGAGCTTGCCGATGGTCTTGGACTGCGAGCTCTTCGGTCGCATCAAGCACCCCCCGGGGGAAGAGAGAACGATCAACATCGTGAGGCGACAGGCGTATCAAGGATTCGTTAACGCGCGCAATAGCGGTCGGGAAAAATACGGAAATCGACTACCTCTGGCCGCACCAGCGGTCGACGCGCCGGGCACGGTTGACCACATTGCGTGACGGGCATCGATCAAGCATGTCCTCAACGGTCCGCGCCAATCGGTCGGGTGCGAGCAGGTCACACCGGGTGTCGGACGACGAGAAGCGAACCCTCGGGTGGGCCGCGCGCGTCGGCTTAGTCGCCCGCGGCGTCTTCTATTGCATGCTGGTCTACCTGGTCGCCGAACTCGCAGCCGGCGGTGGGAAACAGGCGAACGCCAACGGCGCGTTGACGACGATCGCATCGAAACCCGGCGGGTTGGCCGCGATCGCGGTGACAGCGGCCGGCTTTCTCGCGTTCGGCGTAGCCCGCATCATCGGCGCGGTGCGCGACCAGCAACCGTCGATATGGAGTCGAGCCACCGCGTTCGTTCAGGGCGCCTTCTACGTCGCGCTGACCTGGGTTCCACTCTCCTACGCGTTGGGCGAACACGGCAGCGGCAGCGAGCAGCAGCATCAAAAGGCGGCGAGCGGTCTGCTGCGGCTGCCGGGCGGGCGGGAACTGCTGTTCGCGCTCGGCCTGATCGTGGTCGGCGTCTGCGTGCACCAGTTCTGGAGCGGGGTCGATCAGGACTACGCCGAGGGGATGGACATCAAACGCTCACCACGCTGGGTGCGCGGGCTCGTCCGAGTGTCCGGCACCGTCGGGATCCCTGCCCGCGCCGTGGTCTTCTTGCCCACGGGGGTGTTCTTCATGATCTCCGCCGTGCAAGCGAACCCGCGGCACGCGGACGGCCTCGACAAACAACTCGCCGCGCTAGCCGGTCACGATTGGGGTGTCGCGGTGCTGGCGCTGGTCAGCCTCGGACTGGCGATCTTCGCGCTGTACTCGTTTCTCGAGGCGCGCTACCGGGCTGTTCTCCGCGCCGACTAACGCCGACTGGAAGGGCCATCCTGCCGACTCATGGGGCCTTCCGCGACGCCGAGTGAAGGGTTTGAGTGGTTTGGGAGCGCTCGCACACAGCGCAAACCCTTCTGTCGGCGCAAGTCGGGGGCGGCCGGCGCCGGCTGCAGCATGCGGCGGCAGCTAGGCGGCGGCCGGGTGCAGCAGCACCTTGGTCCAGCCGTCGACCCGGTTGTCGAAGTTCTCGTATCCGGTCGGCGCCTCGTCGAGCGACAACTCGTGAGAGACGATCCAGCCCGGCCGCGCTTTGCCAGCGATGATGAGGTCGCGCAGGCGGATTCGGCCCTTCTTGGCGCGTGGGCTATCCGTCAGCCAACCGCTTCATCCGCCCGATCCGGCGCCGACTCGGGGACCGGCTCGGGCCGCATCTCGCGGCCGCTGCGCGGCGACGGGCTCGGACGACGTGGCTCTCGCACGCCCGACCCGCCGCCACCGGCCGCCAGCCACAACCGCACGGACGATCCGGACGAGACCTTCGCGCCAGCCTCAGGGACTTGGCCGGTGACGACCTGGTCAGGCCAGCCGAGGTTCTCGTAGGGGACGCCATCGGCGTCCCATCCGACGGGCACGAGCCCGTGCTCCTCGATCAGGCCGCGCGCGCCGGCGGTGCGCAAACCGATCACCCGAGGGACGACCACCGAACCCTTGCGCCGTCGACGCTTCGCCCAATCGGTGAGCTCGGACGCCGCGCTCGCGACCGCGTGCGCCTGCGCGGGCGTTTCCACCACGGCGCGCGGGAGGTCGTCCGAACTCTCCTCGGCCGTCTCGTCGAGCTCGCGCCACCGCTCCCACGCCGATTGCCTCGTGACGCCGAGCATGGTGGCGATCTCCGCCCACGATCGTTTCTGTCGGCGCGCCACCCGGACTGCGGAAAGCTCGGCCTCGTCGAGCAACCGACGCAGCATGCCGATGTCGCACAAAGCCTCCAACGGATCGCCTTCGCGCCCCGCGCCGCTCGCTTCATCCCACTCGGAAAGCCGGGCCCACGCCTTGCGTGGGTCATGCCGTCTACCGCCGCTCATGACTGTCAGGCTACCCTGACAGCCGTGCGATCGTCTCGGGCCAGCCGCGAAATTCTTCGCAACGAAATTCTTCACAACGGAGTGCACGCCGATCCAGGCTGCGGCGTCAGTAGTGGCGTGACCTTCGAGGAGTTCATCGCAAGCCGGCTGACCGACCTCCTCAGGCACGCCGCCGTCCTCACCGGCGATCGAGACCTCGCGCAAGACATCGTGCAAGAGGTGCTCGCCCGGGCGCAGGTGAAGTGGCGGCGGATCACGCACGCGGACTCCCCTGACGCGTATGTGCGCCGAATGATCATCAACGAGTACCTGTCATGGCGGCGGAGCTGGGCCTCCCGCAACGTGCACGCGGTCGGCGAACGGCTTGCGGCCATCGCCGACGCCAGGCGGGTGGGTCGCGACCACGCGCAGGACCTCGCCGAGTCCGATGAACTGTGGCGCCGCCTCGCCACGCTGCCACGCAAGCAACGCGCCGTTTTGGTGCTGCGCTATTACGAACAACTGGACGACGCGGCTATCGCCGACCTCCTCGACTGCGCACCGGTCACGGTCAGAAGCAACGCGTCAAAAGCCTTGAAATCGCTGCGACTCGCCTCTGAGCAACAGCTCCGAGTGCGAGAGAAGGAGTTGAGATGAGCGACGAAGACGAATTGCTCCACGAAGTCTTTAGGGCGCACGAGTATTTGGCGCCAGACCCGGTGGTCGTGCGCGCCGGAATTCGCAACCGGGCAAGGGCTTATGCCCGACGCCGCAAAGCCGCACAGGCGGCTGGCGGCGCGGTGCTCGGCGCCGGCTTGGTGACCGTTGGGGTCGCCGCGCCGTACGTGGCGCGCAACACGTCGAACCACTCGACGTCGGGTGTCGCCGCCTTGGGCGCGCCGTCATCGAGCGGTGACGCGACGTCGTCGACGGTGTCGTCGCCGGCGCCGCTGCCGTCGCCGGTGTCGTCAGAGGAGGCGCAGCGGGCGCTGGACGCGTACTTCGCCGCGGGCTACGACTACAACGACGCGATGCAGCTAGCCGTGTTGTGGAAGATGCCGAACGACGTGCCCACCGTGAAGACCGCGGCTGGTGAAAAGCTGCTCGCCGGCGACACGCTGCCGATCAAGCCCAGCTCGCCGCAGGGCTCGACAAGCGCTGCCGAGGTCGACGACACCAACGCGTTCTTCAACGCCGGCTACACCTACGACGACGCATTGAAGTTGGCGCAGTTGTGGAACTTGCCCGACGCCTACCACGCAAAAGTGAGCGGCGGACAGAAGTTGATCGCGGGCCAAACGCTGCCGATCAAGCCGGGTTCGACGCCATCGTCCATTGAGACGACGAGCCCCGCCGGTATCGCCGACAGCGCGCGCACGGCGTACTTCAACGCCGGTTACGACTACAGCGACGCCATGCAGCTGGCGAAGCTGTGGAACATGACCGACCCCACGGCGGTGAAGACGGTCGCCGGTCAAAAGCTGCTCGCAGGTCAGCATCTGCCAATCAAACCGAGCGGCACTCCGGTCACCACGCCAAGCGCCGACGAGACCGCCGACATAGACGCGTTCTTCAACGCCGGCTACACCTACAACGACGCCGCGCAACTGGCCACGTTGTGGAAGCTCGCCGACCCTTACCACGCAAAGATCACTGCCGGCCAGAAGCTGATCGCCGGCGAAACGCTGCCGATCAAACCGTGACTCACGCCCTGCGGCGGCGCACCGGCTTCGAGATCGAGCTGCTTGCGCCAGAGGGTTCGAGTCGGCGCACGTTGGCCGACGAGATCGCCTTGCGCCGCAACGGAATTGTCCGGCCGGTCTGGCACCACGACAGCGAACCGTCGCTGGTGCCAGGCCTCGGCCGTTTTCTGCATCTGACCCAAGGTTTTGAGGTGCTCGACGCCGAGGGCAGGTCGGTGTGCACGCTGGTCGACGACATCACGATCGTCGCCGACCTCGATCAGCGGGCGCGACCAGCGGCTGGCTGGTATCGCGTGCTCACCGATGACGCCCGCCTCTTGCAACTCATCGCGGCGACCGCCGACCCCGCTGATCCGGTGGAAAAATCGCTCGACCCGGTCGCAACACTTTGGGGGGCGCGCGTTCAACGACACGGCGAGTACTTCAAAGTCGACGACGCCAGCGGCGCGACGATCGCGATCGCCGCGCCGTTGGGCGGCGGCCGGGAGCGCCCGTGCGAGATCGTCACTCCCCCGCTCTCGACGCACCATTACGTCGCACTCGACGAGTTGCTGTCGGCCGCGCGCGAACTGGGCTTCACAGTGCCAACCGAAGCGGCGTTGCATCTGCACTACGACGGTGAGCTGTTCCGGCCAGCCGGAGCTTTGGCCAACCTGATAAGGCTTTTCGGTTGGTGGCGTGAACCGTTGCGCCAACTGCTGCACACCAATCCCGCCTGCGTCAGGCTTGCCCCGCTTCCGGCAGGTCTCGTCGCGGCGGTAGACGCAAGTCCGACCTACGAGCAGCTCCGTGACGTTGCCAGGTCGTCCGGGCTTTCGAAGTTCTTCGACGTCAACCTCACCCAGCTGTTCTTGGCCAACCCGGTGCGCGACACGCTGGAGGTGCGCATTCTGCCGGGTGCGATCGACGCTGACGACATCGTACGGCAGGCGCAACTCGTTGAGGCGCTGCTGCTGCGATGTCAGGACCCGACGCCGATCTCACGTCCCCCGGCGAGCGTCGGAGACGCGGCTCACATGCTCCTCGCGGCTCTCAAGCCCCCATGGTGACAACGGCACCGACCGTCAGTCAGCGCCGTCACGGCCGGTCAACGCAGATCGCGACCGGTCAACGCAGATTGCCGCCGG
The DNA here is from genome assembly GCA_025934355.1 of Acidothermaceae bacterium. Lineage (GTDB taxonomy): Bacteria > Actinomycetota > Actinomycetes > Acidothermales > Acidothermaceae > JAICLV01. The sequence continues at coordinate 23,908 of JAICYF010000003.1, forward strand.
GTCAGCGCGCGGTCGCGGCTGTGACGTCGGACTGCGCCGCGGTGCGAAGCACGAGGTTGCTGCTTGGTCCGTGCCGCAACGTGGTGGCCACGGCGCCCACAGTCGGGACTGAAATTGCTAACAGCGCCAGGCTGATGACGAGCTGATGCCAACCCTTGTCGAGCATCGCCAATTGGGCCAGGAGTAGCACAAGGACACCACGGCCGGCGATCGCCATGCACGAGATGAGCGTCTCGTCTCGTCGCGGGCCTCGGTCGTCGGCGAGTGCGCGCAGCGCCACGAGAACTCCGATGATGCCGACGAGAGAGCAGCCGAGATACCCGACTGAAGGTCGTCTCGTCGCGATCAAGATGACGGCGCCACCCGTCGTCCAGAATCCCGCGCTGATAACACAGGTGGCGCGACGACCGTGCCGCACGAGGAACGTGCGCTTGCCAAAAAGCGCGTCACCACGAACGTCGCGAAAATCCTTCAGCAGAATGCGCCCGATGAATCCCAAATACAGCCCAGCCAGCAACGCGGCGTCACGAGGGGTCATCGACGAACGAATTGAAAGCAGGCCGACCAAATACGGCGTCGCAACGTAACCGGCCGGCAGCACCATTGCCGCGAGAGCTCCCCGCGCGGCGAGCCGAACCGGCGGTAGGGAGTATGCCGCGCTCAGCAGCAGAGCGGCCGCCACAACGATGAGGATCAGCCAACTGACGAACATCGCGACGCCAAGGGCGACAACCGCCGACACCGCGGCGATCGCCCGCATTTCCCGTTCATCCGCGCGACCGGTGACGAGCGGACGGTTCGAGCCAGGCAAGTTGCAGCGGTCGATCGGAGCGTCGGCAATGTCGTTGACCGCGACGGAAAATAGCAGATACGCCATCACGACAAGGAGATCGACAAAGAGCTTCGGGCCTCCCGGAGTGGCACCCGCCTGGGCAAAGCCAACCACCGCGTAAGCCGCCAGCAAGAACACGACCGCCGGGCGCGTCAGGATGAGGACGAGTCGGACGCGGTTCATTTGTTGTGCGCCCATTGGTTGAGCGCGATTGCCATCATGACGAAGAACGCGAGGGCGGCAAGGCCCGCGACGCCCAGTGCGATCGCCACGGCCAGCCCGAAGTAGTGCCACCACGAACGGGGCCGCCGACCGGCGATCGGCGCTCGAGAAAACGACTGGCCGACGTAGCCCGGGTCGCCCGGCGCAGCGTACGGGTTCGGCACGTCGGCATCCACCCGAAACCCCTTCCGCCTGTTCCGGCAATTCCTTCGAACATCGGATGACGAAGCGGTGGTCTAAAGGCCGAACGCGGCCACGAAGGACGGCGCGGTGCTAGCTGCCCCGAGGTGGCCGAGACCGAGCAGGTCCTCGGTGCCGCGCAGTAACCCGTAGTGGTCGAGCCGAGCGTTCGCAACCGTGGCGGGCTTGACGCTCGGCGCGATCACGATGGTCGGGATTAGGTTGCTGGAGCCGGTTCCCTCGTCCCAGGTCAAGACGATGAGCGTGTCGCCCGATCGGTAGTTCGGCCCGGCGGTGATGGCGCCGATCCACGTCGAGAGCCACTTGTCACCGGTCGCGACGGAGCAATTGTGCGTGTCGTCGCACATGTTCGGTGTGATGAAGGAGAACGACGGGAGCGCACCGGCCGCGATGTCGTGCGTCAAGTTGCCCTCGAGTGGGATGTCGCTCGTCGCACACGTCATCCGGATGCTTGTGTAATACGCGGCCGGGTTGTGTTTCACGGCGTAGGGGTCCTTGGATGTGAGGGCGCAATTCGCCGGCATCGATTCGTCGTACGAGCGCCAGCTCAGACCCGCTGCGGTGAGTTGGCTGAACAACGAAGGCGCGGCAATTGGATGCGCAGCCGGCTCATTGTCGTCGGTCACCCCGAACGTCGATCCCCCTGTCGCCGCAAGGTAATTCGGCAACGAGGGATGCGTGATCGCGAAGTAGTTCGACGCCAGGCCGCATTGTTTCGCAAGCGAGTTCTCGTACGGCGCGCTCGAACTGCCGATGACCGAGCGGTAGGGCTTGTTCTCCATCCAAATCCACACCACATGCACGTAATGCGTGCCCGCGGGCGCGAACCCGCACAGTTGGTTGGCGGGCGCCACTGGACAGGTCGTGAGCGACGCGACTCCCGCGCCTAACGCGGCGGGTCCGCCAAGCAAGGTGATATGTGTCAATGACGGCACTTGCTTTGCCGTCGGCTGCGGCAGACACGTCGGGGCGGCGAGCAGCAACGGCTCACCGTGTGTTCCCGCCACCGGGCCACCGGCTAGCGCATCGGCGAAGCCTGCGCCCGACGCGACGAGAGCGCCTGTGGCGCCAGGGAATTCGGTTGTCGCGACAGCTACCGCCGTGGCGTATCGGTCGGCGCCTCCGATGCGGCTGACCTTCGCGCTGTAGGCGGCAAGTTGGCTCGCGACGCCGGCGCTCACGACACTTGTGCCACCGACGATGGTGATGGACGACGGGTGCAGGGTGGCCAGCGCAGCCGCGGTCGCGGCGGGAACCGCGTTCGGCTCGGTGAGCAGAATCGCCGCGTGTTGCGCAGCCGCTGCGGCCGTGGCCGACAGCGCGTCGGGGAAGTTGAGGCCGGTGGCAAGGTAAACCGGGCTGCCATTGGGAAACTGCGTGGCAAGCGCCGCCGCGGTGGCGTAACGGTCTGCTCCGCTCACCCGCGTGACGCTTCCGGCTGTGTAGCCCTGCAAGGCATCCTGCACCGCGGAACTCACCGCCCTTGTGCCGCCGAGCACAACGATCCGCCCGGGGTTGAGCCGGCGCAGTTCCGTGGCGATGGACGACGGGATGGAGTCGGGCGTGACAAGCAGGAGCGGACCATCGTCTTTCGCGGCGGCCGCGCCACCCGCGAGCGCGTCGGGGAAGTTGGCGCCAGTGGCGACGTAGGCCACTGGCACGCCCGGGCTGTAGTTCGCATCGACGATGGCCGCGCTGGTGGCGAACCGGTCTGCGCCTTGGTAGCGGGCGACCGTCGGAGCGGCCGCAGCGGTCCCGCTTGGGAGCCCCACGCAGACCGTCGCGGCCGCCAAAGCGGCGCAAAGCGGGGCGAGTCGTCCCCTCATCCAGCCCACCTTCGCACATAGGCGGACGCGACCGTCGGCCGACGGCCGACGGACAACTTCGGGGTCCCCGCAGCCGCCGCGACCGCAGCCGCCGCACCAGCGGGCCCTGGACACCTGACGTCACGCGAGGACATCGCTCGGCGGGGTCCTCGCGTGCTGTCAGGTGTCCTCGGCTTGGCGTAAATGCGCAGTCCGCGAATGTCGGCGGACGGCTGCATACTTCCGGCCATGGCTTACGACGAGGATCTTGCATTCCGCATCCGCGAGGTGGTCGCCGCCGAACATGGCGTGACCGAGAAAAGGATGTTCGGCGGCCTCGCGTTCTTGATCAACGGAAACTTGGCGGTCAGCGCTAGTGGCCGCGGAGGCCTGCTGCTGCGTGTCGATCCCGCGCGCAGCGAGACGCTGTTGAAGCAGCGCTGCGCGGGTCCGTTCGAGATGCGTGGGCGCGAGCTGACGGGTTGGCTGCACGTCGACACCAGCAAGATCTCGGACGACGCGGAGTTCCGCGGCTGGGTGACCCAGGGAGTGACCTACGCCAAGTCGTTGCCACCGAAGAACAAATAGCTGCCAGGGACGCTCGCCCGTGGGTAGTGCGCGGTCCGGGGCTGCGCGTAACGCCCGCGACTAGCCGACGGCGCGCATGACGTCGACGCTGTCGGTCGTCAAGCCGTCGACTCCGATCTCACGAAGCCAGCGGGCACGCGACACGTCGTTCACCGTCCACGCGACGACGGTGCCGGTGAGCGAATGCAATCGGTCGACGACGGCCTGCGACAGCAGCTTGTGCTTCACCGTGACGGCTTCGTCCGCAACCGCGTCGCCCGCGAGCACCGCATCGAGTCGACGTTGGTCGCCGATGGTGCGCCAGGTGCGAAAACGCTTGGTCCGCAAGAGATCCAGGTCTTCGACCACTGATGTGCACGCGAAATAACGACCAGACGTCGGCAACGTCTCGGCGATTGCCGCAAGCAGGTCCGCGCGCCGTCCAGGCTCTTGCTCTTTGAGATCAAGCAGGACGGCGCGATCGGGCGGCACCAACTCGGCGACCTCGGCGAGGGGCGGCTCGTGACGCGGGTTCCAGCCGCGGACAACCCGCCAGCCATCGCGACGCCAGCCGCTCCCAAGCAGCGGCAAATAGTGCGAGACGACGAGCTGCCCGTCCCAGATCTGGACGTCGATCTCGAAAATCGTGGCCCCGGCCTCGGCGACCGCCTCGCAGGCGGCGGCCGAGCGCGGCGACCGATGAGCGACGAGCAGCACCGCCCAAACATAGGCGGCCGCGGGCGGTGAGATCGACGCGATGTCCTGGTGGTGTTGCGATGACATCAGATTGATGTCAAGATGACGTCATGCAGCTCACCGAGTACGTCGTCCAAGTTCAATCCCAGCTCGTTTCGGCCGCCGCCCTCGGCGACGAGTCGACGCGGGCGACGGCGGAGGCGCTCAGCACCGCGGCCGAGCCAGCCGTCCGGCTCGCAGTCCTCGCGGCGGTCTCAGCCGCCGCTGATGAGATCACCGCCGCGTTGCTCGACGTCCCAGGCGCACCGGTCGTGGCCGTGCACCTCGACGGCGCCGAGCTCCGGGTTGATGTCAGACCCACGCAGCAGATCGAACCGGCCGCGGCGGATGTGACCGGCGGCGCGGCTTCGAGCGACGAGACCGATGCGACGGCTCGCATTTCATTGCGGCTATCCGAGGCGCTGAAGAGCCAGATCGAGTCGGCAGCGCGCAATCGTTCGGTCTCGGTCAACAGCTGGCTGGTGCAGGCCGCGAACGCCGCGTTGGCCAGCTCAGGTTCTTCGGGCTGGGGTCGGTCGTGGTCGGCCGGGCCCGCGCAACGCGTCACCGGCTGGATCAACGGTTAGTCCAAACACCCACTCTTGGAGGTGCCGCGATGGCGGCGAAGGTCAGCACATTTCCACTCAACGAAAGCATCAATCTCGTCGTGAAGCTTGCGCACGGCAGTGTCGTCGTCAAGGCGGTCGACGATGTTCGCGAGGCCGTGGTCAGGCTCACCCCGCGCGACGCAGGCAGTGACGTCGTCGACCGCTTCACGGTCGAGCTGCGCGGCTCGACGTTGCTGGTGTCAGGTCCGCGACAAGAGGGTTTGCTCGATCTCATCAGCAACTGGCGACGCGATCGCGAGGCAGTCGACGTCGTTGTCGAGGTTCCGAGTCTCACGCCGGTCAAAGTGGCGTCGGCTAGCGCTGATGTGACCGGCACCGGGCGTTGCGGCAAGGCCGACATCGCGATCGGCGCCGCGAACGTCACCCTCGACGCGGTGGCTGGAGACTTCCGGCTGCGCTGCGGCAGCGGCGAGACGCGGGTGCGCTCCGTCACCGGCGGGGCGCACGTCAAAGCTGGAAGCGGGTCAGCGCACTTCGGCGACGTCGGCGGCGTGCTCGAATGCGGGTTCGGCAGCGGGCAAGTCACCGCAGCAGCGGTACGTGGCGGCGTCCGAGTTCGCGGCGGCGCGGGCTCTGCCGACGTCGGCGCAACTTATGGCGACGTCGACATCGCCTTCGGCACCGGCCCGATCCGGGTTGGGCTTCCGGCCGGAACGCCGGCTCGCGTTGATGTCACGAGCGGATCAGGCCACGTGCACTCCGACCTCGCGGTTGAAAACACGCCAGCAAGAAGCGGCGATCCGATTTCGGTGCGCGCCCGCACCGGTAGCGGCGACGTCCACCTCTCTCGCGCGACACCTGCGGCCTAGGCCGCTGCGGTGCCCTGACGGTCAGCTGTGCGTCGCTTCTGTCGGGCTGGCAGGCAGGGCGTATCCGGGCGTGGCAAGAACAGAGATGGTGAGCCCGTAGCCGACCGCGCATGGATATGGCGGCACCGGACACGCCACTCCGTAATGTGTTCGGACGTCCGCGTCACCCGGCGAGACGGCTCGCCAGAACACCCGCATGGCGCCGTTCTGGGTGGACTGTTTGACAAGTCGCACCACGCTTTCGTCCGGAGCGCTCGGCACCTCGCTTGGCGCCGGATTCAGGTCGGCTTCGATCATCGTGCCCGGGAAGACATTCAGAAACGCAGGCGTTGTGCCGCGGGTCAACACGACCGCCGGTTGGTTCGCCGCTATCGGCGACGGCGATTGCGATTGGACAACGGAAATCGCGACACCCACGCCGTCTTGCCTTCTGACGTCAACCGTTCCGGCCTGCTCGGCCCGAAACACGGTTTCGACCGTCGTTCCGAGCATGTGCGGCCCTGAGGTGACTTGACGCAGCACCAGCGGGTTGCCTGACACGTCCGGCCGAATGTCCGGCTCCGACAAGAACGCGAGCAGGGTGCCGGGTGTGACAGTCAGGTTTGAACCTCCACCCATGGACGGACCGACGAACACGTCGGGGATCACGAGATCCCCGGTCGGCGTTGGATGTGACGTTGGCGGACCGCCGCCGGCCGAGCACGACACAGCGCTCGCGAATGCGAGCACGGTTGCCGCGAGAGGACGTCGAAACATCAAATCCTCGGCTAGCTAGCCGAAGCTTGTGGGCAGGTCGGCAGCTTCACGTGCGACATCGCGTCAAGCCAGGCCTTGTCGGCGCCTGGGGCACCGGTCGGCCTCGGCGGGAAGCCGTACTCCTGAAGCTCTTGCGCGGTTGCCGTGAGCGGCGACCAGCCCGGCGGCGGGCACGCGAAATGCACCGACGGCAGGCTCGGCGGCACGGTGTCGCTCGGCTGTGGTGGGTCGACGATGCCAAAGAGACCATCGAGGTAGCTGATGACGGGATCCGCATCTCCCAGGAGGGGTTGCTCCACGCCATTCGCCGACACCCCAATAAGTGAGCGCGGCTCGTTGGTCGTGAACACCAACGACGACCCGGAGACCACGAACGTCACCGTCATCCCTGTGGTGATCTGCGGCCCATGAGTCACCGCGTTCGCCTCGGTGGGTAGCGCATTGAGAAGCTCTGCGATGTGGCGAGCGGTCGAAGCATCCGCGTTCAGCGTCTTTGTGACTTGGTCGGCGGTGCGCACGATCGTCGCGCCGGTCACGGACGTCGGAAGAGTCTCAGCCGCAGTCCGCAAGGGCCGCCAAATGTCCTGCACGTCAACTCGGATGTCCACTCCCCCGCTCGTGTCGGGCACAGCGGTCATAAGCAATTCGGGGCCTTGATCCACCGGGCCAGCGGCGGCGCCCGTGTACATCAGGCTCGCTTCGGCGTCAGACCCACCGCTGCCCCCGCCGGTCAGCGTCAGACCCGTCGGGGCATGTGCTTGCAGGTACTCGAGCACCGACTCCATAGTGCCGCTTGTCTTCCACAGCGCGCTGACGTCGATGAGATCATCCGAGCTGGGCCAGCTGAAAGGGCCGGCCAGTGTTCCTTTCGGCGGCGCTGCGAGTGCGACAGAGCCCGGCGGCACTCGCACTTTCGCAATAAGCCTCTCGGCGATGGCGGTGACCGCGTCGGCACGCGCAACGCTGGCGTCGTCCGTTGGCGCGGGTGAGCCCGTGCTCGCCACCGCGTGGGGTAACGAAACACCGGACGACGGCGCCGCGCCCGGCGTGCCGGCCGACCGGGCGCAGCCCCCGATTGCCACCGTGGCCGCCAGGGCCAAGACGAGAGCGGGCGCCTTCATGCTCATCAGACGGCGACACTACGCGATCGCGTTCCAAGGGGCCCGGACTTTCGGCCGGGCCCCTTGCGACTGACTACCGGCGATCGCCGAGGTCGAACCGGTCGAGGTTCATCACCTTGTTCCACGCGGCGACGAAGTCGCGCGCGAACTTCTCGCCCGCGTCATCGGCGCCGTAGAACTCACACAGCGCGCGCAGTTGGGAGTTCGCGCCGAACACCAGGTCGACCGCGGTCGCCGTCCACTTCAACTCGCCTGACCCTCGATCGCGGCCCTCGTACAAGTTCTCGGACGACGTCGACACCTTCCACTCAACGTCCATGTCGAGCAGATTCACAAAGAAGTCGTTCGTCAGGGCCTCGGGCCGGTCGGTGAGAACACCGTGGCGAGTTTGGCCGTAGTTGGCGTTGAGCGCGCGCATTCCGGCGACCAACACGGACATCTCGGCAGCGGTCAGCGTGAGGAGGTTGGCGCGATCGAGCAGCAACGTCTCAGGCGCCAGCTTTTCCCCTGCCCGCAGGTAGTTGCGGAAGCCGTCCGCCCTCGGCTCCAAGACCGAGAACGACTCGACGTCGGTCTGCTCTTGCGAGGAGTCGGTGCGCCCTGGCGCGAACGGAACCGCAATGTCGAAGCCGGCTTTCTTCGCAGCCTGCTCGACCGCGGCGCAGCCACCGAGCACGATGAGGTCGGCGAGCGAGATGCGCTTCCCGCCGGTCTGGGAGCTGTTGAAATCCTGCTGGATTTGCTCGAGAAGCGGCAGCGCCTTCGCCAACTCGGCTGGCTCGTTCGACTCCCAATCCCGTTGCGGCGCAAGGCGAATCCGGGCGCCATTGGCCCCACCGCGCTTGTCGGTGCCGCGGAAGCTGGCCGCCGCCGACCAAGCGGTGCGGACCAACTGCGGGATCGTCAAGCCCGCGCTGAGCACCTTCGCCTTCAGCGCAGCGATGTCGTCGTCAGAGACGAGCTCGTGGTCGACGGCCGGGACCGGGTCCTGCCAGATTTGCGGCGCCGGCACCCATGGGCCGAGAAATCGCGACACCGGACCCATGTCGCGGTGCAGGAGCTTGTACCAAGCACGCGCGAACGCGTCGGCGAACTGGTCGGGGTGCTCGAGGAAGCGACGCGCGATCGGCTCGTAGACCGGGTCGACGCGCAGCGCGATGTCCGTGACCAACATCCGGGGCGGGCGGCTGAGCTCGCCGGTGGCCGGGTCGGGGAAGGTGTTCGCGCCCGCGCCGTCCTTGGCCTCGTACTGCCACGCCCCGGCCGGGCTCTTCGTCAGCTCCCACTCATAACCGAACAACGTCTCGAAGAAGGTGTTGTCCCACTTGGTCGGAGTCGGCGTCCAGGTGACCTCGAGGCCACTGACGGTGGCGTCGGCGCCGACCCCGGTGCCGAAGCTGTTCTTCCAACCAAGCCCCTGATCCTCAAGCGGCGCCGCCTCCGGCTCAGGACCGAGGTATTCGCCCGGCCCGGCGCCGTGCGTCTTTCCGAACGTGTGGCCACCTGCGATGAGGGCGAGCGTTTCCTCGTCGTTCATCGCCATGCGCCGGAATGTCTCGCGAATGTCGCGGGCGGCCTTCAACGGGTCGGGCTCGCCGTTCGGGCCTTCGGGGTTCACGTAAATCAGACCCATTTGGACCGCGCCGAACGGGCCGGTCAACTCGCGGCTGTCGGAATAGCGCTCGTCGCCAAGCCAGGCATCCTCCGGGCCCCAGTAAATCTCCTCGGGCTCCCAAATGTCCTCACGACCGAAGCCGAAGCCGAACGTCTTGAAGCCCATGTGCTCCATCGCGCAATTGCCGGCGAACACGAGCAGGTCGGCCCACGAAATCTTCGTGCCGTACTTCTTCTTGATCGGCCACAACAACCGGCGTGCCTTGTCGAGGCCAGCGTTGTCAGGCCAACTGTTGAGCGGTGCGAAGCGTTGCGCCCCCTGGCCGCCGCCGCCCCGGCCGTCTTCAATGCGATAGGTGCCGGCGGAGTGCCAGCTCATGCGAACGAACAACGGCCCGTAGTTGCCGTGATCGGCGGGCCACCACCCCTTCGACGAGGTCATCGCCGCGAGGATGTCTCGCTTCAGCGCGTCAAGGTCGAGCTTCTTGAACTCCTCGGCGTAGTCGAAGTCAGCGCCGAGCGGATTCGCCGGCTTCGAGTGCGCACGAAGAACGTTCAAGTCGATTTGGTTCGGCCACCAGTCGCGGTTCGTCCTCGGCCTCTTGGCTGCTGGCTGCGGCGACGGTACTACCGGGTTCTCGCTCTCAGACACGTCTGATCCTTCTTTCCATCATTGCTTTTCTCGGTTCACGTTCTTTGCTGTGAGCGGCGGCTGTTCGCGCCGTGCGCAGCTCGGACACTGGCCCCAGTACACGACCTCGGCCTCGTCGATCGCGAAACCCTGAGCGTCAGCGGCGGTGAGGCATGGCGTCTCGCCGACGGCGCACTCGACATCGGCGACCACGCCGCAAGTGCGGCACACGACGTGGTGATGGTTGTCGCCGACCCGCGCCTCGTAGCGCGGCACCGAACCAGCCGGTTCGATGCGACGCACCAACCCGGCTGCGGTGAAGGCGCGCAACACGTCGTAGACGGCTTGGTGCGAGACGTCGGCGGCGTGCTCGCGAGCGAAGCCGATCAGCGAGTCGGTGTCGGCGTGCGGGTGCGCGTGCACCGCGCGCAACACCGCCAGGCGCGGCCGGGTCACCCGCAGTTGCGCCTCGCGCAACATTCCTTCGAGCTCAGCGGACGTCGGCACAACCCGCAGTCTTGCCCATTTTCTTGAATCAATCAAGACAAGCGGGAAAGTCGGCTGGCCCTACCGCGCTCGATCTCGAAAAATGGCCCGCCCAACGATGAGTTCGTGGCGCTCGCGCGGTCATAGCTGCTGACCGACACGAAAAGGGAGACCCGAGATGTCCGACACGCTGAGCACCCGGACCCGCTGGCTGGCGCTCATCATCCTTTGCGTCGGCGATCTGATGATCGTCGTCGACACAACCGTGGTGAACGTCGCGCTGCCGTCGATTCGCAGCGACCTCGGCTTTTCGCAGACCTCGCTCGCGTGGGTCGTCAACGCTTACATGCTGACCTTCGGCGGGTTTCTCCTCCTAGCAGGGCGTTTCGGCGATCTCTTCGGACACCGACGGCTCTTCCTCGGTGGCACCGCCGCGTTCACCGTTGCGAGCCTCGTCTGCGGCGTCTCGACGACCAAGGGCATGCTTGTCGCCGCCCGTGCGGTGCAGGGCCTGGGCGGCGCCGTCGTCTCGGCCGTCGCGTTTTCGTTGATTGTCGTGCTGTTCACCGAGCCCAGCGAGCGCGCCAAAGCGATGGGCGTCTTCGGCTTCGTCATGTCGGGCGGCGGCAGCATCGGCGTTCTCGCCGGAGGCGTGCTCACCGATCTCGCTGGGTGGCACTGGGTGTTCCTCGTCAACCTGCCGGTCGGTCTCATTGTCACCGTGGCCGGGCTAAAGCTCTTGCCGTCATTGGAAAGCAGCGCAGGGCGCACGACCGTCGACGTCCCGGGGGCGATCGGAATAACCGGAGCGATGGTGCTCACGGTCTACACGATCGTCGACGGCAACAGCAACGGCTGGACTTCCGCGCACACGCTCGGTTTCCTCGCCGCCGCAGCGGCGACCGCTGCCGCGTTCGTCGCCTGGGAGGCGCGCGCGAAGGCGCCGCTCGTTCCCTTCGGAATCTTCCGGCATCGCAACCTGTCGGTCGCGAGTGTCGTCGGAATCCTCTGGTCGGCGTCGATGTTCGCGGTGTTCTTCCTCTCCGCCCTGTACCTCCAACTCGTCCTGCACTACAGCCCGCTGCAGGTCGGACTCGCCTTCCTTCCTGGCAACGTGTTGATGATGGTGTTCTCGCTCGGAGTGTCGGCGAAGCTCGTCATGCGGTTCGGATTCCGCAAGCCATTAGCTCTCGGGCTCGGCTTGGTGGCCCTCGGCCTTCTCTTGTTCACCCGCGCTCCGGTTGACGGCGCGTTCCTCTTCGACGTTCTGCCCGCGATGCTGCTGATCGGCGTGGGCGCCGGCCTCGCGTTCAACCCGCTGTTAACAGCAGCGATGAGCGACGTCGAGCCACAGGACGCCGGTCTTGCCTCGGGGATCGCAAACACCTCGTTCATGATGGGCGGCGCCCTCGGACTTGCCGTCCTCGCAAGCGCGGCAGCAGCCCGCTCCGGACACAATCCGACCCTCGAAGCACTGACCCGGGGCTACCACCTCGCGTTCGCGATTGGCGCGTTCATCGCGTTCACCGCCGCCGTCGGCGGCGTGCTGTTGCGCGAGACACCCGCCGTCCACAACAGTGCGATCAGTGAGCCCGCGCTTGAGGCCGTCTAGAAAGAACCCGCTACGGACGCCACGCTCGCGCCGGCGCCGGTAGCGACGGCGGCTCGGCGAACGCCGGCGGCGAATCGAAGTCGAGCATGTCCCACGGTGCCACGGCTTCCGCGTCTCTCCTGGTGAGTGGCGGCAGATTCCATTTCTCCTCAATCAGCTTCAAAGCCGACGTGTGATCGAAGACGGTCGACGAGACGTAGTCGGCTTTTGCGAAGGGCGACACGACGACAGCGGGCACGCGAAACCCGTATCGGTCGTAACGGCCGGACGTCGTGTCGACGGTCTGCGCGGTTCGCCACATCGGCGTGTGCTTCACCAGCCAACGCCAAGGCCCGGTGGCGTCGAGCAGGCTGTGCGGCAGCACGTCGTCCGGCTCAATTGCGGTCGGCGGCGGCACGTGGTCGTAGTAACCACCGTGCTCATCGTAGAACCAGATGAGCAATGTGTTTGCCCAAGCCTTGCCGTGCATGACGGCGTTGATGACACTGGCGGCGAATCCTTCACCGCTTTGGATGTCCTGCGGATTTTCTTCCGAGCACGACGTGTAATCGGGATCGACGATGCTCACCGCGGGAAGTGTGCCAGCGGCGGCGTCTCGGAAGAATCGGTCGATGTGCCGCAAGTGGCTGATCGTGCGTAAAAGCCCAAGCGGATAAAGGTTTGCCGTGCAGTCAATCTCGCCACGCACACGGTGCTCGACGAACGGGAGAAGCTGGCCGGCGGCCAGTTTGAGACCTCGCAACAACCGGAGGACCCCACCACCCGCGAGTCGCTTGCCCAACAAGCGGCCGTGCGGAACGTGATGATAGTTCGTCCAAGAGATGCGATGCCTGTTGAGCAGATCGAAAATCGTGCCGGTGCGCGGATAGTCGACGATGCCGGCGATGATGTCGTCGATCAGCCCGTTCGCTGTGGCCGCGAGCATGAACCGACGATTGGGAAACGTTGGCCCAAGCAATGAGCAAAACCAGCGGTCGGCAAGGGGAAACGTGCGGGCCAGCCCGGCGTAGAAGGGCAGATCGGCGTCAGTCCAGTAGCCCATCGCAAGCGTCGCGTCGGCGCCAGGGGCGATGTCTTCGACACTCGTGACGAATCCGTCGTTGTGGCCGTCGTCGAACTGCTCGTGGCTCGCTCGCCAGCTCTGCGACGGCACACCCGTCGCTTGCGTCGTCCGGTCAAAATGAAACGCCCTAACGGCAGGGCCAGCGTGCCGCGGATTCTCCGGCGCGGGCTCGGGGAAGCCGTCGCCTTTGCCGAGGGTGCCGAAGTAGTTGTCGAACGAGTGGTTCTCCATCATCAGCAGCACGACGTGCTTGATCTGTGGCACCCGGTCGGTACCCGCAGGCAGCGTCGGGTCGGGCAGGCGTGACAGGTCGTCGGCGGCGTTGCGATGCCGCAACCGACGCCGGGCCGAAAGCTGATCAAGTCGTTCCATGGCTGGCATCGTTACACGCCCTGCCCGCGGCAGTTATGGCCGATGGGGTCTTGACCTCGGGCCGATAGCGCTTATTATACCGGGTATGCAAACACGTGTGATCGTGCCATGAGCATCCGCCACGCGCTGCTCGCGCTACTGAGCGAGGGCCCGAAATACGGCCTCCAGCTTCGACAGGAATTCGAATCGCGAACCGGCGAGGTCTGGCCGCTCAACGTCGGCCAGGTCTACACGACCCTGCAACGCCTCGAGCGCGACGGCATGGTCGAGTCCGAGGGCGCCGACGACGCAGGCCCGCAGAAGGGATTTCGCATCACGGCGTCCGGGGCGGAGGAGTTGGCCAGCTGGTTGCGCACGCCTCCTGATCTTTCGTCACCGCCGCGCGACGAATTGGTCATGAAGGTGCTCATCGCGGTCCACACACCCGGTGTCGATGTCGGCGAAGTCATCCAGACGCATCGTCGTTACCTCGTCCAACTCATGCAGGAGTGGACCCGGCTGAAGGAGTACTCCGCAGACCGCGACCTGGCGTTCGCGCTCGTGGTCGACGCCGAGCTGTTCCGGCTGGATTCCGTCGTCCGCTGGCTCGACGCGGCAGACGGCAGGATCAAACGGGCGGACGCCGACAAGGAGCCGGCCACCCGCGCACGGCTGCCAAAAGCGCCGAAAACTGTTGGAGTGCGGCCATGAGCGTTCTCGAATTGCGCGGCGTTTCCAAGACCTACGGTGAGGGCGCGTCGCTCGTGCATGCCTTGCGCGACGTTGATGTGTCCGTAGCTGCCGGCGAGCTGGTCGCGGTCATGGGTCCGAGCGGGTCAGGCAAGAGCACGTTGCTCACGATTGCCGGAAGCCTTGAGCGTCCAACCTCCGGCGAGGTTCTCGTGGCTGGTCAGTCGCTGTCGGGCCTTACCCGCAACGATTGCGCCCGGCTACGTCGTCGAACGATCGGCTACGTCTTTCAAGACTTCAACCTGCTCGCTGGTCTCACGGCGGCCGAAAACGTCACGCTCCCCCTCGAACTCAACGGGACGTCGGCGAAGGCGGCGCGCTCAATTGGCTTGCAGGCACTGGACGAGCTCGGGCTGGCCGATCGAGCCGGGCGCTACCCCGACGAGTTGTCGGGCGGCGAACGACAACGAGTGGCGATCGCGCGTGCCATCGTCGGAGACCGCACGTTGTTGCTTGCTGACGAACCGTCAGGCGCGCTCGACAGTGTCAACGGCGAGGCGGTTATCCGACTGATCCGGACGGCGTGTCAGCGCGGCGTCGCCGGCGTCGTCGTCACCCACGACGCGCAACTCGCGTCCTGGGCAGACCGCGTCATCTTCCTGCGCGACGGTCGTGTGGTCGACCAGACCGCGCCTCCGGATGGTCCCGAGTCGATGCTCGAACCGAGCCGTCGTTCATGACCGCGACGCTTCGAGAGCGGTCGCCGAGTCGCGTCGACGAGAACGGCGGCACGCCTGCCCGCAAAGCGATTGTCCGGTGGGCATGGCGGTTGTTCCGGCGCGAGTGGCGAAAGCAAACGCTCGTTCTGCTCCTGCTGGTGGCTGCTATCGCGGCCACGATTGTCGGTCTCGGCGCCGTAACCAACGCAGCGCAGCTGAAAGCCAGCCCGACCTTCGGCACGGCAAACACGCTCGTCGCGTTGCCAGGTTCCGATCGTGACATCAGCGGCGACGTCGCAGCACTGCAGGCGCGATTCGGCGTCGTCGAGTCGATCGTTCACGAGAGCGCACCAATACCAGGATCGGTCGCGGATCTCGACGTGCGCGCCCAGGATCCGAGCGGACCGTACGGCCACGCGATGCTGCGGTTGGACGGCGGGCGTTATCCAACAGGCGCTGGCGAAGTTGCGTTCACCTCGCAGGCGGCGAAATCGCTCGGTGTGCAGCTCGGCGGGCAGTGGGAGTTCGGCGATCGCTCACTCCGCATCGTGGGGATCGTCGAAAACCCGCTTGATCTGCTCGACCAGTTCGCACTGCTTGCGCCCGGCCAAGCAGACAACCCGCAGAGCGTTTCGCTGCTGCTCAACGCCAGCTCGCGCGCTTTCGAATCGTTCAGGCTGCCGAGCCACGCCGGGCTGAACGTGTCGTCGCGCGACGCGGCTGACCAGGCATTGATCGCCGGCGTGGTGTTGGTGATCAGCACTTTGGGTTTGGTCTTCATCGGGCTCATGGCAGTCGCCGGTTTTGCCGTCATGGCGCATCGGCGCCAACGCGCGCTCGGAATGCTTGGCGCTCTCGGCGCCACCGACCGGCAGCTGCGTCTCGTGGTTCTCGCGAACGGCGGGGCGGTCGGAGTCACCGCGGCGGTGGTCGGCGGACTTGTCGGGCTGGCAGCGTGGTTCGCGCTCGCCCCGACGATTCAGACGATCGCTCACCACCGCGTCGACCGCTACGCGTTGCCCTGGTGGGCGATCTGCACGGCGCTGCTGCTCACGTTTATCACGGCCGTCGCAGCCGCCTGGTGGCCAGCGCGCGCCGTGGCGCGGATGTCGCCGATGACCGCGCTTTCCGGACGACCGCCTCAGCCGCAGCCTGCCCATCGCTTCGCCGCGTTCGGTGGCGTCCTCCTCGCGGGCGGCGTCGTGCTACTGGCCTTCACCGACCAGCAGCGGGTGGGCTTCATCATCGGCGGCACAGTCGCCACCGCGGTTGGGCTGCTCTTCTTCGCCCCTCTAGGTATCCGGCTGGTCTCCGCCGGCGGCCGTCACTCGACAATCGCCGTCCGGCTTGCGCTGCGTGACCTGGTGCGCTACCAAGCGCGCTCAGGCGCGGCCCTTGGCGCCATCACCTTGGCAATCGGCATCGCCGCGACGATCGCCATCAACGCGTCGGCGTCAGATACGCCAAATCCCGTAGGCAATCTCGCGTCGAACCAGCTTGTCGTTCACGTAAGTCGCGGATTGAGCGGCGACCCCGTGCCGGCCCTCTCCGAGACGCAAGCCCAGACAGCTGTGAGCGGCGTCAACGAGCTAGCAGCCACTTTGCACGCGTCGACGCTGGAGTTGGACGAAGCCTATGACGCCCACAGCGCGCCCGTTTCACTCAACGGCGACGGCGGCGCCACGACAACCACCCCGGGACAGGCTGGCCCGGTCGGCGGCCAGTCGTCGGGATACTTGACCGCGGTGCTCGCAAAGATCACGCAAAAGGGACGTGGCGTGCAGATGTCCAACATGCAGGCTATGTACGTCGCCATCCCCGCGGTCCTCGCCCGCTACGGAATTGCCGCCACCGACATCGACTCTGACGCCGACATCATCTCGTCGCGGACCGATCTCGCCGGTTTGCAGATCTTCCATCCGTACACACCTGGACCGAACGCGACGAAAGCACAACGCACCCAGCGCGGCGATGAGATCACCACCCCGGTCGTCCAAGTGATGAGCAAGCTACCGGCTAACAGCTCAGGCGCCGTCACTCTCCTCACGCCCCACGCGATGCAAACCCTCGGCTTAACGACGCTGCCGGCTGGGTGGCTGCTCCAGACGAGCCACCCCTTGACCAAAGCACAGACCGATCTGGCCACCACCACGGCTGCTAGGGCAGGTCTCTACGTCGAGACACGGCACCCGGCGAGTTCCCTTGCACCGTTGCGAAACGGGGCAACCGGGGTCGGGATGCTCTTAGCCCTCGGCGTGCTTGCTATGACCGTAGGTTTGATCCGCAGCGAATCAGCCGCCGAGGTTCGCACACTAGCCGCGACTGGCGCGAGCAGCACAACCCGCCGAACGCTGACCGGCGCAACGTCGGCAGCGCTCGCGTTCCTCGGCGCAGTGATGGGAACCGCCGGTGCCTATGCGGCGCTGCTTGCCTGGTACCGAAGCGATTTGACGCCCCTGGGCCGGGTGCCCGTCGTCGATCTCATCGCCATCTTGGTCGGGCTTCCAGTCCTGGCCTATTGCGGTGGTTGGTTGCTCGCCGGTCGCGAACCGACTCGGGTCAGCCGCCAGCTGCTGGAGTAAGAGGCAGCCGGCACCGCCGTCGTCAGACGGGGCAGGTCATCCGGATTTGAGAGACTGGCCTGCATGGTCGATTTCGCGGACGTTGAACAGTTCGTCTCGACGCGAAGAGTCACCGGGCTGGTCGCGACCCCTGACGGCAAGCGACTGATCGTCACCTGTCAAGAGCCTGATAGTGACAACGCACGCTATGTCACGTCGCTGTGGGCCGTCGATCCCGCGGGCTCGCTGCCGCCGCACCGGCTGACCTGGTCGGAAAAAGGTGAGACGACGCCAGCGCTCATGCCCGACGGCAGCGTGCTCTTCGTCTCAAGCCGACCGCATCCCGAGCAGGTCGAAGACGAATCGGCGTTATGGCTGTTGCCGCTCAGCGGAGAACCTACGGTTTACGCAACGACGCCTGGAGGGCTGAGCAACCCGGTCGTGTCGCGGGAAAAAGGCGTCATCGTCGCGTTGGGCAGCCGGCTGATCGACTCCAGTGGCGCCGACGACGACAAGGAGCGCCGGGAGGTGCGCCGCAAGTCCAAGCTCACCGCCATCGTTCACGATGGCTTTCCCATCCGTTATTGGGATCACGAGCTGAACGACGCGATACCGAAGCTCTTCGGGTTCGACCATATGGGCGACAATCACGACGCGATCGATCTGCTGCCCGACGTCCGAGAACACCTCCTCAACGCGACCGTTTCGATGAGCGATGACGGCTCGCGTATCGCGTTGACCTGGAAGCGGCGTCGTCGTGGCGGGAACTTGCCAACGGGGTTGGCACTTTTCGACATGTCGTCACGCCAGCTCACGGTGCTCGCCGAGGACGATGCGGGTGATTACGAGTCTCCGACTCTGTCGGGCGACGGCACGACGCTGGCCGCGATCTACACGACCGACGGCGATCATGAGCAGCCGATGACGTATCGAGTGCGCGTATTCCAACTCGACACTGGCGACATCCACGACATAGACACCGGCGACCTCTACCCGAACGAGCTCGCATGGGCGAGCGATGCGACCACCCTGTTCATCAGCGGTGACTTGCACGGGGCTGGCGGTCTTGCCAGTTGGCATCGCGGTGACTCGACGCCCCGCACACTGCTCGCCGACGCCATCTACTCGTCGTTGTCCGCGGTGAAGGACGGTTCGCTTTTCGCGCTGCGATCACGAGTCGACGCACCACCACAACCGGTGCGAGTCTCGAATGTCAACGACGAAACCACGGTCACCGTCACCCCGATGCCCTCACCCGCCCCTTCGCTCTCCTTGCCTGGCCGGCTAGAGCGGCTCACCGCCCAGGGGCCCGACGGCGTGCCGGTCGGGGCGTGGCTCTGCCTGCCCGACAGATCGGACGACGCCGGCGCGGACGCGCCGGTTCCGGTGCAGGTGTGGATTCACGGCGGCCCGTTCAGCTCTCACAACGCGTGGAGTTGGCGATGGTGCCCATGGGTCGCGGTTGCTCGCGGCTACGCCGTCGTCCTACCCGATCCGGCATTGTCGACCGGCTACGGCCACGACTGGCTCGCGCGAGCGTGGCCGCACCGCGCACAGCTGGTGTGGGCGGACGTCGAGGCCACGCTCGACGAGGCGCTGCAGCGGCCCGACCTCGACGGCAACAGGGTCGCGTGTCTCGGCGGTTCCTTCGGCGGCTACATGACGAACTGGATCGCTGGACACACCGACAGGTTCAAGGCGATCGTCACCCACGCGGGTCTGTGGGCGCTAGACCAACAGCACACCACCACCGATGGCGCCGCGTGGAAGACCAGGCTGTTCAAGACTCCAGCCGCATATCCCGACTGGTATGCGGAAAACTCGCCGCACAACTTCGTCGACCGCATTGCGACACCCATGCTCGTGGTGCATGGAAATCGCGACTACCGGGTGCCGATCAGCGAGGCTTTGCGGTTGTGGTGGGATCTGGTGAGCCATCACGACGGCGAGCCTTCCGACTTACCGCACCGTTTTTTGCAGTTCACCGGCGAAAACCATTGGATACTCTCGCCGTCCAACGCCGCAGTTTGGTGGCGCACCGTGCAAGGGTTCGTAGACCAGCACGCAAAGATGTAGGTGTCGACCGCTAGCGGGCGTCGTCGTCACGCAACGCAGAACTCATTGCCTTCGGGATCGGCCATGGTGACCCAATGCACCGGGCCTTGGTCGCCTTCGTATAGCTGCCGCGCGCCGAGGCCCTCGAGCCGAGCGACCTCCGTGTCTCGCGCATCAGCGCCTACTCGCAAATCGGGGTGGAAGCGATTCTTCGCGGTCTTCGGCTCAGGCACCCGCTGAATGTAGATGCGCGGGCCCGCCTTGTCGGGATCGCTCAGCGCGGTGGCGTCTCGCCATCGGTAGCGGCCGGCCACCTCTTCCACATCGGCATCGGTGGCGTAGCCGGCGTCGAGCATGCGACGACACAGATCGTCGGCGTCTTCTACCTGGTAGCCAAGTGCCGATGCCCAAAACTGCGCGAGCGCGTGCGGATCAACAGCGTCGAATGTGCACTGGAATGAGATCGCCATGCCGGAATCCTGCCAGCCGGCGCCGACAACTGCGACGGACAGAACAGTTCAGGGGCGCAGGAACGCCTTGATCGCGGTTCGCTCGTCCATGGCGCGATACGCGGTGGCGACTTCCGACAGCGGGAGCGTCAGATCAAAGACCTTTCCGGGATCGATCTCGCGGCGCAACACCAAGTCGATCAGCTCCGGTAAGAACCGCCGCACGGGCGCTGGACCGCCGAGCAACCCAACGTGCGAACGGAACAGCAGCGTGCCCGGGATGTTCACCCCGTGCGGCACACCGACAAAACCCACGTGGCCGCCAGCTCGCGTCGACTTGATCGCCTGCGTCATCGCCTCGTCGGTTCCGACGCACTCCAAAGTCGCGTCTGCCCCAACGCCGTCCGTGAGCTCTTTGACCCGCGCGACGCCGTCGTCACCGCGCTCGGTCACGATGTCGGTGGCGCCGAATTCGAGTGCCAGCTTTTGCCGCTGTTCGTGACGGCTCATCGCGATGACCCGCTGCGCCCCCATACGCGCGGCAGACAGCACGCCGAGCAACCCGACGGCGCCGTCGCCGACAACCCCCACGGTCATGCCGGGTCGCACATTCGCGGCGACGGCGGCGAACCAGCCGGTGCCCATCACGTCTGACAATGTCAGCAAGCTCGGCAGCAGATCGTCGTCCGGGATATCGGGGGTGGCGACCAGCGTGCCATCAGCCAGCGGTATGCGGATCAGTTCGGCTTGGCCGGCGCCGACCGGCTCGCGGTTCTGGCAGGCAGTTTGAAAGCCGGCACGGCAGTTCGGGCAAGTGTTGTCAGACGCGAAGAACGAGCCGATGACAAACTGCCCAGGCCGCACTGTCGTGACGTCGGCACCGACCTCTTCGACGACGCCGCAATACTCGTGCCCGAACGGCGAGGGCTCCGACACGGTGTTGACACCGCGGTAGCTCCATAGGTCAGAACCGCAGACGCAGGTCGCCGAGACACGCACGATCGCGTCCGTCGGCTCGACGATTGTCGGGTCGGCAAGCTCCTCAAACCGGACGTCGCCCGGCGCATGCAAGACCGCGCCTCGCAGAATGCTGCTCCTTCTCCTCGGGTTGTTTCGCACGATGATTCTCGCCGTACCCATTGTGACGACCGCCACCCTCGGGGGTTGTTCTGCTGAATTGGCCTTAGTTTGGTGCGATGGCTGACGACGCGTGGGCGAGCTTGGCCGATCGATTCGCCGACGAGGCGTACGCCTCGGTCAAGGGGTATGTGCGCACCTACGTGATGCACCACCAGCTGATGGAGCACCTGCCGCCGGCGCCCGCGCGAGTGCTCGACGTCGGCGGCGGCGCGGGTCATCAATCGTTTCCGCTCGCCGAACTGGGATACCAGGTGACGTTGCTTGACCCGTCTCAAACCATGCTGGGCAAAGCGCGACAACGACTCGAGCGACTGTCGCCCGACGCTCAGCGTCGAGTGACTTTTCTTCAGGCGGACGGCGAGAACGCCAGCGCCGCGACGGAAGGCCAGCCGTTTGACGCGGTGCTGTGCCACGGTGTTCTCGGCTACCTCGATGAACCCGCACCGATGGTCAACCAGCTTTGTCAGTGCGCCGCGCCCGGGGGCGTCGTCTCGATCATGACCGGAAATGCGCGGGCGGCAGCCGTGCGACCGGCACTCGAACGCCGATGGGGTGACGCGCTTGCCTCGTTCGACGCCAGAACCGAGATCGGCGTGCTTGGAGTGCAAGGTCGGGCCGACACGGTTGACGAGATCAGTCAGCTGATGCGCCAACGCCAGGTCGAGCCGGTGCGTTGGTACGGCGTCTGGTTGTTCGTCGACTGGCTCGAGTTCGGGGGCGCACAGCTTGATCCATCTGACTCCGAGCAAGTGGCTGCGACCGCCGCGGTGGAGTTGGAGGCCAGCCGACGTGATCCCTACCGGGCGGTCAGCCGCGTCTTTCATCTCGTCGGGCGTAAACGTTCGGCTTAACGGCGAACCGATGACTTCCGCCAGCCGCCGTCGTCATAGAGGCTGTACACGATGACCGGTCGAAGGAGAACGTCATGGCAAGCAGCGCAAGGGTGAGCAAAATCGCCAACGTGGTGATCCCGGTGGCCGACCAAGACGGCGCGATCGCTTTCTACGTCGACACGCTCGGCTTCGAAAAGCGAGTTGACCTGCCGTTCGGCGACAAGTACCGCTGGGTCGAGGTTGGCCTGCCGAACCAGGAGACCACGATCGCGCTCGCGCCGCCGCCCGAAGGCGGGAGCAGTGGCAAGCGCGAGACCGGGATCACCTTGCAGACCAACGACATCGACGCGTACTACACGCAGTTGAAAGACAGCGGCGTCGACGTCGACGCGGAGATCATGCGCATGAGCGGCCCCGTACCACCGATGTTCTGGTTCCGCGACCCTGAAGGCAACACGCTTCTCGTCGTCCAGTAGTCACGAACTGGTGAGCACGACGAGTCGCTGCGTCGCGCGCGTCATCGCGACGTAGTGGTCGACCGCGCCTTCGATCCCGCTGCCGAACGATTGCGGGTCGACCAGCACGACGAGGTCAAACTCCAGTCCCTTGGCCAGTTCCGGGCTGAGTGATCGAACGCGTGATGTCGCCGAGAACCCGGGATCGCCTATCACACAGGCGATCCCGTCGGCGGGTTCGCGCTGCCACCGGTCAACGATGGACGGTAGCTGCGCAGTCGTGCCGTGGAAGACGGGCACGCCAGCGCTCCGAACCGATGTCGGCACGTTGGCGTCGGGCAGCACGGCTTTGATCACGGGCTCCGCCTCGACCATGATTTCTTGCGGAGTCCGATAGTTGATCGTCAAAGTGGCGGCCGCAATCTGGTGAAGGCCGACGCGAGACAACCGGTCGTGCCACGACTCGGTGAACCCGTGACGGGACTGCGCGCGGTCACCGACGACGGTGAAACTGTGGGACGGACAGCGCGTCAGCAGCATGTGCCACTCGGCGTCGGTCAACTCTTGCGCCTCGTCGACGACCGCATGTGCGAATGGGCCGACCAGCGCGTCCGGCTCGATCGTCCTCGGCAGCGCGGCCTCGTCGACGAGCGCATCCTGCAGGTCGGGCCGACGCAGCATCGACATCACGAGCATCTCGGAGTCATCGCTTGCGACCAGATGCTCGACGACCCGGTTCATCTCCTCTTTCGCCGACGCCAACTCCGCCTCGCGCAGCCGTTTGCGCCGTTCCATCTGCGGATCGCCGAGGCGCTGTCTGGCGACGTCGAGGAAGGGCAGATCGGACGTCGTCCACGCGCGAGGATCTGACCGTTGCAGCAGCGTGACGTCATCCGCGCTCAACCAGGGAGCGCACTTGCGCAGATAGGCCGGCACCGTCCACAAATCCCCGACGACATCGGCGGCTTCGAGCAGCGGCCAGGCGCGATTGAACGACGCCGTCAGCTCGGCGTCGGTCGCCAATGCCCGCCGGAACTCAGCTGTTGGCAGTTCTTCGTCGTCCGAGCTCTCGATCTTGTCGATGAGGATGCTGAGCAACGCTTGCCACACCTGCTCACGCGCTTCGTTGTGCGGTGTGCCGGGTTCGACAGCGTCGAACGCCTCAACCCAATCGTCGGCACTGATCGAGACGTCGCACCAGTCGGTTTCGACGTTGATTGCCTTAGCGGGCGGCTGCTCGTAGAACGCCACCGCGGACTCGACCGCGGTCAACAGCTCGCCGGACGCCTTCAACCGCGCAACCGCCGGATCCAACTCGGCCGTCGCGTCACTGCCTTCAGCGACCAGATCGCGCAGCGTGCAGGTCTGCACGCCCTCTTCGCCAAGACTCGGCAGAACGTCTGAAACGTAAGCCAAATACGGCTGATGCGGACCGACGAACAACACTCCCCCGCGGTGGTGACCAAGTCGCGGGTCGGCGTAAAGGAGGTACGCGGCGCGGTGCAACGCGACGACAGTCTTGCCCGTGCCGGGACCGCCCTCGACAACGAGCGCACCTTGCGACGAGGCGCGAATGACAGCGTCTTGGTCGGCTTGGATGGTGCCGAGGACGTCGCGCATTCGCGCGGACCGGCTGCCGCCAAGGCTCGCGATGAAGGCCGACTGATCGTCAAGTGCCGCGTTGTTCTCAAAGCCCTCAGCGGTGAAGACCTCGTCCCAGTAATCGCTGATCCTGCCGAGGGTCCATCTGTACCGTCGACGGCTGACCAAGCCCATCGGATTCGCGTGCGTGGCCGCGAAAAACGGCGCTGCTGAAGGAGAACGCCAGTCGAGAAGCAATCTCCGGCCCGCGCTGTCGGTGAGACCAAGTCGCCCGATGTAGGTCGGCGCCGCGGCGTCGACGAGGACCATCCGGCCTAGGCAAAGGTCTAAGCCGAAGCGTCGCAGCAACCGCAACCGCGCGGCGAGCCGATGGATCTCCATGTCCCGATCCATGGCTTCTTGACCGATGCCGCCGGGAGTTCTGCGCTCGGCGTCGAGCCGTTCTGACAACTCGGTGATCGTGTGCTCAAGGGTTGCAGCGATGGCCGCGAAACGCTGCTCGTCGACCGCGATCATCGCCGGGTCGGTTTTGGCGACCAGCCGGTGCGGAAGCGCGAATGCGCTCAGGTTGGAAATCGATGACAACAGGCACACCCCGTCAATTCGTTGTTGCAAAATGCCGGACGGCGATTGTGCGCCACAACCAGGGTCTTGCGGCAAGACCCCTGGTGCGCTATAGCTTGAAAGTGGAGAGACGAGAGTCTCTCCACTTTCGTTCTCCGGGTGATTGAACGTCGCGGTGACGGCGGCGGGCCCCACCGCACCGGCCTCGCGTCGTCCGGCGTGTCGACTGGCCCTGGGCAGGTTGCGGTCAGCATCGTGGTGCGGGTGCGTCGTGGCTTGCGTGAATCGCCGTTCGGGTGGCTGTGGGGCGCGTTCGCGGTCAGCACGTTGGGCACCTGGCTAGCCTTCGATGCGTTCTCGATGGTGGCCATCCTCGCCTTGCACGCTCGGCCGCTGCAGGTGTCACTGCTCGCCGCGGCCGGGTTAGCGGTGGCGGCCATCGTCGCCGTGCCGCTTGGTCCGTGGGTCGAGCGCTGCCGCAAGCGGCGCGTCATGGTGGCGATGGACGGCGTGCGGTTCGCGGCGCTGGCGAGCATCCCGATCGCGTACGCGGTTGGCCGGCTGACGTTCGGACAGCTCGTGGTGGTGGCCGTGGTCGTTGGCGCCGGCGACATCTGCTTCAGGGCGGCCAGCGGCAGCTATCTGAAATCACTGGTGTCGCAGTCGGGTTTGCTCCAGGCAAACGCCCGGTTCGAATCGACGACGTGGACGGCAACGATGGTCGGACCGCCCGTCGGAGGTGCGCTGATCAGCGTCTTCGGGCCGGTCACAACGATGATCGCTGACGCGGTCAGCTACCTGCTTTCAGCGTTGGGAATCACCGCAATTCCGGGTCGCGAGCCGCGCCCTGTGGTGTCGCAACGCCGAACGCGCGGCGAGGTGCTTGAAGGGTGGCGTTACATCCTGCGACATCGCGCGTTGCGCGCGCTCTTGGCCAACGCGATGGTGTTCAACGGTT
Organism: Acidothermaceae bacterium; assembly: GCA_025934355.1. Taxonomy (GTDB): domain Bacteria; phylum Actinomycetota; class Actinomycetes; order Acidothermales; family Acidothermaceae; genus JAICLV01. The sequence continues at coordinate 49,368 of JAICYF010000003.1, forward strand.
TGATCATGGCGACCGCCCCGCTGATCGCAGTGCTGATGCTGGGCCGACTCGGCATCGCGCCGTGGCAGTACGGAATCGCGTTCGCGGCGCCGTGCGTCGGGGGGTTGCTCGGGTCGCGCGCCGCCCGAGGGCTGTCCGCGCGGTACGGCAGTCACCGCGTGCTGAGGTGGTCGGGCGGGCTGCGCGCGTGCTGGCCGGTTGCTCTCGCGTTCATTCCGAGCGGCGTGGCCGGCGTGGTCTTCGTCGCGCTCGTCCAGTTTGGGCTCGTGACGACGTGCGCGGTGTTCAACCCGGTGTTCGCGACCTACCGGCTTGAGCAGACACCGATCGATCGGCTGTCCCGAACGCTTGCGGCCTGGACGATCACCAGCAAGTGCAGCGTCGCGGCGCTCACGGCTATCTGGGGCGTGCTCGCCGCTTTCGCGGGCGTGCGTGTGGCCATCGGCGTGGCCGGCCTGATCGTGCTGGGCACCCCGCTCTTGCTGCCACGGTGGCAACACCTCGCGTCGTTCGAGCAAACGAACGAAGAGCTCGTCGCGGCCTAGCCGCACATGTTCTGGTGACGTTCACTACCGGATTCCGTGAGAAAACGTCACCAGCACGGCGGGTGACTGTGTCACGCGGATTGCTGGGCGGCCGATTCGTCGATAAGCCAGCGCAACTCGTCGCGTCCGCGGTCGGTGATCCTTACCGCGCGACCGCGACCGACCCTCGTGATCCACCCGCGCTCGAAGAACGCCGTCGTCACGGCGGCCGGCATCGCGCCCGCGACGTGGTAGCAGCGTTCCGTCCAGTCGATGCAAGGCCGAACGAGCGGACGACGTGAACCTTGCGGCAACGCGACCCCGATCGCTTCCAATGGCGCGACGTCCTGCACCGCGAGGTCGGTGTTGAGGACGCCGGTACGCACGAGTCCTTCCGTGACCGCGACTCCGAGTTGCCCGGCGAGGTGGTCGTAGCAGGTGCGCCCGACGCGTAGGTCGGCGCCCGCTCTGCTCTCGCCCAAGCTGTTGACAGGGCTCGTCGGGGCGATCGCGCCGAGCGCCTCGAGTGCCGCGGCGACGTCCGGGCCAGCGAGGCGGTAGTAGCGATGCCGACCCTGGCGGGTCACTTCGACGAAGCCCCCGGCCAGCAATCTGGCCAGGTGTTCGCTGGCCGTCGAGGGTGCCACCCGCGCCGCTTGGGCCAACTCGCCGGCGGTCCGAAACCGCCCGTCGAGCAGCGCCTGGCAGATGGCCGCCCGGCTGCGGTCGGCAAGCACGCTCGCCACCGCCGCGATGTCAGCATCTCCGGGCATGCCTCCACGGTAAGCGGACGACGCTTCGGCCCGCGCCGAAAGACCAGCCGATAATCAGAATCCTGTCGTCCGACCCGTCGACGCACGTCAAGAAGCTCAAGGCGATTCGCGCAATGGGCACCACAACGGTGGCTGTCATCAACGTGTCGGGCGTCGACCCGGTCGGCAAGCTTCGCACGTACGGCGAGTCGGTGCTGCCGGGGCTGCGCTCATAGGAGCAACCAAGAGTTCGAACACGTCTCCCGCAGCACCAACGTCCCGGGGGTAACGACGCAGCACGGGTCGTAGGCGGGTTCGGGCGTGCGACATGCCTCGCACACTGCGGGTGCCCACCACCACTGGGCGGGCACCCGCATTGGCGCGTCTACTGGTGGTACAGCACGTACGAGGGAGCAAGAGATGAGTCGGCCCGGAGGCTTGAGGTGCCGTTTGTGCGCACCCATTGACCCGTCTGTACGGAACTTATCTGCACGTTCTGATTAC